>JAQXZE010000070.1 GCA_029227055.1 Oscillospiraceae bacterium | reverse complement strand
GATTTTTTATAGAGCTTTGGATAAATATCGTTTAGGGTGGCGTCAGAGTCTAAAAGAGCGGCAATTTCGCTTATAAGAGATACCCATGCATTAGAATCATTTGTACAGTTGTTGCAGTGCACCATAGCAACATCTCTGCCGCCAGGGGTAGTAACTATATCAATTTCTTCGTAAACATTTTTAAGGGGCTTTTCGAGAACAACCATAGAAAAAATGGAAGTACCTGCAGAAATGTTACCTGTTCTTTGGGCTACTGCGTTTGTAGCGGTCATACCCGTACCTGCGTCCCCTTCGGGCGGAGCAAAGGGGATACCCTCAGGTAAAAGACCTGCAAGTCTTGCAGAGCCTTCTTTTGTAAGAGTACCTGCATTCTCACCCGCAACAAGAACCTTAGGTAGGATATCAATAAGCTTCCAAGGAATATTTCTGTCGGCTACAAGTTTATTAAAGCTTTCGAGCATTTTCTTATCATAGCAACTGTTTTCACTGTCGATGGGGAACATACCCGATGCTTCACCTATACCGATAGCATTAACACCCGTTAGCATATAGTGAACATAGCCCGCAAGGGTTGTAATGTGTGCAATTTCTGAAATATGTTCTTCTCCGTTTAAGATTGCCTGATACAAATGGGCGATAGACCATCTTTGAGGAACATTGAAATTAAAGAGCTCTGTAAGCTCTGCCGCAGCAGGACCTGTTATAGTGTTTTGCCAGGTTCTGAAAGGAGCTAAAAGATTCCAATCGGCGTCAAAAGCTAAGTATCCGTGCATCATACCAGAAACACCCATATATGAAATGCTATCTTTGATTTCGGCTTTAGAAAGGGCGGTTTTAAGCCCCTCCCAAACTTTTTCTATATCATATGTCCAAATTCCGTTTTCGAATGAGCTTGACCAAGTATAGTCACCGCTTGAAACGGGGTTGTATTTATCGTCAATAGCTACAGCCTTGATTCTTGTGGAACCGAGCTCAATTCCAAGAAAAAGATTATTTTTGTTATTCATAACAGTACCACCTTTATAAATATTATATCAAAATATGAATTTTGGTGTCATTAATTATTTTCTTTTTAGAAAAGTATATAACTTTGAAAAACGAGGCGTATCTTCAAAAAAGCGTTCTATTAATTTGCTCATAAATTTTATAATAGGCGAGTTAATAATTGTGGTTACTACAGTGCCTAAACCTATACTGTGGAAAGATGTATAGCCTATTTTTGACCAATCAAAAGAAGTTGCATCACCAAATAGGGTAAAGGCGCAAATAATGGAAATTACAAGAAGAGATATATCAAAAATCCACTTAACTTTGTTTATTTCAATTTTAAGTTTATGGGCAACCTCAACAACAAATAATTCGTACACCTGAAGCGGCATATATGTATGGAAGAAACAGGCAACACCAAAGGCGGTGCAAACATCACCGACTATTAACATAACCCAACGGATTATAACTCCGTTAAACTCTATTCCTGAAAAAAGCCATAAAAATACGTTTAATGTATAGCCGTAAATAACCGCAACTGCAAAAGCAAACAAGTATCGCCAGTTGAATTTTCGGATAATAAGGCATAAGCCGATAAGTAAAATTCCTTGTATTATGTACTCAGTAACCCCGACGCTTAAAAAGGCAAAGATTTTAGACAAGGCTTCTGATACAACAAAGGCGGGGGCTGCAATCATAGACACGCCAAGGTTTGCCTTGCTGCAAATGGACACACCGAGCGCTACAAAAATATTTCCGAAAATCCATAGCAGTTCGGAGGATTTTTTGAATTTCAGCATAAATCTCCTTAAAAATTTAAAATTTCGTATTACTTAGTCATTTTTTCCTGTTTAACCTTATGGTCAATTACATGGCGGGAGGCGAGTTCCTTGTGAATATCTTCAAGGGAAATGCCCATTTCAATCATAAGCACCATAACATGATAAGCAAGGTCGGCAATTTCATAAATTGTCTCCTTTTTATCGTCTGCTTTAGCGGCAATTATAACCTCTGTGCTTTCTTCGCCCACCTTTTTGAGAATTTTATCAATTCCTTTTTCAAAAAGATAGGTGGTGTAGGAGCCTTCTTTCTTTTCGGTCTTTCGGCCTTCAATAAGGTCTATAAGACCTTCATATGAAAACTCTCTGCGCTCTTCGCTTTGGAAGATAGGATTATGGAAACAAGAAAACTCACCCTTATGACAGGCGGGGCCGTCGGGCTCAACTACAACTACCAAAGCATCGTTGTCGCAGTCAGCCGTTATTGAAACGATGTGCTGATAATTTCCGCTGGTTTCACCTTTTAACCACAATTCCTGACGGGAACGGCTGTAAAAACAGGTAAGCTCTTTCTCCATAGAAATTTTAAGGCTTTCCTCGTTCATATATGCTACAGTCAAAACCTTTTTGGTTACAGAATCTACAACTACGGCAGGTATAAGACCGTTTTTATCAAATTTTAAACTTTTAATATCAATCATAATGTACTCCTTAAAATCCACTGTTTCTTGTGGGTATGTTGTTTTTTGTCATTTCAGATTTAAGGTCTGAAATCTTTACTTCTCCAAAATGGAAAATTGAAGCGGCAAGACCTGCATCAACCTTTGGCAAGGTTTTAAATAAGGTAATAAAATCATCTATTTTACCGGCACCGCCCGATGCGATAATAGGAACATTTACAGCGTTACAAACGGCATCAAGCATTTGAAGGTCAAAGCCTTGCTTTACGCCGTCTGTATCTATTGAATTAACAACAACTTCACCGGCGCCGTTTCCGACACAGCGCTTTATCCATTCAATAGCCTCCATACCTGTATCTTCTCTGCCGCCCTTGGCAAACACGCGGAAAACACCGTTTACACGCTTAATGTCCGCCGATAAAACAACACATTGGTCGCCATAAAGCTTGGCAGCCTCATTTATAAGCTCAGGGTTTCTTATAGCCCCTGAGTTAACACTGACTTTATCTGCGCCGCATTTCAAAACGCGGTCAAAATCGGCAACGGTATTGATACCGCCACCAACTGTTAAGGGGATAAAAACTTCCTTTGCAGTTTCGGTGAGTATTTCGGTAAAAAGCTTTCTGCCGTCGCTAGACGCTGTAATATCATAAAATACAAGCTCGTCCGCACCGCACGCACTATAAAACTTTGCAAGCTCGACAGGGGAGGAAACATCCCTTAAGCCTTCAAAATTTACACCCTTTACAACACGCCCGTCCCTGACATCGAGGCAGGGTATTATTCTTTTTGTTATCATTTAGCCACCTCAATTGCTTCTTTAAGACTAACAGCCCCCGTATAATAAGCTTTTCCAACTATCGCACCGTAAAGCTCTAGTTCGGCAAGCTTTTTAATATCGTCGATACTTGAAACGCCGCCCGAAGCTATTATATTTAAAGAAAATCTGTTTGAAAGCTCGCGATATAACTGATGGTTGGTACCTTGCATTGCGCCGTCCTTTGAAATATCGGTGCAGATAACCGTTTTAACACCGATTTTTTGCATTTTTTCACAGAACTTGAAAGCGTCGATATCAGATGTTTCGGTCCAACCCTTTATTGCAACAAGACCGTCTTTAATATCTATACCAACAGCTATTTTTTCGCCGTATTTTTGGACTGCCTCCTCTACAAAGCCTTCGTTTGTCACCGCAGCGGTTCCTAAAATAACACGGTCAACACCGGCACTAATATATCGGTCAATAACCTCCATTGAACGAATTCCGCCGCCTATCTCACAAAAAAGTCCGGTTACTTTTTTGATTGACATCACCGTTTCAATATTAGGTGTTTCACCGCTTTTAGCACCCTCTAAATCGACAAGATGAATGTGGGTAGCGCCACTCTTTAAAAAATCAAGTGCCACTTCTTCGGGGTTTTCGTTATAAACGGTCATTTGAGCATAATCGCCCTTGAAAAGACGCACAGCCTTCCCTGAAAAAATATCTATTGCGGGATAAATTAACATATTTCGTTCTCCTTCATTTCGGCAAATGCTTTAAGTATGTTAAGACCAACCTTGCCGCTTTTTTCGGGGTGAAACTGACATCCAAAAATATTTTTATTTTGCACTGCCGCCGTAAGAAATGCGCCGTATTCAGAGACTGCAACAACAGAAGCATCACAGTCAGCCGCATAAAAAGAATGAACAAAATAAACACAGTCGCCGTCATTTATATAAGAAAATAGGGGAGTGTTCTTTTTGTATATAAGTTGGTTCCAACCAATGTGTGGGATTTTAAGAGTATTCGGTATAACATCCTTTATCGGCTTGACAGAGCCCTTGATAAGCCCTAAACCCTTATGCTCGCCGTATTCATAGCTTTTTTCAAAGAGTAACTGCATTCCAAGACAAATGCCCATAAGTGGCTTGCCCTCTGCTGCAAGTTCAATCAAAACCTTATCAAGACCGCTGTTTCTTAATTTCTTCGCCGCATCCTCAAATGCGCCTACTCCGGGCAAAACAATGCCGTCTGCATTTTTTAAAATCTCGGGGTCTGCAGTAACAACTACTTCAACGCCAATCGCCGCAAAAGAGCTTTTTAGCGAAAAAAGGTTACCGACACCGTAATCAACTATGGATACCATTATAAAACACCCTTTGTAGATAAAACTTCGTTTTCTAATTCGGGGTCGATTTTAACGGCGTCTTTGATACTGTGAGCCGCTGATTTAAAAGCCCCTTCAATTATGTGATGAGAGTTGCAACCGTCAATTTCTTTAATGTGTAGGGTACACTCTGCATTGCGTACAAAGCCGTACCAAAACTCCTCAACAAGCTCGGTGTCAAAGGTTCCGACCTTCTCTGCAGGAATATCCATATCATAGCCTAGATATGCTCTGCCCGAAAAATCTATCGCAGTTAAAATGAGTGCTTCGTCCATAGGCAAAATCATATATCCGTAACGGGTAACGCCCTTTTTATCGGCTAGGGCATCTTTAAAAGCAAGACCTAAAGAAATACCTATATCCTCGACTGTGTGATGGTCGTCAACCTCGGTGTCTCCCTTGCAGGTGAGTGTTAAATCAAATCTTCCGTGCTTTGCAAAAAGGGTTAACATATGGTCAAGAAAGCCGCAACCACTGTTGATTTCACTCTTGCCCGTTCCATCGATATTAAGGGTTAAAGAAATATCGGTTTCTTTTGTCTTTCGGTTAATTGTAGCTGTTCTCATAGTAACTCCTCTAGTATTTCTTTTAGTTTTTCGATTAAAACATCTAACTGCTCTTTACTGCCGATTGTTATACGGGTATAATCCTTTAATCGTTCCTTGTCAAAGTGACGGACTAAAACTCCCTTTTCCTTTAACTTCAGATAGATATCCTTGCCACCGATACTGCAGTGCTTAGCAAATATAAAATTAGCAGAAGAAGCTGTCATAGAAAATCCGAACTTTTCAAGTTCTTTTTCGAGATACTCTCGGTTTTCTTTAATCTTCTCGCAGTTATTCTTAATATATTCATCATCCTCTAATGAGCCAATTCCTGCCGCCGCAGTCATTGAATTAACATTGTAAGGATTGGTTGAATATTTAATTGTGTTAAGGTCGCATATAAGCTTTTTTGAGCCAATTCCAAAGCCTAGTCTTCCTCCCGCTAGTGAACGCGATTTTGAAAAGGTTTGGGTAACGAGCAAATTATCGTATTTTTTGATAAGCGGAATAACACTTTTAGCCCCGAAATCAACATACGCTTCGTCGATAACTACCACATTGTTGGGGTTTGATTTAACTATCTTTTCAATATCCTCAACACTCAGCGCAATTCCCGTCGGCGCATTGGGGTTTGCTAAAAATACCGTTTTGTTAACTCCAATATAATCATTGATATCAACCGAAAAATCCTCTTTTAAAGGAATTTCCTTATAGTTAACACCGTTAAGTTCAGCAAAAACCGAATAGAAGCCGTAGGTTACATCGGGAAAAACGGCGCCGTTTTCGCAAAATGCCATAAATGCGAAATTTAAAACCTCGTCTGAGCCGTTAGTAAAAATAATTTCGTCGGTTTGAATACCGAAGTATTTTGCCGCCGCAAAAACTAGGTCACGGCATTCAGGGTCAGAATAAAGCTGTAGGCTTTGGGCTGCCTTTGCTGCCATCATTTGTGCTTTAGGTGAGGGTGCAAAGGGTGACTCATTAGTGTTAAGCTTTATGTATTTCATGTCTTTCGGTTGCTCACCGGGGGTGTAGGGCACCAAACGACTGAATTTTGAATTCAAAAAACAACTCACTTAATTTTCCTCCGTACGAATAACCGCACTCTTAGCGTGGGCAGTTAGACCTTCCTTTTCTGCAAAGTATGCAACATCCTGAGCTACCTTATCAAGCGCTTGTTTTGTGTAATAAGTATACTGCGTTTTCTTAATAAAATCATCAACCGATAGGGGACTTGAAAATTTTGCAGTACCGCTTGTAGGAAGGGTGTGATTAGGACCTGCATAATAATCGCCTAAGGCCTCAGGGCAATATCTTCCCATAAAAACAGAGCCTGCATGGCGAATTAAATCAAGATATTTAAAAGGCTCGTCGAGTAATAACTCTAAATGTTCGGGAGCGATTTCATTTGAAATTTCAATTACCTTTTCTAAGCTGTCAGCCACAATGATTTTGCCGTTATTATCAATAGATGCACGCGCAATTTCACTTCTTGATAAGAGCGGAATTTGTTTTTCAAGCTCCTCGCTTACAGCAAAAGCAAGCTCTTCTGAATTTGTTACAAGTACTGCACTTGCCATTTTATCGTGTTCTGCCTGAGAAAGCAAGTCTGCCGCTGCATGAGCGGGGTTTGTTTTTGCATCGGCAATGATTAAAATTTCGCTGGGTCCTGCTATCATATCGATAGAAACCTGACCGAAAACCTGTTTTTTAGCCTCGGCTACAAAGGCGTTTCCTGGACCTACAATTTTATCAACCTTAGGGATACTTTCGGTGCCGTAAGCTAAGGCGGCTATTGCCTGAGCACCGCCAACCTTGAATATTTTATCAACACCTGCAACAAAAGCCGCCGCAAGAATAACAGGGTTTACCTTTCCGTTTTGAGAGGGGGGTGTTACCATAACCACCTCTTTGCAGCCTGCAATTTTAGCGGGGATAGAATCCATAAGAACGGTCGAGGGGTAAGCGGCTGTCCCACCCGGCACATAAAGACCTGCTTTATCAACAGGAATAATTTTCTGACCTATTATTACTCCGTCTGCCTTTTTAATTTCAAAACCGCTTCTAACCTGATTTTTGTGATACTCACGGATGTTTTCTGCGGCAGATTTTAAAATCTCTAAGAATTCAGGCTCTACTGAATTTACCGCTTCTTCAATCTCTGCTTCGCTTACTGCTAAGCTATCAAGCTTTGCTTTATCAAACTTTTCAGAATATTCATAAAGTGCCTTATCGCCGTTTTTCTTAACATTTTCAATTATTTCACTAACCACGGCTTCAACATTTACGGTGGGTTCTGTACGCGCGAAAATATCATTTGCCGAAACCTCACCGAATTTTAAAATTTTAATCATTATTTGGCCTCCGTTTGCTTTAAAACCTATCCTTCTAATGCCATTTGTTTAACAATTTTATCAATGGCCTCTGATTTGAATTTATAACTTGTTTTATTTGCGATGAAACGCGCGCTAATCGGCACAATTTCCTCAATAACCTCTAAATCGTTTTCCTTGAGTGTGGTGCCTGTTTCAACGATGTCGACAATAACATCCGAAAGGTCTAAAATGGGCGCTATTTCTATCGAGCCGTTAAGATGAATAATATCAATATCCATACCTTTTGATAAATAGTGGTTACTTGCGATATTTTTAAATTTTGTTGCAACCCTCAAGGTACGGCTCATATCATATCTAAAATCCTTTTTAGCGGCAACTGCCATTCGGCATTTACCAATATTAAGGTCTAAAAGCTCATAAACATCAGGGGAGTATTCGAGCAAAATATCCTTACCCGCAACACCGATATCCGCAGCGCCGCGTTCAACATAAATGGCAACATCAGAGGGCTTCACCCAAAAGTAGCGAACTCCAACCTCTTCGTTTTCAAAAATAAGTTTACGGTTGTTTTCTTTTATTGAGGGACATTCAAAACCTGCTTTTTCAAACATTGAATAAACCTTCTCGCCGAGTCTGCCTTTCGGTAGAGCTACATTAAGCATTGATTTCACCTTTTGCCACCTCGCTGTCAAAATCTATAAGTTTACGGTATTTAATATTTTTAGATGCTTTCTTTGAAACTAAAACTCTTTCTCCACTTTTAATAAGCTCATTTGCAAACTTATTCAAAGAGGAAAGATTAGTTTTATCAGAATAAGTTAATAGTACATCAAAATCGTATTCCTTTGAGGGCAGATTAAATCTTTCAAGCATATCAAGATAAACTGCAAAGCCGATTGCTAGGGAACGGCGCTTCATTTTTTGCATAAGTTTATCATACTGACCGCCCGATAAAACACTTGTCGGAATACCCTCTATAAAGCCTTTAAAAACAATTCCGTTATAGTATTTAATATCATTTACAACCGAAAAGTCTATTCTGAGCATCGGCTTTAGGGAGGAGGGAACCGCCGCTAATATAACCTGCATATCTTCAAGCGGAGAAATATCGGTTTTGCCTTTGAGGCTATTTATAAGGGAGGGGATAACCTCGTCGGGATTGCCTGATGCAGACACTAAAAATTTAAT
Organism: Oscillospiraceae bacterium; assembly: GCA_029227055.1. Classification (GTDB taxonomy): domain Bacteria; phylum Bacillota; class Clostridia; order Oscillospirales; family Acutalibacteraceae; genus UBA737. The sequence goes on along the minus strand of JAQXZE010000070.1, from coordinate 4,978 downwards.
GGCGTTTATGTTCTCTTCATCGACACCGAGTTCTGAACAACATCTGGCAAGCTCGTGAACATTTTTCTCACCAATAAACTTTAAAATTTGAGTTCTTGCTATCTTAGGAATATTAAAGCTTTCAAAAATGTTCTCCAAAAGACCTAAATGAGAAATATCCAAAACACAGGAATCACTTATTGTTTTAAGACTTTCTGCCGCTAAGGTTATAACCTCACAAATACTATAAGAATCAATATCACCGAAACATTCAAGGCCTGCCTGCATTATTTCTTTATAGGTGTGAGAGCCAACTGAAATTCTGTAAACATTTTCATTATAAAAAACCTTACTCAGCGTATCAGGTTCGTCCTTAATGTTCTTTATAATAGAAAGGGTGACGTCAGGCTTTAGAGCCATTAATTTGCCGTTAGTGTCGGTAAAGGTTATAACGCTATCGGAAATTAAAAAGTCCTTGTTCATAGCATATAGGTCATATTCTTCAAACTTACTCATTTTATATTGAGAATATCCGTGAGAAGAATAAAGAGAACGAAGAGAGAAAATTACCTTTTCATTAAAGCTTAAAAATAAATCTGAGTTTTTCATGCCTTTTTCTCCCCGTAGGTTAATTTATCAATGGCATTACGGTAACCGCCGCTACCGTAATTAAGGCATTTGCTGACCCTTCCGATAGTGGCGCTGCTAACATCTATTTGTTCTATAATCTTCTGATAACTTAAGCCTTCGTTTAAAAGAATAGCGGTGTCAAGTCTTTGCGCCATATCCTGAACCTCTTTTATAGTGCAGATATCAGCAAAGTACTCGTAACACTCTTCAATACTTTCTAAGTTTAATATAGTTTGAAACAATCTGTCAACCGATTCACAGCGAAATCTTAACATAATTCTACCTCACCAATTTAGTATGCTACCATACTACCACATCACTGCACTAAAGTCAAGAAGGAAAAGCGGAAAAATTTAGCTTTTTGTGGCTTGTTTTCTGGTGTTTTTCATACATAACAAAAAAGACACCTATACGGATGTCTTTCTGCTATGTAAAATGCTTTAAAATCAACAATCTAACCAACAAACTACATGGGACGCAAAGGCGTGGCAAAGACTAGCATGGGTTTGGTCATGCTCCCAGAGAGTTCCCGTAGCGTCTGCCATCTTTGTAAAATAGCCCTCAATGTTATTTAGAGCGAGTTCCTTGTATCCGTAACGGAAGAGCAAATCAAGTCGCATATAGCTGCCCATAAAAGCATTTGCAAAATGTACCTTAGGGAATTTGTTTTCTATCCTGCGGTGAGGACCGAAATCGTGCAATAAGCGTTCCCACAATAGAGAATGGCTTTTCGGAGTGGCAAGATTGAAATAGAAGGCATAGTACTGACAGACTTCGGTAGTTTCTCCTGAAGAAACTAATTTTCCGTTCTCACGAACAGCATTATCCACAAAGAATTCTCCGTTAAAGGATTGTTGCAGAATCTTCTCTTTCATATCAGCGGCACGATTTGCAAGAGCCTTATCATCATAAAGCTCTGCGCAAGCCTCCAAACATGCGGCATAGAGCATATTTGAAGGGTAGTTCACATCATTTATCAGCGCATTGGCTTCGGACCACTCCACAAAAACCCAAGAGGGCAAGCGTTCCAATAGACCGTCTTCGTTTAAAAATGTGTCTAAATAATTTAGCAATTTATAAACTTTAGGACGAAAAGCGTCAATCATTTCGCGATCGCCGCTACGCTTTAAATATTCTTTGAGTTCCAAAACTAACCACATAGACCAATTCGGGATAAAAATACCGTCTCTATGATCAGCGGGATAGCACATAGGTAACATACCGTCGGGAATGTGGGCGAAGGATTCAGGCAATAGATAATTTTCTAAAAAATTATGCTCTACAACTGAACGACCTGTCAGCGTCTTCTCTACTCGAGCCGTCCAAAAACTGTCACAAAGCCAGCCTGCGCGTTCTCGGGAAGGGCAATCGGTATAAAGATCTACAGCGTTTTGACGGTATGACTCTATCGCTGCATCCCAGATTTTGCGTAAATTATCATTATCCCCTGCGTAGCGTTTCATTTCAAAGTCACAGGAATATTCAATCATGGAAATTTGAGATATTTCTGCATTTCCTTCTCGACAAACGATTTTCAAACCGCAAAGAGTATACGGCTCATAGGAAACAAAGGTGTATTCGCCGGCATCAAAGGTTACATCAAGAACATTACAACAATCCGTCATACGCCAAGGGTTGATGTCGTTTTCCAAGAAAAGCTCGTCAAATAATAATGTAAAGCGAGTCTTACGGGGCACCTTTACTTTAAGTTTAATAAATCCCGAAAGATTGCATCTGAATTTTGCGGTTATCCATTCACCCGCAGAGAGATGCTCTACCGACTTTGGATTTCGGGAAGTAAATTCATTTTTTGAAAAATGCAAGTGAGATGCGTCTTCGGTTAACCCAAACTCTAATTCTTCGATAGGATATCCCTTTAGTGTATCGGAGATATTAGTCAGAGAACGGTCTTTAAAGTCAAACAGTTTTTCTTCTCTGTACTCTGTTGTTCCGGAAGAAGCAATTTGCAAACAATCACTTTCTTTAAGAGAAGCAAAACCTACATTTCGTTCAAGATACTTAAACGCTTTGCTTTCTGTTAAAGGTTGGGGATTTGACGGTAAAGAGATATACGCGTCATAATATGCCTTATTTACCCTCCAAGATTCAGCAAAGGGACGCTGAAAACTGTAACGCTGAACCTTCTTTAAGCGCTCTGTAACAAGGCGGCAATAAAACTCTCCGTTTACTGCGGTCTTTGCAACAAGAGTACCGTTTTGCAGTATCTCTGCCTGTAAAAAAGAGGGTTGGTCTAATAGATAATAGGAGTTTACATTATAACCCGCTACTTCTATGGCAACAAAATTTTCTTCTTTAGTGCAATATTTCGTAAGGTCTATACGATCAACACGGAAATATCCGTGAGGCGCACGGGCAGGACCGTAAGAAACAAAACGACCGTTGACAAACATACGGTATATAGACGATGCAGTCAGATTAATTTTGGTTTCTCCCTTGCCGATTTTAGCGACAAACAACGCAGTAATATTTTTTTCGGTTTCTTTACCCTCAATCCATACCGGACTGGCAATCGAAAAAGCTGTTTCCATAATAAAACCCCCTCATGTAAATACTTTTTAATTGTACAACATCAAATATCATTTTGCAATATATTTATAAAAAGGACGATAGAGTTCTTGCATTCGAGTATCCTCTCCCACACAGCAAAAAAGACATCCTTAACGGATGTCTTTCTGCTGGCTGTTCCGAACCATTTAGATGCCAACTCAAAGTTGGTCTTTTGCAAAGTCGATAAGCCATAAAAGCTCATTTTGTTTTTCCTACAGTTTTGATACTAACTCTAATTCTCTTTTGCTCTCCCTAAGAAAAGTATATAGAAGATAATACCTATACCAAAGTCCGTATAAAAGCCAAATTTCTTTCTGTAATTCTTTTGTGCTCATATAATTGCCACCTTTCTTTTTGGTAACAGCAATTATGCACAGAAACTGTTATAAGTCCAGAGAATTATTTATAACGAGCAATTACATATCCCTTATTGTATATTTGTTCGAAAGCTTCTTTTTTGTTTGAAATAATATAATCTAAAATATGCCTATTATCTAATTTAATTTCCAAACTTTCCAACATTTTTAAAGTTGTGGGATTAACCCAAAGGGTAACTCTGTGTTCTTCGTCTAAAGCAAATTGTAAGTACACGCCTACTCGTTTCAAGTAATTACTTGTTACAACATTTTTATTTAAATGGTTGTAATAAAACAGTTCGTCGTTTACATACATTCCGTACTTATCAAATTTTAGAGAAAATTCTTCAGTAGAAAAATCATAAATTTCAAGTGATTCTTCTTCTGAAGTGTCAAAATCATATCGTTCAATTTCCATTTTAATTGCTTTTTTTCGCACAAGTGGAACGCTTGCCAAAAAGATAATTGAAATTAAAACAAAAGCACCCAAACACAATAAACCGTGAACTAAATATTTTTCATCATCTACTTCCATTAAAACAGCAAACGCTCCTATGAGCAAAAAGCAAACAACTGCATAAATAGGTGTCAGTATGTAGGATACTGTAAAATTCAAAGGCAACATTTGAGTTTTTTCGTATGCTACAATTTCTTTTAATCCTACTTTATCTTTTTCTTTAGCCACAACATCACCGCCTTTATTTAATTATAACATAAAACAACAGATCAAACAAGGTATATCGTCGTTTCGGTCGTTCGAATCCATATTGTCCTGAATTTCAGTGATATTCCGCCGTTGGCGGAGTGAACTTCTTCACTATCACTTCTTACTTATTACTTCCCGAAAATCCTTGTATTTAAGAGAAAAGTGAAGAGGTAATAGTGAAAAAGTAAAAATCCCCGTGTCTTATGATACGAGAGCTTTTGGATGGATACTCTGCGTCTCTTGATTTTTCGACCGCTCCGAGCGGTTGCGAAAAATCTGCGCTACTCGAGACTTCACAGTCCGCAAAAACTATCGCGTTTTTGCGGCTGCTTCGACGAACGATGTTTCTTATCTAGTATCCTCTCCCACACAGCAAAAAAGACACCCTTAACGGATGTCTTTCTGCTGGTGGGAGAGGATGGATTCGAACCATCGAAGCTGAAAGCAACAGATTTACAGTCTGCCCCCTTTGGCCACTCGGGAACTCTCCCATATTTAATTTTTTTAAGGGCTTTGAGCCGTTTTGGAAAATGGAGCTGGTGGACGGACTCGAACCCCCGACCTGCTGATTACAAATCAGCTGCTCTACCAACTGAGCTACACCAGCAAATTTTCAACGCCTGATTACTATACCATATAAAAATTGAAATGTCAAGCAAAAAACAAAAAAAAGTCAAACTTTTTTGATATATTTTTTTAAGTGTTGAATTTTTCAATTTTTTTGAGGAAATATAGAAAA
>JAQXZE010000069.1 GCA_029227055.1 Oscillospiraceae bacterium | reverse complement strand
CAAAATTATTCATTATTCATCAGCGAAGCGACTTCATCATTCAATATTCATTGAAAATCTTGTCGAATGAATGATGAATATTGAAAAAAGAATAATGAATAATACAAAACAAAAATCCCATCGACAAAAGTTGACAGGATTTTCGTTTTGGCGGAGAGAAGGGGATTTTGTCCCGGTGCTGTCGCACCTATCGCCGAGCATTCTGCTCGTTGCCGCGCCTAAAAAACAGTCCACCGGACTGTTTTTTTACGGCTTGTTCGAATCCCCTTAAGAGTAAAAATAAAAAAGCAACCCACTATTAGTGAATTGCTTTTTACTGGCGGAGAGAAGGGGATTCGAACCCCTGAACGGGTATTAGCCGTTACACGATTTCCAATCGTGCGCCTTAGACCAGCTCAGCCATCTCTCCAAATGTATTAAATTGTTTAAGGTACCAAATTATTATAAACGATTTAAAGTTAAAAATCAAGTCTTTTTTTATAATATTTTAAACATAATCTAACTTTCGGAAAAAGCCCTGAAAAGAAGATTTAAGGCTTTTTAGAAATTGAATTTTCCGGGTTCATCCCTTTTGTTAAGCGCGTCATATTCAGCTTTTTTAACAGCTAGTATTTTTTTAACATTTTTGTGCTCTATTGTGATTAAAACAATCTGAAAAACAAGGAGTGCGATGTGAAGTATTATTAGTGCGAAGGTGATGTAAACGAACACCAAAAATGCAGATTCACTTTTAAGGGGTATAAGTCTGCAAAGCACCCACTGATTATTGTCAATGTAATCAGGACAGAACAGATTTGGTAAAATAAAAGAGATATGTACAAGGCGGTTTACAGTAATAAGTCTTTTGGGATAATAATCCGCAAACTTTCCGAAAGAACCGCAAACAACAGCAAAAATAAAAAGATAGGGAAGAACAACAAGGAGTGCAAAAAACCTTAAATATCCAAGATTTAACAGATATATAATGGTTGAAAAAAGGACAGAAGTATATGTTAAAGTGACATGAGCAAAGGGGATATAAGGGCGCTCGAATTTTTTCTTATCAGAGAGAATTTTGAGACAAATAATCCAACCGATAATGAGGAATAAAGCGATAATACCCATAAGAGAAAAAAGAATTATTACATCAAGTTTTGCTATTCCCTCCAAAAAATTTCCCCCTTTTACTATGCTAAAAAATAATTTCTCTTAAGATTATATTAATTAAGGGGTTGGTTGTCAAGGCTAAAGAAGAAAAATTGTAAATTTCTTTACAAATAAATTTAATAAATTGCTTGACAGAAGCATATATTTGTGATAGAATAATTTTTGCTGATTTGAGCAAAAATTTAATACGGCACCATAGCCAAGCGGTAAGGCAGAGGTCTGCAAAACCTTTATTCCCCGGTTCGATTCCGGGTGGTGCCTCCAAAAAATAAAGGAACTGTTTCGACAGTTCCTTTATTTTTATCCAATCCGAAGGATTGGTATGTAATCGCCGTTAGGCGTATGTAATCACGCGGAGCGTGTATGGCATCACCGTAGGTGCATTTCCTTCGGATTGATTACATCCAACACTTCTTGTTGATTACATTCCGACTTTGTCGGATTACATACAATGCTCCGCATTGATTTGCTGCCGCTTTTATGCTATACTAAATCCAAGAGGTGATTTTATGAAAAGATTGCTAACCTTGTGTTTGTGTATAATATTATGTTTTCAATTTTCTGCCTGTTCAACTAAAACGCAATCTAATTCGGAAAGCATTAAAAAATCTATTTCAAAACATATTGGTATTGACATTAGTGCAGGTGTTCAAAAGCAATATAACGATGACCATGGTGGATTTCTTGGCGATGGCACTACATATGCCGAATATTGTTTTGAAAACAACGATTTATTAGAGCAAATAAAGAATAATGATAAATGGGAAGCTTTTCCCCTAACAAGCAATCTTCATACTGTTGTTTATGGAGGGGAATATTTTGACACTGAATTAAACACAATGGTAAATATGGCTCCTCATATAAGCGATGAGGAAGGGGAGGCAATTTTACCTGAAATAAAAAACGGATATTATTATTTTTATGATAGGCACAGTGAAAATTTAGATGATAGATATGATGATAGTGAACTTTTATCACGATATTCTGTAAATTATACATTAGCAATCTATGATTGTGATACTAATATCCTTTATTTTTTCGCGATGGATACGTAATAATGTTATTATTTAAGTAAAAATAAAGAAAATCCTCCGTTTTCATTCGGTTCTTTTTCGGACACGAATGACAAAAAAGCCTTGAACATTACTGTTCAAGGCTTTTTAATTATTACTCTTCACTATTTGAACTGCTCTATATCTGCCTTAATGTCTGCTGTTTTCTGTAAAATGACGGAGAAACTCCCGAAAGCTCTTTAAAACGGCGGGAAAAGTGAAATTGGTCGCGAAAACCGAGCTTTTCGCTTATATCCTTTAAACTTAAATCGGTTTTTGAGAGCATTAGCTGAGCGTTAAAGAAAATAAGAGTATCAATGTAATGACCGAGGGTTGTTCCTGTTTCAGTTTTAAAAAGCTTATGGAGATTGCTTTCTGAGATAAAAAGATGCTTTGCTACCATCTTGGCGGTGAGTGTATTTGAAAGATTTGTCTTTATGTATGCAACAGCGCTGTCAATTAATGGCGAATGTGCTTTATAAAGACAGTCAGGAGAAATAATTTCACTAAAAAGTTTTTCGAGAGTTGCAAAAATAATTCTTCTTAAACGAAAGGCGTCTTCAAGGGTAGGAGGATTTAAAAAGCGTGTAACCTCGGCTATTTCTTCGGGAGAAACCTTCACCGATTTTATTTCTTTGATATTTTTAAAAATATCAAAGCCGGCATCATCTATTAAATTCAGATGAAAGTAGGATTTAACAAGATAGTCATCGCAACTGTAATCGAATTTTAAATTTGTAGGTACAAGATAGGCAAAATTCGGTTTCAACTCAATTTTCTTGTCTCCCACCGTTAAAATACCGGCACCTTTTTCTACAAAGTAGAGTCTTGTAAAAGGAGAAGTAACATTTTTATATTGCCAGGTTTTATCAAAATGCATATATCCGCTGTCAATACACTGAAGATGTGGAGAATCAAAGCACTGATTTACAAAGGCAGAAAAATTATTATTCATATAAAAATCTCCATATTATGAATAAAAATATACATAGACTTTTTACCGCATAAATACTATACTAATCGTATAATATAGGCATTTGAAAAAACAATAAAATCTATATTTTGATTTTAACACACATAAAGCGTTAAATCAAGTTTTGTGTATATTAAGGAGAGTTTTTATGAGCAGTTATAAAATCAGAAAAACGCAAGGTAATACCGAATGGTTTTTAAAAGACAGATTTGGTATGTTTATTCATTTCGGTCTTTATTCACTTAGTGCGCGACACGAATGGGTTAAAACACTAGAAGAGATACCTGATGAAAAGTACGATAAGTATTTTGAAAACTTTAATCCTGATATGTTTGATGCAAGCGAGTGGGCAAAAAAAGCCAAAGCTGCAGGTATGAAGTATGCTGTTCTCACAACAAAACACCACGAAGGCTTCTGCCTTTTCGATTCAAAATATACCGACTACAAAATTACCAACACTCCTTTTGGCAGAGATTTAGTAAAGGAATATGTTGAGGCTTTTCGTGCCGAAGGTATAAAGGTTGGTTTTTACTATTCGCTTCTTGATTGGCATCATCCCGATTATCAGATAGACCTTTTCCATCCATTACGCAACGCTCCTGATGCCGAGGAGCAGAACAAAAGACGCGATATGTCAAAATACCGCGAGTATATGTTTAATCAGGTAAGAGAGCTTCTCAATAATTACGGAAAGATTGACCTTTTATGGTTTGACTTTACATACAGCGACCTTGAAAGTATGGATAATGACTTTAATCAGTTTGCTATAAAGGATTATAAAGAATGGATGCCTTGGACTAATGCTGAGACTTGGGACAGCGAAAATCTTGTTAAGATGATAAGAGAAATTAACCCCGATATTATCATTGACAACCGCCTCGGCATTGAACAGGATACGATAACACCTGAGCAGACACACACACCTACATGGCCTGAATACTCTGATACAGGTGAAAAAAGGGTTTGGGAGTCTTGGCAGACCTTCTCGGGAGCGTGGGGCTACAGCCGCGACGAAATGAGTTGGAAAACACCTGAAATGCTTATTCGTTTGCTTATATCCTGTGTAAGTACAGGCGGTAATCTTATTATGAATGTAGGCCCCACTTCAAGAGGTTTTTTTGATAAGCGAGCCGACAAAGCACTTGAGGCATACGGAGAGTGGCTTAGAGTCAACGGCCGCTCAATTTATGACTGTACAATGGCAGAGCCCGAATTTATAGCGCCGATAGGCTCGATGCTTACACAGTCTAACGACGAAAAGAGACTCTACATCCACCTTATAGATTATCCCTATTCGGATCTTTTGATGCAGAATATGGCGGGGAAAATCAGTTACTCTCAGCTTTTACAGGATGGTAGTGAGGTTATATTCCATGATAATGCTGACGGCACCGTAAGATTTGTTACACCGAAAATTAAGCCCGACGGAATAATCCCTGTAATTGAGGTTGTTTTAAAGTAATAATTTAATACAGTTAAAGTTTAAAGGCTGCAAGAGTTTTCTTGCGGCTTTTTTACTTGTTTGTGATAATTTTCTTGAAATATAGTCTACATAATGATATAATAAAAACATATTATGAGATATTATGCCTTCGAAATATATTAAAAAAAGAGTTAGGAGTATAAAAATGAAAGAAATATCGATAATGTATATTCTAAACTTGGCTCTAAGGAGACTATGGGCACTTATTTTAGCTGCCGTTGTTTTCGCTTGTGCGGCCTTCGGATACTGTAAGTTTTTGGCAACACCGAGATACAGTGCTACAGCTTCAATACTTGTAACAAACGGTGCAATTCTTGTTCAAAACACAACAACTGAAGATGATGAAACGGTAAGTTCTACCGATATTAGCGCTTCGGTTAGCCTTATGGAAACGGTTATTGATATTTTAAAAACACCTGATATTTTTAGAACTCTTTCAGATGAAATAGGAAACAGACGTTCCTATAGTTCTTTAAAGGGCATGATTTCTATCGCGTCAAGATCAAACAGATCTTTGTTTATTGATATTACTTTTACTGCAACTTCTAGTGAAGAGGCTATTGATCTTGTTAATAAATTTGTCGCTTTAGCCCCCGATTATATTTCTGATTTTATCCCTTACTCTTATGCTACAGTTACTTCTACTGCCGATGGGGCAGCTCTTGTTTATCCAAAAACAACATTTCTTATTATGGTGGCGGCAGTAGTGGGTGCTGTTTTAGCATTTGCAGTAGCCTTTATTGTCGATTCTTTTGACCACGCTATTTTAGGTGAGGCTGATTTGGCTGCAAACTTTGATATACCCATTATCGGCACGGTACCTGACTTTGAGAGTGTGGGAGTACTAAGTACTTCGAACCAGACTGCAGGAGGTAAATACAATGCCTATTAAGAATGTTATGAAAAAGCTTAAATCAAATACAAGCTATAGTGACTATGCTGTTTCGGAAAGCAACTATGAGAATGCTAGTAATGCATCTGATAAAAAGGTGCCTTTTGCTGTAGTTGAATCTTATAAAACAATGCGTACAAATCTCATGTTCCTGCTAGCTCAGGAAAACGGAAAGGTTATGTCCTTTACGAGTTCTAATGCGAGTGAGGGCAAGTCTACAACCTCTGTAAACATTGCTATTGCATTTTCTCAGCTTAACGGCAAGGTGCTTGTTATAGACGCTGACCTTAGGCGTTCTTCAATACACAAAAAGCTTCGCATGGAAAACAATGTAGGTCTTTCCAGTGTGTTAGCCGGCTTTGAAAAGTTTGAGGATGTTAAAAAGAGCGCTAATCCGCATCTTGATGTTTTAACGGCAGGTCCTATTCCGCCAAATCCCTCTGAGCTTTTAGGCTCTGTAGCATTTAAAAATTTAGTAGAGGAGCTTCGCGAAAAATACGATTATATTATAATTGATACTCCACCATTAAATATCGTTACCGATGCATTGCTTATTGGCCCTCATACAGACGGTATGGTTTTAGTAGTAAGAGATGCATATACTCCTCGTGAATCTGTAAAGGCGGCTATAAATGCAGCTAAATTTGCAAATATTAAGATTTTAGGTGCAATGCTAAACGGCGCAAATCCGAAAAACTCACGCCGTTATTCATACCGTAGATATACATATAGATATGGTTACAAGTACTCTAGCAGTGGTAGCTACGGTTATGGTGAATACGGTTATGGCGATTATAGCAGTCGCAGCATATCTAGAAGAAAATAAGATTACCGAGGTATAAATATGGGATTAGTTGATATTCATTCTCATATTCTTCATGGTGTTGATGACGGCTCTAAAAGTCTTCAGATGTCTTTAGAAATTTTGGAGATGATGAAAAAGCAGGGAATTACGGATGTTATAGCAACTCCGCATTTCGATGCTTTTAGTGAGAGTATAGAGGATTTTAACGAAAAGGTAAATACCGCATTGACTGAACTTAACAGTGCTACGGCAGGGCTTGACCTTCCTAATATTCACGTCGGCTGTGAGGTTTATTATTTCGGCGGTATAGGTAAGAGCTACGGAATAAGAAACCTTACCCTTGCGGGTTCCGAGTATTTACTTTTGGAATTGCCCTTTACAACTATAGATGACAATATTATTAAAGATATAAATAATCTTTGTAGCACTGTAGGGGTTATTCCGATAATTGCGCATATAGAGAGATATCATCGCTTTAAGGGATTCAAAAAGATTTTAAAGCTTATTGAATCGGGCGAGATTTTAGCTCAGGTTAATGCGCCCTCTATTTTGGATTCGCACTTTAGAAGAATTACAATCAAGCTTATAAAAAAAGGATATGTTTCTTATATAGCAACCGATTCACATTCTACCGATAGGCGTCCACCTATGTTAGAACAGGCATTAAATGAAATAGAGCGTCTTTTTGGTAAAACTCAGAGGAATATTATTGTTAAAAACTTAAATAATTTATATAACAATATTTTTTCTAAATAAGGAAATCGCCCTTTATGAAGAGTAATACATTAACAATCAATACAGTTGGAGATTTAGTTTATATTACATTTCCAAAGCTGACAGCAAGCGGTACGGTGCGCCACGCTTTTTCTACCCGTATGGGCGGAGTAAGCAAGGATAAGTTTGCATCTATGAATCTAAACTTCAATAGGGGAGATGAGCGCTCCTCTGTTCTTAAAAACTATGAGATTTTGTGCGGTGCTGTTGGCATTGATACAAAAGATTTAGTGCTCAGTCACCAAACCCATACCAATAATGTTAAGGTGGTAGGAAAAAGTGATTGCGGCAGGGGTATTACAAAGCAGTCTTTTGAGGATGTAGACGGGCTTATTACCAATGAGCGCGGTGTTGCCCTTGTAACTCAGTATGCAGACTGTACGCCGTTGCTTTTTTGTGACCCCGTAAAGCGTGTTATTGCAACCTCGCATGCGGGTTGGCGAGGTACTGTAAAAGAAATCGGTAAGGTTACCGTTTTGAAGATGCGAGAAGAGTTCGGGTGTGACCCTAAAGATATAATAGCGGCGATAGGACCTGCGATTGGTCCTTGCTGTTATGAGGTAGATGAGCCGGTTTTCGAAGAATTCAAAAAGATTGGTCTTTGTGATAGCGGTATCTTTGAATCTAAGGGCAACGGTCATTATATGCTAGATTTAAAAAAAGCTAATTTCGAAATTCTTGTAAAAAGCGGTATTTTACCCCAAAATATTGATGTTGCAGATATATGCACCTGCTGTAATGCGGCAGAAATGCATTCTCATAGGGCAACAAAGGGAGAGAGAGGAAATTTAGCTGCTATAATAGAACTTTTGTGATAAGCGGCTTTTTACCTTAGTAAAGGTATATTTAAACTAATAAACTCTCGGAGGTTTTTATGAAATTTCTAAAAAAGGCACTTTGTCTGCTTTTTTGTGTGGTGCTGCTTGTAGGGTCTGCAGTAAATGTTTCTGCAAATAAAAACATAGTGCTTCGACCTGTAGTAACGATTGCTACCGTTACTGCAGCGGCAGGAGATACTGTTTATATAAAGGTTAGAATTACCGAAAATACCTATATGCAGGCAATGGCGTTTGCCATTACATATGATAACACCGCCCTTTCGTTTGTTGAATACATCAGGGGTGATTTGACCGATTATATGACGGCAGACCACAAAACCCATGTAAACTTTGTGGATTGCGAGTCTAAAAATTTTAAGATTGATGTTACGGTAGGCACATTTGTTTTTAAGGTTAAGGAAGAGGCTAACGGCGGCTTTTATGAGCTCAGACTTGCCAACAGACAACCCAACAGATATGGCGAAGATTTAACGGGTGCCTTTGCAAACGGCAGAGGTAACACTATTATCCCGACTGTTGTAAACGGTGGAGTTAATATACCGCTTACACAGGGTAACTGTAAGCATAGCTTCGGCGCTTGGGAAACGGTACTAGACGCAACCTGTGATAAAGAGGGCATTTCGGTCAGAAACTGTTCAAGATGCGGAAAGAACGATAACAAAACTGTTGCTACCATACCTCATGATTTCGAGGAAAATTGGACGGTCGATAGAGAGGCTACCTCTGATATAGTCGGAGTAATGTCTAGGCATTGCAAAAACTGCGATGAAAAAACAGACATTAAAACCTTTGAATTTACTGCAACCGAAGAGGAAGATATAAAAAATGAAATCGGCTCTTCGGTTGATAAGGAAATAGTAAATAAGAATGAGGATATAATAGAAGATTCGGATATCATTATAGAGCAAAAGCCAAATGAAGATATAAAGAAGGAAGAGCTTAGTCCTGAGGAGTTAATTGAACTCAAAAAGGAAGATGCGAAGTATGGCTTTTTCGCAAGAATTTTCGTGTATTTCTTTGGCGACGAAAACTATGATGGCATAATTAATATCATATTTAAATCACTGAAAAACTACTGCAAAAAAATATTTTGATAGGGGGATGTTTATGAGAAAATTCATAGCATTAGTTTTAGCGCTTTGTCTGGTTTTTTGTACTTCAATTTTAACTTCTGCTGAGGATATTACAGATGCTTCTTCTATAAAGCAACAAATAATAGAAGGGCTCACTGCTTTTAAAGAAGAGATTGATTTAAGGCAGTTTAATATTCCTAAGGAAGAGATTAATCAGTTATTATATGAGGTTCGATTTACCCATCCTGAACTTTTTCATTTTTATGAAAGGGTTAAAGTTTATGCTTATTCAGGCAGCGGAATGGTTGCAAAAATTGTTCCTGAATATCGGATGTCCGCTACTGAATATGAAGTTGCACTTGAAAAATATAATAGGTGGATAAATCGAATAGCATCAGAGGTATCTCCCGATGCTACCGACCTTGAAAAACTTTTGTATGTACATGAGTATTTAGTTGCAAACTATGAGTATGATAAATCATATCAGATTTATGATGCATATAATTTTTTCGAGAATAAAAAAGGTGTGTGTCAGGCGTATACTTTAGCCTTTACCGCAATAATGCAAAAGCTTGGCGTTTTTGTCACAACCGCTTTAAATCTTGATTCGGTAGAAAACCACTGTTGGAATATAGTTCGGCTTGACGGAAAATATTATCATGTGGATGTAACAGGTGATGACGCAACCTATGCAATCAAAGATTCACATGATAATGTTTTAGGTGAACTTATTGATGGCGGCTCACGAGAGATGTTTTTAGTATCGGATGATGCCATTAAAACCTTTAGCAATCACAGTCAGTGGACTGTAGTTGGCGGAGCAGTTGTTTGTGACAGTAAAATCTATGAAGATAAATTCTGGAATGATTACCAGCATCCGTTAGCCACCGTTAACGGAGAGGTTTATCAGATGATTTCGGAATATTCCACAACTTATGATGATGAAGAACAGATTCAGATTTATAGAATTGATGCAAGCGGTGAAAGAACTGTAATAGCAAATTTGTCTTTCCCTGCATTTATAAGTGCGGGATACTATTGTTTCGATGTTTTTAATATTTTTGCCGTAGGGGATGAGCTTTACGGGGTTACCAATAACAGAATTTGGCGTTACAATTTTGAAAAGGGAGAAGCCGAGATTGTTGACAACTCCTATTCAAATATAATTGGTGCATCCTATATAGGTAACGGTAAAATAAAGCTTATGTTTGTTGAAGATATTGACCATTTCTATTGCGACCATTCGGTTTATTCTTATGGATATTATCAGCTCCCTCTTGGAGACACAGATGGTGACGGTGAGTTTGCCCCTTACGACCTTATTACCTTTAAAAAATATATCCTAACAGGCAATGGTGACTTTAACGCAGAGCTTTTGGATTTAAACGGAGACCTTATTCTTGATATTCTTGATTTTATAAGAATGAAAAAGAATATGGTATTAGATTAAAGTGTTTATAAAAGAATAAAACCGAGGGCGTCGGCTCTCGGTTTTATGGTGTGTAATACAATATATAAGGTGATATTATAAATGGAAAGTCTATTAAAAATTGACAGCAAAGAGATTTTTAAATATTTTGAAGAGATATGCAGTATTCCGCACGGCTCGGGAAATATGGAAAAAATCAGTGAATATGTGCTATCCTTTGCCGAAAAGAACGGGCTTCGTGCAATAAGAGACGATGCCTTTAATGTTATAGTTTATAAGGCTGCATCAAAGGGCTATGAAAATGCAGAGCCTGTGATTTTACAGGGACATCTTGATATGGTATGCCAAAAGGCAGACGGTGTGGATATAAATTTCGAAGAGCAAGGAATTACACCCTTTATTGATGGCGATTATATAAAGGCTAAAGGGACAACCCTTGGCGCCGATAATGGAATTGCAGTTTCTATGATTATGGCAATTCTTGCAGATAAAAACATTTCTCATCCGCCTATTGAGGCAGTTTTCACTACCGATGAGGAGATAGGAATGCTTGGTGCTGAAGAGCTCGATGTAGGGCTTTTAAGTGCAAAAAGAATGATAAATTTAGACTCTGAAGAAGCTGACACTATGACCGTTTCCTGTGCGGGCGGTAGCGACTTCAGAATGGAGCTTGCCATAACAAAAAAACAGGTAAGCGGCACTAAGCTTATAGTTGAGGTTTGCGGTCTTAAGGGCGGCCATTCTGGCGTTGAAATAGATAAGTGCAGACAAAATGCAAACACTTTAATGGGAAGAATATTAAATTTCGCTAAAGAAAAAGCTGAATTTAGTATTATGAATATAAACGGTGGCACTAAATCGAATGCCATACCGAGAAATTCCAAGGTAGAGCTTGTATGCGAAAACGCGGAAGAACTAATATCAATTCTCCGATTATATGAGGAAAAAGTTAAGACCGAAATCAAAAACCCTGAAGAAGACTTTACATTAAAAATTGAAAGCATAGAAAAGGGAAGCTTTGAGGCGTTTGGCGACGACACAAGAGAAAAACTTGTTAATATATTACTGCTTACACCAAACGGCGTTCTTCAAATGAGTGCCGAAATAGAAAATCTTGTGGAAACCTCCCTTAATCTTGGAATTTTGGCAAATGAAAACGGCAAAATTGTTATGCAGTATGCTTTAAGAAGTAATAAGCAATCCGCTCTCGATTATCTTGAAGAAAAAATGATTGCTTTTTCAAAGCTATTCACAGCAGACTTTAAAATCTCAGGCAGATATTCACCTTGGGAGTTTAAAGAAAACTCCAAGCTTCGAGAAGTTTATAAAGAGGCATACCGCCACGAGTTTTCTAAGGATGTAAAGGTATCAGCAATTCATGCGGGGCTCGAATGTGCCGTATTTGCAAAGAAAATTTCTGACCTTGACTGTATTTCAATAGGCCCTGATATGTGGGGAGTTCATACAGTTGAGGAAACACTGAGCGTTTCTTCTGTAGAGCGAGTTTTCAGAACAGTATGTACTACCTTGGCGTCATTAAAATAGTAATTGCCTTTTAGGTGGTTTTATGGTATAAATAATGTGTATTTAAAAAATGTCACATAGTGGCGGAAAAGGAGAATTTATGGAAAACAAAGAATTCAAGCCGTATGTTCCCGCTGAAAAAATTACGCCTGAAATTACTGTAACCTCAATAATTATGGGTGTTCTTTTATCGGTTGTGTTCGGCGCGGCGAACGCTTATTTAGGTCTTCGCGTAGGTATGACAGTTTCGGCATCTATCCCTGCAGCAG
Organism: Oscillospiraceae bacterium; assembly: GCA_029227055.1. Classification (GTDB taxonomy): domain Bacteria; phylum Bacillota; class Clostridia; order Oscillospirales; family Acutalibacteraceae; genus UBA737. The sequence continues at coordinate 2,724 of JAQXZE010000069.1, read as the reverse complement.
TTATCGCTATGGGTGTAATCCGTGTGCTTATGCGTAAAAACTCTATCTTAGAGAGCAACATAGTTCAGACTATCGGCTCTGCAGGTGAATCCTTGGCTGCAGGTGCTATCTTTACACTTCCTGCTCTCTTCTTGTGGGCGGCAGAAGGTAAAACCTCCAAGCCCTCATTAATCGAGATTACACTTATCGCATTAATTGGTGGATTACTAGGCGTATTCTTTATGGTACCCCTTCGTAACGCTCTTATTGTTAAAGAGCACGGCGTATTGCCTTATCCCGAGGGAACTGCTTGTGCCGAGGTTCTTTTGGCAGGTGAGAAGGGCGGCGCTAATGCCTCTACTGTATTTGCAGGTATGGGCTTTGCCGCAGTATTTAAGTTTATAATTGACGGCTTAAAGCTCGTTGCAGGTGAGATTACTCTTGCCTTTAAGGGCTTTGCGGGTGCTATAGGAACCCAGATTTACCCCGCTGTAATGAGCGTAGGTTATATTTGCGGTGCTAGGATTTCTTCCTATATGTTTGCAGGCGGCGTTTTAAGCTGGCTTGTTATTATCCCCCTTATAGTTCTTTTCGGTAAGGATATAATTCTTTATCCCGGAACCTCTGCTATCGGCGAAATGTTCGCTGAGGGCGGCGCTTCTGCTATTTGGAGCTCTTATATAAGATATATCGGTGCAGGCGCTTTGGCTGCAGGCGGTATTATAAGTCTTATTAAATCGTTACCTCTTATAGTAAAGACCTTTGGCGGTGCTATGAAGAGTATGTCGGGCGCTGCTAATACTTCTAATGACAGAACTGCGCGCGATATGAACATAAAGGTTGTAATTGCGGCAATTATAGTTCTCACAATCGTTGTATGGCTTGTTCCTGCAATTCCCGTAAGCCTTATCGGTGCGGCAATAATAGTTGTATTTGGCTTCTTCTTTGCAACCGTTTCTTCCCGTATGGTAGGATTGGTTGGAAGCAGTAACAACCCCGTTTCAGGTATGGCTATAGCAACACTCTTAATTGCAACACTTATCCTTAAGTTTACAGGTGCTACAGGTGTTGAGGGTATGTGCAGCGCTATTGCGATCGGCTCTGTAATCTGTATCGTTGCAGCTATTGCGGGCGATACTTCTCAGGACTTAAAGACCGGTTATCTCTTGGGTGCTACACCTAAAAAGCAGCAGATAGGCGAAATCGTGGGCGTTGTAGCGGCAGCCTTGGCAATCGGTGCTACCCTTTATCTTTTAGACTCTGCTTGGGGCTTTGGTACAGACCAGCTTGCAGCTCCTCAGGCAACCCTTATGAAGTTAATTATTGAGGGTGTTATGGAGGGCAATCTTCCTTGGACTCTAGTATTCATCGGTGCTGCAATTGCAGTTGTGGTTGAGCTTGTTGGTATCCCCGTATTACCCTTTGCAATCGGCGTATATCTTCCTGTTCAGCTTAACGCCTGCATTATGGTTGGCGGACTTGTAAGACTTGCCCTTGACAAGTTAAGACGAGGAAAAGAAGAAAAGGAAAAGATTGTAAACAACGGTATACTTTTCTGCTCGGGTATGATTGCAGGTGAAGGTCTTGTGGGTATCCTGCTTGCTCTTCTTGCAGTATTCGGTATTGATAAGGCTATTGACCTTTCTTCAAAGCTCAATATTTCACCCCTCTTTGCAAATGTAGGCGGAATAGTTGTGTTTGCTCTTGTTATTCTTTCGGTATTAAAGTTCTCACTTTTCAAAAAGGTAAAGGTTAATAATGAGGAAGAATAAATCTAAAGCCGAGAATTACTTAGATAAAAAGCCTTTAAGACGAAGCGGTTTAAAATGGACGGTTAAGGACGGCATAGTAACCTTAGAAATTGAGAATAAAGGTATTATGAACCGCATATTCCAAAAGCTTCTTAAAAAGCCTAAAATCAGCTATATCCATCTTGATGAAATGGGCAGCTTTATATGGCCTATTTTAGACGGCGAGAAAACAGTCTTTGATTTAGGCCTTTCGGTTAAGGAGAATTTCGGTGAAAAGGCAGAGCCACTATATGACAGGCTTTGTCAGTATATAAAAATCTTAGAAAGCTATAATTTCATTGAATTTAATAACTAATAAAAAGAGAATACCAAGTTTTACTTGGTATTCTCTTTAATTTTATTCTTCTATAATAGCCTCAGGTTTAACCTTTACTAAAATTTCCTGCGTCATAAAGTCATCAGCAGCGGTAACGGTAATGGTGAGGTTTTGATAATCAACCGTGTAGCCGACCTCGGGTATGGTTTCACTTATTTCTGTAAGCCATCCGTTTACGGTGGTAGCCTCGGTTTCCTCGTCGTCTTCAATATTAAAGAATTCGCGGAAATCCTCAATAGAGGCGGTAGAAACTACTTTGTAAGTATCTTCGTCTATTTTCAAAAATTCTTCGATTTCTTCGTCACGCTCGTCCCAGATTTCACCAACAATTTCTTCTAGGATATCTTCCATTGTAACGATACCTGCAGTCTCGCCATATTCGTTGATTACAACTACAAGGTGGTTGTGGTCTGTTTGCATATCCTTGAAAAGATTGTCAAGTCTGACCGTTTCAGGAACATATACACGCTGAGGAAGAGGGGGATAAACGGGAAGGAACCAGAAGGACCGGAAGGACAAGCCCCCCGGAAAACCGGGGGGACCGGGGGCAAGGAAGGGAACGGCGGGAACGAGGGGAACACGAGGGAACGGAAGGGGAACGGGAGGGAACGGAAGGGA
>JAQXZE010000068.1 GCA_029227055.1 Oscillospiraceae bacterium | reverse complement strand
GAAATAATCTTTGCAGCGGCCATACCGAATGTGATGCTATTATTATGGATAATGCAAAGGTGTGCGCTATACCTGAAATCACCGCCAATCATATAGACGCTTCTCTTATTCACGAAGCCGCAATCGGCAAAATTGCAGGTGAACAGCTCATAAAGCTTATGACCTTAGGTCTAACCGAGAGCGAAGCTGAAGAAGAAATAGTAAACGGATTTTTAAAATAAGATATTGAGGCGGATACTGCTTTTGCGGCGTATCCGCTGTTTTGTTAACTTGGAATTTATAATTTATTGAAATATTGGTAAAATATTGAATATATAATGTTTATGGTGATTTGAATGGTAGTTGCAATTATTCTGTTTATAGTGCTTCTCCTTTTAGGTGGAGCCTTGTGGTTTTTCTTTAATCTTGCGTTTGTTCGTCAGAATGTAGAGGGAATAGAGGATTTAGATTCCGATATAAATAAATTCTTGGCTGATTACAAACCGCAGGTAGAAGAGGGAATGAGATTTGCCGACGAGCAGCCCTTTGAATATGTTACGGTAGAAAGCTTTGATAAGTTAAAACTTATTGGAAAGTATTATAAAAACGGAGAGTCAGACCGCACCATTATGCTTTTTCACGGTTACCGTTCCGCTCCTAAGCGGGATTTTTCCTGTGCTATAAAAATGTATTATGAAATGGGACTAAATGTTCTTCTCGTAGACCAACGCGCACACGGAAAAAGCGAGGGCAAGGTAATAACCTTCGGGGTTAAGGAAAGCCACGATGTTTTAAGTTGGATAGAGCTTATATTGGTAAGATACGGTCAAAAACAGATTTTTTTAGACGGTATTTCTATGGGTGCCACTACCGTAATGCTCTCAACCCGATTTAATTTGCCGCCGAATGTTAAGGGAATAATTGCCGACTGCGGTTTTACTTCTCCTGCCGAAATTATAAAGATTGTGGCAAAAAGAAATTTTCATATAAACGGGGCACTGGTGCTCCCTCTTATGAATTTGCTTTGTAAGCTTTTTGCCGATTTTAGTCTTTATGAGTTTTCGGTTGAAGAGGTTTTGAAAAATTCCAAAATACCGATTTTTATATTACACGGCAAAAAGGACGGACTTGTACCATTTGAAATGTCTGAGCGTGCATTTAGGGCGGCAAGTGCTCAAAAGGAAATTCATTTAGTAGACGAGGCAGACCACGGTATGAGCTTTTTGCTCGACAGAGAAAATGTTTCAAGAAAACTTACTGATTTTATCAATAGAAACTCAGATTAAAAAAAGGAACAAAAAATTTGTAAAAATTAAAAAAATTCAAATTTTTTCTTGACGCGAGGCTCGATTAGTAGTATCCTTTATACTATAAATTTATATATTCTTACGATATGGTGGGGTGTTTTGCTCTACCTATCGTAAAGATTTTTTGTTTGGAGGTATGCAGATATGTTTAAGTCAGAGTATTTAAATCGTGTTTATGCAAAAGTTGAAGAGAGAAACTCTAATGAAAAAGAGTTTTTACAGGCAGTAAGAGAAGTATTTGAATCTTTAGAACCTGTTATTGAACAGGATGCAAGAATTGAAAAATACGGAATTCTTGAGAGAATGGTAGAGCCCGAGCGTATGGTTACTTTCCGTGTTTCTTGGGTTGACGATGCAGGTAAGGTACAGGTTAACCGCGGCTACAGAGTACAGTTTAACTCTGCTATCGGTCCTTATAAGGGCGGTCTTCGTTTCCATCCTTCTGTTAATTCTTCTATTATTAAATTCTTGGGATTTGAGCAGACATTTAAGAACAGTCTTACAAGTCTTCCTATGGGCGGCGGTAAGGGCGGTTCTGACTTTGACCCAAGAGGTAAGTCTGAAGGCGAAGTTATGCGCTTCTGCCAGAGCTTTATGACAGAGCTTGCAAAGCACATCGGTCCTGATACTGACGTTCCTGCAGGTGATATCGGCGTAGGAGCTCGTGAAGTCGGTTACCTTTTCGGTCAGTATAAGAGACTCAGCAACGACTTTACAGGCGTTTTAACAGGTAAGGGCATTAGCTTTGGCGGTTCCTTAATCCGTCCTGAAGCTACAGGCTTCGGCGCTGTATATTATGCAGTAGAAATGCTCAAGTCCTTCGGTGAAGATATTAAGGGTAAAACATTTGCAGTTTCAGGTTTTGGTAATGTTGCTTGGGGTACTGTTAAGAAGATTAACGAGCTCGGCGGTAAGGTAGTTACCATTTCAGGTCCTGACGGTTATGTTTACGATGCAGACGGTATCTCTACCGACGAGAAGATTGATTATCTTTTAGAGATGCGTTCATCGGGTGCAGATAAGGTTCAGGCTTATGCAGATAAGTTCGGCGTACCTTTCTTTGCAGGCAAGCGCCCTTGGGAGCAGAAGGTTGATGTTGTAATGCCTTGCGCTACCCAGAACGAAGTAGACATTGACGACGCTAAGAACATTGTTGCTAACGGCGTTAAATACTATATTGAAGTTGCTAATATGCCTACAACAGATACAGCAGTTACATATTTGCGTGAAAACGGCGTAATCATCGCTCCCTCTAAGGCAGTAAACGCAGGTGGCGTTGCAGTTTCGGGACTTGAAATGAGTCAGAACTCTATGCGCTATTCTTGGACAGCCGAAGAGGTAGATGCAAAGCTTCAGCAGATTATGAAGAATATCTACAAGAATTCTTACGATGCAGCTAAAAAATTCGGCATGGAGGGTGACCTCGTAGCAGGTGCTAATATCGCAGGATTTGTTAAGGTTGCAGAGGCAATGATTGCTCAGGGTGTAGCTTACTAATTTACAGAAAAATTAAATTTTCAGACCTACAGCACAGTTTAGTGTTGTAGGTCTTTTTTGTCGTTTTTTTGAAAAAATTGTCCCTGAACTATACAATTTAGCCAAACTTTTAAAAAAGTTCATTTTTAATAGGAAAAACAGAAAAAAACCTCTTGATTTTTCGATAAATATACCTTATAATACAAGTTAAGTGGTGGAAAGTGTATCGAAATTCCACTAAAATGGTGTAAAGTGGTTAGAAAAGAGGTGAAAATTCTATGCTTTATGGCGGTTATCAACATAATATCGATAAAAAGGGTAGGGTTTTCATCCCTGCAAAGTTCAGAGACGAGCTTGGTGATAACTTTATGCTTTGTCGAGGAATATACGGAAAGAGATGTCTTTGCGTTTATTCTATGGAGCAGTGGGAAAAGCTTGTTGAGAAAATCGGCAGCCTGCCCGCTTCTAAATCAAGCGTTGTAAAGCGCTTTTTGTATGACGGTTCGTTTAGCGTAGAATTTGATACTCAGGGAAGAGTGCTTATCCCTGCCGTTCTTCGTGAGTATGCCGAGCTTGAGGGCGAGGCTCATATAATCGGTATGGATACAAACCTTGAGATTTGGAATACTGAACTCTGGAGTGCTGAAAACGAACAGTACACACCTGAAATGATTGCAGAAATTGTTGAAGGATTGGATTTTTAAAATATGGATTTTAAACATATATCTGTACTTTTTGAAGAAACAATCAATTCTCTTAATATTAATCCCGACGGTATATATGTAGACGGAACCGCAGGCGGTGCGGGTCACTCTAGGGGAATAGCCGAAAAATTAAAAAACGGTAGGCTCATCGCTCTTGACCAAGACCCCGATGCAGTAAAGATTGCTACCGAGCGTCTATCGGGATTAAATGCAAGTGTCCACCAAAGCAACTTTAAAGATATGGACAAGGTGTTATCCGAACTCGGAATAAATTCTGTGGATGGTATTTTACTTGACCTAGGCGTTTCCTCTTATCAGCTTGATAACGGAGAGCGCGGCTTTTCTTATTTAAAGGATGCGGCTCTTGATATGCGAATGAGCAAGAGCGGTACAACCGCTGCAGACCTTGTGAACACCTTAACTGCGGACGAGCTTGCAAAAATCTTCAGAGATTACGGTGAAGAAAAATTCGCCTATAAAATAGCAACAAGAATAGTAAAGGCTAGAGAAAATGTCCCGATAGAAACAACTGTTGAACTAGCTAATATAATTGCGGCGGCGTATCCGGCTGCTGCAAGGAGAGACGGAAACCCTGCAAGAAAGTGCTTTCAGGCGCTTAGAATTGCGGTAAACGGTGAGCTTGATGTTTTATCGTCAGCCCTTGATACAGCATTCAAGCTTTTAAAACCAAACGGCGTACTTGCGATTATAACCTTCCATTCTCTAGAGGATAGAATGGTAAAGCAAAAATTTAAAGAATATACAAGCGGCTGTGTGTGTCCGCCCGATTTTCCGGTTTGTGTTTGCGGCAAAACTCCAAGAGGTCACCTTTTAACGAGAAAGCCTATTGAACCAACAGCGGAAGAAATAGAGGTAAACCCGAGAAGCAGAAGTGCAAAACTCAGGGTGATAATAAAAAACTAAAAATTTTAGCAGGAGGCTTTTATGAATAATTCAAAATATTACAATGATAGCTTAGCCTATGATTTCGATATGTTTATGCCTAGCACTGCAAAAAGAGAAAAACGTGAAGAAAACATTATAAAGATGGCAAGACCCAAGATAAAGACAAAAAGAAAGGCGGCAGTCCGTAGAGTTTCGGTTTCTGCTTTCGGCGTAATGTTTGCCACCTTTATGCTTTTTGCTCTTTGCGGCAATTTGTTTTTAAGACTTCAGATTAATGAAGTTAATTCACAAATAAATAATGTAAAAGCTCAAATCAGCGAGCTCGACAGCGAGAAGACAAACCTTGAGGTTGAGTTTGAAAGAAAGATTTCTTATGCTAACATTGAGCTTGAGGCAACTGAACTCGGAATGCGTAAGATGAGCAAAGAACAGGTAAAATATATCAGGGTAAATGAAAAAAACTCTGCCCTTACAAGTGACGGAGTAATTACAGATGCCGATTAATTAAATGTATAGATATAAAAATCTTATAATATAATGTTTATGGAATAAAAAACCACTTGCCAAAGCTTTGATTTTGCGAAATAATAGCTTTGGCAGTATTAGGTTAATAGAGTATTTAAATTTTGAAGAGGTGAGGGAAATGTCCACTAGGCCTAATAGTCTAATGTTGTTTAGAAGCAGGATTATTATGATAATAGTAATAGCGGCATTAACCCTCGTTTCTTTTTGTAGTTTAGTTTATATTATGATATATAAGGGTGATGAGTATCAGAGTTTAGCATCCGAGCAACAGCTTTACGATAATCTTGTTACCGCACCGAGAGGGGATATATACGATAAAAATATGAATGTCCTCGCTACAAGCTCAACCGCTTGGACAGTTTATATTACCCCTAACGGAATTAAAAAGCTAAAGGACGCCGATGAGGCTGAAAAGGTTAAGAAGACCATAGCCGAAGGCTTGTCTAGTATCCTTGAAGTTGAATATGACGATGTTTATTCAGATACCGAAAAGAATTCTTATTATGTAATAGTTAAAAAGAAAATTGAAAAGAGTAAGGCAGACGAAATTCGTCAGTTCATATCGGATAATAAGGAATTAAAATTAAACAGATACATCGGTCTTGACGAAACAACAAAAAGATATTATCCTAACGATACCTTAGCCTCCTCGGTAATCGGCTTCGTTGGTGACGATAATCAGGGCCTTGCAGGTCTTGAAAGTTATTACGATAACGATTTAACGGGTGTTGCAGGAAGGGTTGTAGCGGCTAAAAATGCCGTTGGTACAGATATGCCCTTTACTTATGAAAAGGTAGAAGAGGCAAAGAAGGGCAATTCTTTAGTATTAACAATTGATTCTTATGTTCAGTATGTTTCTGAAAAATATCTTGATATCGCAATAGAACAGTACGAAATAGCCGAGCGCGGCGCCGTTATGGTTATGAATGTAAATACCGGTGAAATGCTCGGTATGGCGGTTAGTGGCGACTATAATCCTAACTCACCATTTACACTATCGGCAGAGGACCAGGCTTTAGTTGACGCCGAAAAGGACGAAGAAAAGGCAAAGAAGCTCAGAACTGAGCTTTTAAACCGTCAGTGGCGTAATAAAGCGGTTTCTGATACCTATGAGCCGGGTTCGGTTTTCAAGATTTTTACTGCAGCAACAGCGATAGAAGAGAATTTAGTAAATAAAAACAGTAGCTTTGGCTGTCACTATACTATGACGGTTGCAGGAAGAACCTATCATTGCCATAAGGTTGGCGGACACGGAAATCAGCTTTTGAAACAGGCAATATCAAATTCGTGTAACCCTGCTTTTATCACAATAGGACAGTTAATTGGAGTAAAAACCTTCGCAAAATATTTCGAGGCTTTTGGACTTACCGCAAAAACAGGTATAGATTTACCCGGTGAAGCGCTTCCTTATTATCATAAAGAGGTCGATATGGGACCTGTAGAGCTTTCTTCATCCTCATTCGGTCAGACCTTTAATATTACACCTCTTCAAATGATTTCACTAGCAGCCGCCTCTGTAAACGGCGGATATCTTGTTCAGCCTCATATGGTACAAAAAATTATCGATGCAGACGGCAAGGTTGTAGAAACAATGTCTACAGGCTATAAGCGTCAGGTAATTTCAAAAACGACTTCGGAAACTATGCGCGAAATGCTCGAATATGTAGTACAAAACGGCGCTAAAAATGGTATAGTTTCAGGATATAGAGTAGGCGGTAAAACAGGTACCTCTCAGAAAATGGCTAAAATCCTTGAAACAGGAAACAAAAGACTTTATATCGGTTCTTATGTAGGTATTGCACCTATTGACGACCCCGAAATCGCAGTTTTTGTTATGCTCGATGAGCCTAAGGGTGCTAGCTATTACGGCGGCGCTATTTCGGCGCCTGTCGGCTCTCAGGTTATGACCGATGTTTTGCCTTATTTAGGCTTTGAGCCTCAGTATACAGATAAAGAACTCGAAAAATTAAGCGTATCGGTTCCTGATGTTGTAGGCAAGGAGCTTGGGGACGCTAAAGGCAAGATAACTACCGCAAAGCTTAGCTATAAGGTAATAGGTACGGGTGAAAAGGTTGTAAAGCAGTTACCCGAAGCCGGCGAAGAGGTATTTACAGGCGGTACTGTTATCCTTTATACCGACGAATCCGAATATAAAATGACAAAAGTGCCCGACCTTGTAGGTCTTTCAGCTTCTAAGGTTAATAAGATTGCGGCGGAAGCCGGAATTAACATTGAATTTTCAGGAAATACTACTTCAGCAGATACAAAATCTTACTCTCAGAGTATAGAAAAAGATAAGTCAGTGCCGATAGGAACGGTAGTTACAGTTTACTTCCGTGACGAAGGAATGGCTGATGTAGCACCACAGAATAGGAGTTATTAAATGCTTTTTAAAGAATTGTACGATTCGAAGGATAATAGGTTTTCAGACCTTGAAATAACAGGCGTTACCTGCGATTCAAGAAATGTAAAGCCGGGTAATGTGTTTGTTTGTATTAACGGTCCTTTGAATGATGGTCACAAATTTGCCAAAAACGCGATAGATAGCGGAGCGGTAATCATTATTTGTGAGCGTGATTTAGGGTTTGATAATCAGATTATTGTTAAAAAATCACGCGAAGTTTATGCAAAAATGTGCGCGGTTTGGTTTGGCCACCCTACCGAAAAATTAAAAATCATTGGTGTTACAGGTACAAACGGAAAAACCTCTGTTACCTATATGCTCAAAAAAATTCTAGAAGCAAATGGACATAAGGTAGGTTTAGTTGGCACCATACAAAATATGATAGGGGATACTGTAATCCCTGCTAAAAACACAACTCCGAGCTGTTATGAGCTTAATTCCTTGTTCTCTCTTATGGCGACAGAGGGCTGCTCATACGCCATTATGGAGGTTTCCTCTCATGCTCTAGACCAAGAGCGTGTTTTTGGTATAAATTTTGATGTTGCAATCTTTACAAATCTTACTCAAGACCATCTAGATTACCATTTAACAATGGAAAATTATCTTGCTGCTAAGAAAAAACTATTTTATATGTGTAAAACTGCCGTTATCAATTCTGATGACCAATATTCTGCCGAGATGATGAGAGGAATACCCCCAAAAATTGTGACATATTCTACGGGTAATGACTCTGATTATAGCGCTAAGGCTATAAATTATAGACCTGCCGCAGTTGAATACGAGCTTGTAGGCGATAGCCTTATACAGCATATAAAGGTTAAAACATGCGGTAAATTTTCTGTTTATAACTCTATGGCTGCCATTATTGCAGCAAAAGAGTTAGGCTTTTCTGTTTTATCTTCTGCAAATGCACTAGCAGAGCTTGAGGGCGTTAAGGGTAGAGCAGAATTAGTGCCCACAGGTCGCGATTTTTCTGTTATAATAGACTATGCGCACACACCCGACGGATTAAAAAATATTCTTTCTTCTTTTAGGGATTATCCTAAAAACCGCTTGATAGCAGTTTTCGGCTGCGGCGGCGATAGAGATAAAACAAAACGCCCAATTATGGGTAAAGTTGCGGTTTATAATGCTGATTATGTAATAGTTACAAGCGATAATCCAAGAACAGAGGACCCAACGGCGATAATTGAAGATATTTTAGTTGGCACAGAGGGTACAAATAAGCCTGTAAAGGTTATAGAAAACCGAATTGAAGCTATCGAATATGCAATTTCAATAGCTCAAAAGGACGATATAATCGTTCTTGCAGGTAAAGGACACGAAACCTATCAGGTTTTAAGTACAGGTACTATTCACCTTGATGAGCGTGAGGTAGTGAGAGACGCTCTTGCTAAATTAAGTTAAATTAAGGAGTAATTAAGATGAAGGATTTTTCAGCAGTTATAGCAGCATTTACCGCTTTTGCGGTAACAGCACTGCTCGGCTACATAGTAATTCCTTATTTAAGAAAGCTAAAATTCGGGCAGACTATACTCGATATAGGTCCTAAATGGCATAAGGAAAAACAGGGAACACCCACAATGGGCGGAGTTATGATGATATTCGGTGTGGTTTTAGCACTTGCAATAACATATTCCATTTCCGCAATATCGGGCAGTCGCTTTTTTGATGAGCTTAAAACTCCGTTTCGTCTGATTTGCTTTTTAGCAGGTATTTTAATGGCGCTTTTAATGGCGCTCATAGGTTTTCTTGATGACTATATTAAGGTCTTAAAGAAAAGAAATTTAGGCCTCACCGCCCGTCAAAAGACCTTTCTTCAGCTTTTAGTGTCGGCGGCTTATTTAGTAACACTAGCCCTTGCAGGAATGGATACAACATATATTCCTTTTGTCGGCGATGTTAATATTTCAAGCGGAATAGGCTTAATATTCTGGCCGATAGCCCTTATGTTTATTTACGGCTTTACAAATGCCGTAAACTTAACCGACGGTGTAGACGGTCTTGCATCTAATGTAACGCTCGTTGTTGGATGTGCTTTTATGCTAGGTGCAGGGCTTTTAAGCAATAGTGCTATAAATGTTTTGGGTGCAGCACTTGCGGGCGCTTGTGTAGGATTTCTTATCTGGAACTCAAAACCTGCAAAGGTATTTATGGGTGATACAGGTTCAATGTTCTTAGGCGGAATGGTAGTAGCGCTATCATTCGGAATTGGCAGACCGATACTTTTAATATTTGCAGGCTGTGTATACTTTATGGAAGCGATTTCTGTAATGCTTCAGGTAGCATATTTTAAAGCTACAGGCAAACGCCTCTTTAAAATGAGCCCCATACATCACCATTTTGAAATGTGCGGTTGGGGAGAAGAAAAGATAGTTATCGTATTTTCAATGATTGCATTTGTCGGCTGCTTTATAGCAATTTTGCCGATAATTTTAAATTGGTAATTTCAAGTTAGGAGGGATAGGACAATGGCAAAAACTACTGAGAAACTTAAAAAAGTTCAAAAAGTCCGTGGCAGATTTGATGCCCCGTTTTTTGCTATTGTACTTATTCTTTTAACTGTTGGTCTTGTTATGCTATTCTCTGCAAGCTACGCTTATTCCTATGCTAAATACGGAGACAGCTATAAGTTTATAATCCGTCAGGCTATATTTGCGGCAGTAGGCGTTGTTGTAATGCTTATTGTTTCAAAAATAGATTATCATTTCTGGCGCAAGTTAAATTGGGTGACCTTTTTCGGCACTCTAGCCCTTTTAGTTTTGCTTTTAGCACTTCCACCAATGGTTGAGGGTATGGATGTTAAGCGTTGGATTGTAATAGGTCCCGTTAACTTCCAACCGTCAGAGGTGGCGAAGTTTTCTATTATTTTGCTTTTTGCATCCCTCATTTCTGCAAATCAAAAACTTATGAAGGATATGCGTTTTATAGGCTTTTTGGTGCTCGTTTTAGGTCTTACCTGTGTATTGATTATGTTAGAGCCGCACTTATCTGCTACGGTACTCGTTTTTGCTATCGGTGTGGTTTTACTCGTTGCAGGCGGAATACCCCGTTGGCTTATAGTATCAGGTGCGGTAGGGGCAGTAGCTCTATTCGGACTTGTGCTTATGACGGGAATAATAGGGTACAGCTCTGATAGAATAACCTATTGGCGTGACCCTTGGGCAGACCCTACGGGTGCAGGCTATCAAACAATACAGTCATTACTCGCTATCGGTTCAGGCGGAATATTCGGTAGGGGAATAGGGCAGTCAAGACAAAAATACCTATGGGTACCCGAGCCCCATAATGACTTCATTTTCTCGATTGTATGCGAAGAATTAGGTTTGCTCGGCGGTATGGTCATAATTCTTCTTTTTGCATTCCTCGTTTGGCGCGGTTTTAGAATTGCGATGCGCGCTGCCGATAAATTTGGCGCACTTTTAAGCCTTGGTCTTACCTTTCAGGTGGGACTTCAGGCAATGCTAAATATTTGGGTTGTAACAAATACTATGCCCAATACCGGAATTAGTCTTCCTTTCTTCAGTTACGGCGGTACTTCACTGCTTATACTGCTAGCAGAAATGGGAATAGTACTCTCGGTATCAAGAAATTCCAATATAGAAAAGTAGGTTGATTTTATGCATATTTTATTTGCGGGCGGTGGCACTGCCGGTCATATAAATCCTGCACTTGCTGTTGCGGGCTATATAAAGGAAAAACATCCCGATGCTAAAATCAGTTATATAGGAACCAAGGATAAGCTAGAGGCTAGACTTGTCCCTGAAAAGAATTACGATTTTAAAACTATAGATGTTGCGGGTTTTCAGAGAAAGCTTACTCCTAAAAACATTATAAGGAATATATCTGCGGCTAAAAAGGCGGTAACATCTTCTATTGACGCCGCAAAAATATTAAAAGAATTAAAACCCGATGTTGTAGTGGGTACGGGTGGATATGTAAGCGGACCTGTTTTAAGAGAGGCTGTAAAGCTCGGTATTAAAACCGCTATCCACGAGCAGAACGCCTACCCCGGAATTACAACTAAAATGCTCAGCCAAAAGGTAGACTCAGTTATGCTTGCGATGCCTGAGGCGGAAAAGTTTTTAAAGCTAAAAACTAAACCTATAATCACAGGTAACCCTGTTAGAACAGAACTGTTATCAGTCTCTAAAGAGGAAGCAAAAGCGGCTTTAAATATCCCCGTAGATATGCCGGTGCTTTTATCCTTCGGCGGCTCGCTCGGCGCTCGCCGTATAAACGAAACGGTTACCGATTTAATCAAATGGCATAACGGTACTGATAAGTTTTATCATATACACGCAACGGGTAAAGTTGGTTTTGATACGATGAAAAACTCTTTATCTGATATAGAATTATCAAGCAATATTGACCTTAGGGAATATATAAACAATATGGATGTTTGTATGGCGGCGGCAGATTTGGTTATATGCCGTGCAGGTGCCATAACCATAAGCGAACTTGAAGCCTGCGCAAAACCCTCTATATTGATTCCGTCACCCTATGTTGCGGAAAATCATCAGTATCACAATGCAATGACCCTTAAAAAGATGGGTGCTGCCGAGCTTATTGAAGAAAAAGACTTAACATCAGAAGCGTTAATTGATAAGGTTTCTTATCTAATCGAAAACAAGCCTAAGCTCGATAAGATGTCGACGGCGGCTAAAAATGGCTCAATTCTTGACGCTAATGCCCGCATATACGAAGTTATTATGCAACTTTACACAGGCGCGTAAATTATAATATTATTGGCAAAAAAAATACTCTCGCATAGTATGAATTGAAAAAGCAATTATCTTCATACTTTGGGAGGGTATTTAATGTCAAAACTAATTGTAAACGGCGGAAAACGCCTTAGCGGAAGATTAAAACTTCAGGGTGCAAAGAATAGTGTTTTGCCCGTTTTAGCGGCTACAATCCTTTGCAATAATGCGTGTGAAATACATAATTGTCCTTCGCTTTCGGATGTTGAAACCTCTCTTAAAATTCTGTCGCATCTAGGAGCGCTTTGTACAAAGGAAGAGGATGTCGTAACAGTAAACCCTGAAAATATAGACTCATTCGAAATACCCGACTCGCTAATGCGCGAAATGCGGTCATCCATTGTCTTTTTAGGTGCAATTCTAGGTAGGATGAAGAGGGCGGTTATAAGCAGTCCGGGCGGTTGTGAGCTAGGACCGAGGCCGATTGATTTGCATCTGTTATCATTAGAAAAACTCGGTGCAATAATCAGGGAGGACCATGGATTTTTATATTGTGAAGCACCAAACGGACTAAAGGGTACCGAAATCAATCTGTCCTTTCCAAGTGTTGGTGCTACCGAAAATATAATCTTGGCGGCGGCTACTGCTGAGGGTAAAACGGTTATACATAATGCCGCTAAGGAGCCTGAAGTCAGTGATTTGGCAGATTTCTTAAATAGTGCTGGTGCTAAAATATGCGGTTCAGGCTCTGATACAATAGAAATTCACGGCGTAAAACAGCTCCACGGTGTAAATCATACAATAATTCCCGATAGAATTGCGGCGGCTACATATATGGCGGCGGCAGCAATAACGGGCGGAGAAATAGAGCTTGAAAATGTTATGCCTTCTCATTTGATTTCGGTTTTATCGGTTTTTAAGGAGGCAGGGTGTACAGTTTTGGTCGATGGCAAAAAAATCTCACTGAGGGCAGCGTCACAGCTTTCAAGGGTGCCTACGGTAAGAACCATCGTTTATCCGGGCTTTCCTACAGATGCAGGACCTATTCTAATCGCAATGCTCTCTCACGCTAAAGGAACAAGTGTATTTGTAGAAAATATATTCGAAAATAGGTATAAATATACCGAAGAGCTAAAAAGATTAGGTGCTAAAATCAAAACAGAGGGCAAGGTTGCGGTTATAGAGGGTGTAGAAAAATTCTCTGCCGCCAACTGTGAGTGTACCGACCTTAGAGGAGGGGCTGCCCTTGTTATTGCGGCGCTTGCTGCTGAGGGAGAAACCAAAATCAGTAAAATAGAGCATATCCTTAGGGGCTACGACGATATAGCAGGTAATCTAAGGAAACTTGGTGCAGATATAAAAGTAGTATAAAAGAGGAGAAATTCCTATGAGTAATCAGCAAAGGGAAGTTTCAAAGAAAAGAAAATCGAGAAAAAAGAAAAAGGCAAAAAGACGCATTTTAGTAGGCTTTTTAAGCTTTTTATTTGTCTCGCTTATAGTTTTAGCAGTTCTTTCTTTGACAGTCTTGTTCCCAATAAAAGAGGTATCTATAACAGGAAGTAATATTTATACACCCGAGCAAATTTTAGATGCATCCGATATTACTACCGATACTAACATCTTAGTGATAAGAGAAGAAAATTTAGCAGAAAAGATAAGAGGAAAATTGCCTTTTGTAGACAGTATTAAAATAGAACGCGAGCTTCCAAGTAAGCTTTATATTACTGCAAAAGATGCAAAGGAAGAGGCGGTATTTAAGGCAGGAGAAGAGTTTTATACTGTTAGCAAAAGAGGTTATGTGTTAAATAAATATACCGAAAAGCCTGAAAATATTTTTGAGATATCGGTAAACAAGGCAGAGCTGACCTTAGGCAAAAAGGTTATTATAGAGGCTTATGCCGAGAAAAACGCTCTCATAGAAATCAGTGAAAGATTAATTAAAAGTGAAATCAAGATTGACTATATTGATGTTACCGATTCTCTGTCCCTTAAAGCTAAGGTAGAGGGAAGATTTGAAGTGAATTTCGGTACCTCAATGAATATTGATAAAAAGGTTTCACATCTAAAAGGTATGATTTTGCAAATAGATAATAAAAAGACGGGAAAGATAAATTTAAGTATGTGGACCAGCGAAAAAACAGAGGGAAGTTTTGTAGAAGGTGATATAAAATAAAAAATTTTGTAAAAATATTACGATTTTGTAATAAAAACTATTGAAATTTGATTTTGGATATGTTAATATCTATGGTGTATAGAATTATCTTTCAATTTATAAGATTATACATAAAGACGGAGGAATTAGAAAATGTCATTTGAAGTAGCAGAAGAAATGGGAAATGTAGTACAAATAAAAGTAGTAGGAGTAGGCGGCGGCGGCGGAAACGCTGTTAACCGCATGGTTGATGCGGGTGTTCGCGGTGTTGAATTTGTTGCTATCAATACCGATAAAGCAGCTTTATTCCTTTCAAAAGCAAATCAGAAAATTCAGATTGGTGATAAAACAACATCCGGTATGGGCGCAGGCGGCAACCCCAACAACGGTCGCGCAGCTGAAGAAGAGTCCAGAGATGAAATCGCATCCGCTATCCGTAGCGCAGATATGATTTTCATTACTGCCGGTATGGGCGGCGGTACAGGTACAGGTGCTGCTCCTGTTGTAGCTGAAATTGCAAAAGAGCTCGGTATCTTAACAGTAGGTATCGTAACAAAGCCTTTCGGTTTTGAAGGCAAAAAGCGTATGACTCAGGCTGAAGCAGGTATCGCTGCTTTACGTGAGCATGTAGATAGCCTTGTTGTTATCCCGAACGAGCGTCTTAAGTTCGTTTCTGAGCAGAAGATTACCTTCAAGAACGCATTCGATATTGCTGACGATGTTCTTCGTCAAGGCGTTCAGAGTATTTCTGAGCTTATTAATGTTACCGCTCTTGTTAACCTTGACTTTGCTGATGTTAAGTCAATTATGCAGGACGCTGGTTATGCTCATATGGGCGTTGGTGTTGCAACAGGTCGCGATAAGGCAGAACAGGCTGCACGCGCTGCTATCAACAGTCCCCTTATTGAGACATCTATGGATAACGCTCGCGGCGTAATCATCAGCATCACAGGTTCTGAGGATATCGGCCTTGAAGAAGTTGAACTTGCAGCATCTATCGTTTCCGATATGGCTCATCCCGATGCAACTATCATTTGGGGTTCACAGCTTGATGATACTCTTGAAGATACAATCCGCGTTACTGTTGTTGCAACAGGTCTCGGTCAGGAGCAGAAGGAAGATAATTCCCTTGCAAACCTTATCGGTGAAACAAACGACGAGTCTTACGAAGATGTAATGAACTTCTTTAAGAAGGACTAATATTTAAAATTTTAAACGCAGCTTACCGAAAGGAAGGCTGCGTTTTTTATATAAAGGTATATAAAAAATCCTCTGCAATAAGCAGAGGATTTTGATTTTGAGAAATATAAAATTATCTCTTTGAGTTCTAAAACCCTTTTATCATAGTCTGTTTTGATGGCTTGTTGTCTTGTGTATTCTTTTACAATCTATCTACGAAAGCCCTTATAAATACAGGGTTTTTCAATATTTGCTTTGAAAAATCTTGGTATAATGTCGAGTATTGTGTCAAGACCTATAACAAAGCGGTCTATCTTGGCTTGTTGGGGATTTGTTGGGGATTCCCCATTAAGCGAAAGAGCGTTCAAGTTAATGCTGATTATAAGGGATATATTGTATTTATTTAGTGTTACTTCCGTTACCTATTTATATTATAACAATTTATGATAGATTGCAAGAGTATTACAACAGACTATGACAAGATTTATCGGTAACACATAACAAAAAATTAGCGTTACCTTTTTGTTACTTCCGTTACCACGAAGAGCGGCAGCCAATGAGCTTATATGCACCGAATACCGGGCGATTTTACCCCCTGTGGGGGATATGAGCATCGTCATTTGGGGTTGGTTAGTCCAATCACCACTCGCCGAAAATAAAAAGACCCTTTTTATAAATGAACCGCTCCCGGCTTTAATGCAAGGAGCGGCTTTATTATTTTATCTTCTCTAACCATTCTCTGACCCATTTATCCGGGTCATTTATTTTATGTGGGAAATCTTTATAACACTTCTCCCACTCTTCAAGATTCGGATGCGAGTAGTTCAAATCATTCTTGAAGAAGCGGCAGAGCTTTTGAAATCCTTTGTCCGTCTCCCTCCAACGATTCAACCATTCAACAGTAACAGTCCCGTTCTCTCGTTGCTTTCCAATCCAAACATAATACTCAGAGGTTGCCCCGTAACCGCTTCTTTTTCTAAGAGCGTTCGTAAATTTCGCAAATTCTCGGTTCACTTCATTTTCATTCCATCGGCGTTGTTTTTCAACCTCGCCCTTTTTCTCAGTCCGGCATTGCGAACACATAACATCACGGGAGGTTTTAACGAAGGCGTGTCCACAGTATTTGCAAACATCAATCGGTATCTGCAAGGAGCGTATTTTCTCCAAATCATACGAAAACAACTCTTGCAACTCTTCAACATCGAAAAGCGTGTAGTATTGTCCTCCAAGTTCAACTGATGCGGTTTTAATATATCTAACCTGCTGCGGCTCGAAGTCCGAAAGAGCCTGTAAAATATTCCTTATATCAGATTCATCTTTTTTGCGTTCATCAAAGAACCACACGGGAGGATGCGGCGGCTTAACGCTAAATTTTTTTGATTTCTTCTTTAAGCGGTCGATTGTTCCACCACTCTCAATGTATTTATCGGCAAGAGAGTTATATCGCTGAGTGGCGATTCCTCCGAACGGAATGAGCTTTATATCCTTTTCTCCTTCGAGTGAACGACTCGATGTGTCTAAGGTCTCTATATAATAACTTCCCCCATCCATATCTACGGAAAGAGATTCGACCCCGTTTGTTGTTTTATATTCTCTCTCATCGTGTATCACAAGATACCCCGAATGCCTTTTGTTTTGATTTTCAATAACTAATACATACATATTGCAAATTCCTCAACCAATTATTTTGCTTGTCTTATTTCATATTCGGTAATGTCCCATTTACCTTGTTTATTATGGTGGTGGTGTTATAATGGTGATAGTTCCTCAACCGAGTTTATTATAGCAATAAGTTGGGGAAATGTCAATAAGAAAGGAGCGGTATTCGTGAGGAATCTTGCAAACTCCGATGTACGGAGTCTTCTTAAAAGAGAACGCATCGCATATTGGGAAATTGCACAGGTGTTGGGAGTACACGAAAACAGTTTAACCCGATGGATGCGAACAGAGCTTGATGTTGATAAAAAGTTCAAGATTTTGAGAGCAATCAACACAGTTATTCGCAAAAGAGAGGGGGCAGAACAATGAGCATTATCGAAATGCAGCCGAAAATGGTTTCGATAAAAGAAGCCGTAAAATGTACAGGGATGTCGGAACACTTCATCCGTGAAAACCTTAAAAGCGGCAAAATCCCACACATTATGGCAGGTAAAAAATATCTGATAAATCTCCCTCTGTTTAACGAATGGTTGATGAGCGAGAGCCGAAAGGGTGGAACAAATGGATAATAACACTTTTATCAACTCTCACCTTGAAGGTACGGGATATAAAGGCACGGACACAAGTCTGCACAGGGTGGAAACGAGAGTGGATAAAAGCGGCGAGAGTTTCGTTGTTGAAACAAAACTTGCTAACGGATGCATAATCGGATTGAAACACATTATCCGGGATAACGGTGCCGAGATTGAAGATAAATTGAGTCTTGTTGCATTGGCAGACGGAAAAGCATCCCCTCAGTTTGAAATCAACCGAAAAGACCTTGAAAACAATCTTATGCAATATGTTCCTTTGAATTTTCGCCCTACTGTCGGCGGTAATGCGAAGGCATATATTGTGGACTCGATACGAGCACAGGCGGTCAATATGAGCGAATTAACTGTCTATCAGCACACGGGATGGCGAATCATAAACGACAAACCCGTATTTTTGAATGCGAGCGGTGCAATCGGTATGGATGGCGTTACTGTTGACCTTGAAGGAAGATTGTCAAAATACAGATTTTCGGAAGAA
>JAQXZE010000067.1 GCA_029227055.1 Oscillospiraceae bacterium | reverse complement strand
GCAGTGACAGTGATTTACCGGTAGTTTCAAAGGCTTTCGATGTTTTAAAGGAATATGGAGTGCCTTTTGAAGTACATGTATTCTCGGCTCACCGTACACCCGAACAGGCAAAAGAGTTTTCAAGCAATGCGAGAAAAAACGGTTTTGGTGCTATAATTGCCGCTGCAGGAAAGGCGGCTCACTTGGCAGGAGCTATTGCCGCTAATACTACCTTGCCTGTAATCGGTATTCCTGTTAAGGCGTCTGTTCTTGATGGTATGGATGCTCTTCTGTCTACTGTTCAAATGCCTGCGGGTATTCCTGTTGCTACAGTTGCTATTGACGGTGCTGCAAATGCGGCTCTTTTAGCAATAGAAATCTTATCGGCTTTTGATGATAATTTAGCAGAACTCTTAGATGAAAAGAGAAAGGATGCCGCCCTTAAGGTTTTAGAAAAGGACAAGGCAATTTCTGAGCAGTACAGCAATTAAGTTTAGGTTTTTCAAAGGAGTGTAATTCATGGGAGGTTTTTTCGGCGCTGTTTGTAAGGGTGATGCCATTGCCGATGTTTTTTTCGGTACTGACTATCATTCTCACCTTGGAACCCGCCGTGCAGGTGTTGCGGCACTTGATAGGGAAATCGGGTTACAGCGAGAAATTCATAATATAGAAAATTCACCGTTCCGTACCAAGTTTGAGGATATTTTTGATGAGATGAAGGGCTTTGCGGCAATCGGCTGTATAAGCGATACCGACCCTCAGCCTCTCATAATCCGTTCAAAGCTCGGTACATACGCTATATGCATGGTCGGTGTTATAAATAACAAGGAAGAACTTATTGAAAAGTATCTTTCGGGTGACGGCGGTCACTTCAATGCGATGACAAGCGGCAGAATAAATTCTACCGAACTTGCAGCAGCAATATTAAGTCAGGAGAACAATTTTGTTGACGGTATTCGTAAGATAGGTGATGTTATCGATGGCTCGGCATCAATCCTTATCCTAAAGGAAGACGGCTCGATTATAGCAGCCCGCGATAAATACGGCAGAACACCCGTGCAAATAGGTAAAAATGAGAACGGATACTGTGCAAGCTTTGAGTCCTTTGCTTATACTAAACTTGATTATCTTTTTGAAAAAGAATTAGGTCCAGGCGAAATAGTTGAGTTTACTGCAGATTCGCTAACAGTTTTAGCAGAACCGCTCAGTGAGATGCATATGTGTGCGTTTCTTTGGTCCTACTACGGATATCCAACCTCCAACTACGAGGGCTCAAATGTAGAAACCATGCGTTATAAAAACGGTATGATTATGGCAGAGAGTGATATGGAGAAGATGGATGTCTCCCAAATCGACTATATAAGTGGTGTGCCTGATTCGGGAACCCCCCACGCCATAGGATATGCTAATAAATGCGGTGTCCAGTTTGCAAGACCATTTATTAAATATACACCTACTTGGCCTAGAAGTTTTATGTCGGCAAAGCAGTCTGATAGAAACCGCGTTGCAAAAATGAAGCAGATACCGGTGCATGACCTTATTAAAGATAAAAGTTTACTTTTTGTGGACGATTCAATAGTAAGGGGCACTCAGCTTAAAGAAACGGTAGATTTTCTTTATGAAAACGGAGCAAAAGAGGTGCATATGCGTTCGGCTTGTCCACCGATTATGTACGGATGCAAATATCTTAACTTTACAAGAGCTACAAGTGATATGGAGCTTATTGCCCGCCGTATAATAGTAGAGCTTGAGGGCGAGGAAGGCTTTAAATATATCGAAGAATATAGCGACGGTTCTACACAGCGCGGTCGAAATCTTCGCGATGCGATTTGTAAGAAGTTTAACTTTGCATCACTCGAATTTCAGTCACTTGAGGGAATAATCAAGGCTATAGGCGTAGAGCCGTGCAAGCTTTGCACATATTGTTGGAACGGAAAGGAATAAGAATTATGAATACTAAATCTAAATCTGATAGTTATGCCGCAGCAGGCGTTGATATTACCGCAGGATATAAAGCAGTAGAGCTTATGAAAAAGCATATAAGCCGTACACTTACAAAAGGTGCACTTTCTGATATAGGCGGCTTTGGCGGTCTTTTTGAGCTTGATTTAACAGGCATCAGTAAGCCTGTTTTAGTTAGCGGTACCGACGGTGTAGGTACAAAGCTTAAAATGGCTTTCTTAATGGACAAGCACGATACAGTTGGTATTGACTGTGTTGCAATGTGTGTAAACGATATTATCTGTTGTGGAGCAAAGCCCTTACTTTTCCTTGACTATATTGCTTGCGGAAAGAACTACCCCGAAAAAATCGCCGATATAGTTAGCGGTATAGCAGAGGGCTGTGTTCAGTCGGGAGCCTCGCTCATTGGCGGTGAAACCGCCGAAATGCCGGGCTTTTATCCTGTAGACGAATACGATTTGGCAGGTTTCTCGGTTGGTGTTGTTGATAGAGATAAGATTTTAAACAACAAAACCGTTAAAGAGGGAGATGTAATAATAGCTCTTGCCTCAAGCGGTGTACATTCTAACGGATTTTCACTTGTAAGAAAGATTTTCGATGTTGAAAACAGTGATATTAAGTCACCCGTAGCAGAACTTGGCGGAAAATCGATAGGCGAGACCCTTTTAACACCCACCAAGATTTATGTTAAGCCTATGCTTAGCCTCTTCGATAATGTTACTGTAAAGGCAGTTTCCCATATCACAGGCGGCGGCTTCTATGAGAATATTCCGAGAAGCTTACCCGAAGGCTTCGGCGCTAAGATTGAAAAATCTGCAGTTCGTGTTCTTCCTATCTTTAACCTTATGCAGAAAATGGGTAATATCCCTGAAAGAGATATGTTCAATACATTTAATATGGGCGTTGGTATGAGCGTTGTTGTAGCAAAAGAAGATGCCGATAAGGCATTAGGAATCTTAAAGGCTGCAGGCGAGGATGCTTATATCATCGGTGAGACCATTAAGAGTGACGACGGAGTAGTATTGCTATGATAAAAGCTAAGGTTGCGGTTTTGGTGTCGGGCGGCGGCACAAATCTTCAGGCGCTTATCGATGCAGAGAATAGCGGAATAATTAAAAGCGGAGAGCTTTCTTTGGTTGTTTCAAATAATAGCGATGCTTATGCGCTTTGCCGAGCTGAAAAGGCGGGTATTAAGTCGGTAGTTATTTCAAAAAAGCAGTACAAGGAAAAGTTTGAATACGAAATTATAAGTACGCTAGAAGAAAACGGAATTGATTTTATAGTTCTTGCAGGATTTATGTGTATCTTAAGTGAAAAATTCACTTCTCACTTTAAGGATAGAATTATAAATGTACACCCCTCATTAATACCGAGCTTTTGCGGTAAAGGCTTTTACGGACTTCATGTTCACGAAGCAGCGCTCGAGTACGGCGTTAAGGTTACAGGTGCTACGGTGCACTTTGTAAACGAAATTCCCGACGGCGGAAAAATTATTATGCAAAAAGCAGTTTCCATTATGGAGGGCGATACCCCCGAAATCCTTCAAAAGAGGGTTATGGAGGAAGCAGAGTGGAAAATTCTACCTTTAGCTCTTGAAAAGGTTTGCTTTGAATTAATTAGTAATAAGGGAGATTAATATGGCTTTATACGATTTAAAAACTTTACTTTCAGAAAACAGTTATCCCGGCAGAGGTATTGTAGTAGGTAAATCTGCAGACGGTAAATCGGCAATGATTGCATATTTTATAATGGGTAGAAGTGAAAACAGCCGCAACCGTATCTTTGAGCGTTTTGAGGGCGGTATGAGAACAAAGGCTTTTGACGAATCAAAGCTTTCAGACCCTTCACTTATAATTTATAATCCTTATTTAGCGCTTGATAGTGCTGATATAGTTACAAACGGCGACCAGACAGACACCGTTTATAATTACATAAAAGAAAACGGGGACGACGGTTTTTCTTTTGAAAAAGCCCTTCATACCCGTGAGTTTGAGCCTGATGCTCCAAACTTCACACCCCGTATATCCGCTATGCTTTATTATGCTTTTGCAGGCTCTGCCTTTAACTATAAGCTTTCGATATTAAAGAGCAATAACGGTAACCCTGATGCTTGCCAGAGATATTTTTACAGTTATAATTCTCTTGACGGTATCGGCCACTTTATACACACCTATAAGTGTGATGGTAATCCCATTCCGTCCTTCTACGGTGAGCCTGAAGAGGTAGCACTTCCTAACACTGCAAAAGAGCTTGCAGATATCGTTTGGAATAATCTAAACGAGGATAATAAGGTTTCCCTTTTTGTACGCACAGTGTCCCTTGCTGACGGCAAGGCAGAAGAAATCATAATCAATAAAAACGAGGTTTGATTAAATGGGACTAAAGGATAAAAGTATTGTTTTTTTAGGTGATAGTATAACCGAGGGTTATGGAACAACTGCTCCCGACAAGGTTTTTCATCAAAATATAAAAGCAGAACACGGTCTTAAAATGGCTTATAATGCAGGAATCAGCGGAACTCGAATTGCAAAGCAGACAAACTTTTCCGATAATCATAAGGAAGCTATTTATTTTGGAAGTCGTGTTGAGTTTTTGCCCGAAAATGCCGATGCAGTAGTTGTTTTTGGTGGCACTAATGATTACGGACACGGAGACGCTAAAATGGGCGATATCTGCAGTGACGATGTTTATACTTTTTATGGCGGTCTTAATGTTCTTTATAAGAACTTAAAGGATAGATACCCTAGCGCAAAGCTAATTTTTATGACCCCCTTAAAACGAACTAATGAAACAGACCCGCATCCCCCTGAAAACAAAAATCTTGCCGATTATGTAGGGGCAATAAAGGCTTTCTGTAATGAAAAAAGCATTTCATTAATTGACCTTTATGAAAGTAATATATTTGACCCTTATGATGCCGACTTTGTGCCCGACGGTCTTCATCCAAACGACAGAGGACACGCGGCAATGGCAGAATATATAGCAGAAAAGTTAAACGAAATACTATAATAGGAGTTAAAGAAAATGAAAGAATTTGAACTTAAATACGGTTGTAACCCCAATCAAAAGCCCTCTAAGATTTATATGGAGGACGGATCTGAGCTTCCGATTGAAATTTTATGCGGCAGACCGGGATACATAAACTTTTTAGATGCTTTTAACTCTTGGCAGCTCGTAAAGGAGCTTAAAGCCGCTTTAGGACTTCCCGCAGTAACCTCCTTTAAGCATGTAAGTCCTACTTCGGCAGCAGTTGGAACACCCCTTTCCGATAAGCTTAAAAAAGCTTGCTTTGTTGATGATATTGAGGGTCTTGACGAATCTCCTCTTGCTTGTGCTTATGCGAGGGCTAGAGGTACTGATAGAATGTGCTCTTTTGGTGATTGGGTAGCACTTTCTGATGTTTGCGATGTAACTACAGCGTTACTTATTAAGAGGGAAGTGTCCGACGGTGTTATTGCTCCGGGATATGAGCCCGAAGCTCTTGAAATCTTAAAATCAAAGAGAAACGGTAACTACAATATAGTTAAAATTGATCCTGATTTCGTACCTGCAGAAAAGGAGACCAAACAGGTTTTCGGTATTACATTTGAGCAGGGAAGAAATAACTTTAAAATTGACCGCGAATTGCTTTCTAATATTGTTACAAAGAGCAAGGATTTACCCGAGAGCGCAGTAAGAGATTTAATAATTTCTCTTATAACCTTAAAGTACACACAGTCAAATTCTGTTTGCTTTGCGGTTGACGGACAGGCTATCGGTGTGGGGGCCGGTCAGCAGTCGAGAATTCACTGCACACGCCTTGCAGGTTCAAAGGCAACAACTTGGTTCTTGCGTCAACACGATAAGGTGTTAAATCTTCCTTTCAAGGAGGATATAGGTCGTCCTCAGCGTGACAATGTTATTGACGGATACATTAACCATAATGAAGAAGATGTTTGCGCAGAGGGTAATTGGCAGAAGTACTTTACTGTACAGCCTGAGCCCCTTACCGACGAGGAAATTAATGCATATCTTGCAACTATTGATAATGTAGCTTTAGGCAGTGACGCATTTTTCCCGTTTGACGATAATATTGAACGCGCAAAGCGTAGCGGTGTTAAGTATATTGCAGAGCCGGGAGGCTCTATCCGTGACGATGCAGTTATAGAGTGTGCCGATAAATACGGTATGACTATGGCATTCACCGGAATGAGACTTTTCCATCATTGATAAAAATTAGGAGTAATAACAATGAAGATAATGGTAGTAGGCGGCGGTGGCAGAGAACACGCTATAATTAAAGGACTTAAAAAGAGTCCTAAGGTTACCGAAATTTATGCGCTTCCCGGAAACGGCGGTATTGCACAGGACGCTACTTGCGTTAATATCGGCGCTAAGGATATAGATGCTATATGCAAATTTGCCGTTGATAATAAAATTGATTATGCAGTTGTAGCACCTGACGACCCGCTTGTACTCGGTGCAGTTGATGCGCTCGAAAAGGTGGGTATAAAGTCTTTCGGACCTAGCAAAAATGCCGCAATAATTGAGGGTAGTAAGGTTTTCTCAAAAAATCTTATGAAGAAATACAATATTCCTACAGCGGATTATAATGTTTTTTCCTCTGCTGAAGAGGCTTTAACCTTTGTAGAAACTGCCCCCGTTCCAATAGTTGTAAAGGCAGACGGTTTAGCACTCGGTAAGGGTGTTATAATTGCTGCTACAAGAGAAGAAGCAATAGACGCTGTTAAGTCTATTATGGAGGATAAGGTATTCGGAGATAGCGGTAATAATATCGTAATTGAAGAATTCTTAACAGGTCCCGAAGTGTCAGTTCTTTGCTTTACTGACGGTAAAACCGTAGTACCTATGGTTTCCTCAATGGACCATAAACGCGCCCACGATAACGATACAGGTCTTAATACAGGCGGTATGGGTACTGTTGCTCCCAATCCCTACTACAATAAAGATATCGAAAAGGTATGTATGGAGACCATTTTCCTACCTACCGTAGAGGCTATGAATAAAGAGGGAAGAACCTTTAAGGGTTGCCTCTATTTCGGCCTTATGCTTACTGATAAAGGTCCTAAGGTAATTGAATATAACTGTCGTTTCGGTGACCCTGAAACTCAGGTTGTATTACCTCTTTTAGAGAGCGACTTGTTAGAGGTTATGCAGGCTACAACCAATGGAACTTTGAGCGATATCGAAGTTAAATTTGCTGATAAATCGGCTTGCTGTGTAATAATGGCGTCAAAGGGCTATCCCGAGGCTTATAAGAGCGGTTGCCCCTTAAATATGCCTAAAGCCGATGAAAATATAAGCTATTTCGTTGCAGGGGCAAAGCTTGATGGCGATAAGCTTCTAAGTGCCGGTGGAAGAGTACTCGGCGTAACAGCAGTAAGCGATAATCTCAAAACTGCTATTGATGACGCATATAAAGCTGTAAAAAAGGTTGACTTTGAAAACGGATTTTATAGAAGCGATATAGGCGCTAAAGCCTTAAAGGCACTTTAATCTTTTAGGATTACTAAACGGAGGCAATTTATGGTTTTTAGAATTTTTGTTGAGA
Source organism: Oscillospiraceae bacterium (assembly GCA_029227055.1). Classification (GTDB taxonomy): domain Bacteria; phylum Bacillota; class Clostridia; order Oscillospirales; family Acutalibacteraceae; genus UBA737. The sequence goes on along the minus strand of JAQXZE010000067.1, from coordinate 21,196 downwards.
AAAAGGAAGGTCTTCGAGAGGAGGCGGCTTCTCTTACCGCCGATATCCGTTCTTTTCTTCAAATTAAGTCACTTAAAAATATCCGTATCTTAAATAGATACGATGTTGAAAAAATTAGTGAAGAGTTGTTTAATTACAGTGTAAATACTGTTTTCTCCGAGCCTCAGCTTGATGATACAATGGATAGCTTTGAGGATAGCTCGGCAGCAGCTGTTTTTGCTGTTGAATTTTTGCCGGGTCAGTTTGACCAACGAGCAGATTCTGCAGCACAGTGTATACAGATTATCTCTAAGGCAGAGCGTCCGAGTGTTCGTACCGCTAAGGTTTATGCGCTTTACGGCGATTTAACCCCCGAAGAAATCGAGAAGATTAAAAAGTATGTTATAAATCCGGTAGAGGCAAGACAGGCAGAGCTGTCAAAACCCGAAACGCTCGAAACTGAATACGAAATCCCCACAACAGTTAAAGTTTTAGAGGGATTTTTAGAACTTGACGAAGAGGGCCTTAAGGCTTTCATAAACGATAACGGCTTGGCTATGGATATTGATGATATCAAGTTCTGCCAGAGTTATTTTAAGAGCGAAAACAGGAACCCCACTATCACCGAAATCAAAATGATAGATACATATTGGTCTGACCACTGCCGTCATACCACATTCCTTACAACAATTGATAATGTAAGGTTTGAGGATAAGCTTTTGCAGGAGGCTTATGACCACTATATAAATGTAAGAAAAGAGCTTGGCCGTACAAAGCCGATTAACCTTATGGATATCGGTACTTTAGCTGCAAAATATTTAAAGAGTCAGGGTAAGCTTCAAAAGCTTGACGAGTCGGAAGAAATCAATGCTTGTACAGTTAAAATCAAGGTTGATGTAAATGGCGTAGAGGAAGACTGGCTTCTTTTATTCAAGAACGAAACCCATAACCATCCTACCGAAATAGAGCCCTTTGGCGGCGCTGCTACCTGTATAGGCGGCGCTATCCGTGACCCGCTTTCAGGAAGAGCTTATGTTGACGGCGCTATGCGTGTTACGGGTGCGGCCGACCCGCTTCGTCCCATTAGCGAGACCTTAGAGGGCAAGCTTCCTCAAAAGAAGATAGTAACTACTGCAGCGGCAGGTTATAGCTCGTACGGTAACCAGATTGGTCTAGCTACCGGTCTTGTTGATGAAATTTATCACGACGGATATGCCGCAAAGCGTATGGAAATCGGCGCGGTTGTAGCGGCAGCACCTGCGGCTAATGTAAGACGTGAAGTGCCCGACGACGGCGATGTTGTAATCCTTCTCGGCGGCAGAACAGGTAGAGACGGCTGCGGCGGTGCTACAGGTTCTTCTAAATCGCATAATTTACAGTCACTTGAAAGCTGCGGCGCAGAGGTGCAAAAGGGTAATGCCCCTGAAGAGCGCAAGCTTCAGCGTCTTTTCAGAAATCCCGATGCATCCCGTCTTATCAAGCGTTGTAATGACTTTGGCGCGGGCGGTGTTTCGGTTGCTATCGGTGAGCTTGCAGACGGTCTTGAAATAAATCTTAATGCAGTTCCTAAAAAGTATGAGGGACTTGACGGTACAGAGCTTGCTATCAGTGAGTCGCAAGAGCGTATGGCGGTTGTTGTAGAGCCAAAGGATTTAGATAAATTTATGGCTCTTGCCGATAAGGAAAACCTTGAAGCTACCGTTGTTGCAACAGTTAAGGCAGAGCCAAGACTTGTTATGCATTGGAACGGTGCAAAAATCGTTGATATTTCGAGAGAGTTTTTAAACTCTAATGGCGCAGAAAAGCATATTGATATAGCACCCGCGGCACCGATGAGCTTTGAAAAGGAAATCGGCGAAGATTTTGAAAAAGAATTCAAGCTCTTAGCTGAGGACTTAAATATATGCTCTAAGAGAGGCCTTTCCGAGCGCTTTGACTCCACAATCGGCGCCGGTACAGTTCTTATGCCTTTCGGCGGCAAAAATCAGCTTACACCTATTCAGGCTATGGTGCATAAGGTTTCCCTTGAAAAAGGAAACACCGATACCTGTTCACTTATGGCTTACGGCTACAACCCCTTTATTGCAGAGAAGAGCCCTTATCATAGCGCATATCTCGCAGTAGTTGAGTCGGTATCAAAGCTTGTTGCTACCGGTGCTAAGTTTGAAGATGTATATTTAACCTTCCAGGAATATTTTGAAAAACCCGGTCGTGACGCTAAGCGTTGGGGCAAGCCGTTAGCAGCCTTACTCGGTGCATTTAAAGCACAAACTGAGCTCGGTGTTGCCGCAATCGGCGGTAAGGACTCTATGAGCGGCTCCTTCGAAAAATTAGATGTTCCGCCTACCTTAGTTTCTTTTGCAGTAACCTGTGAAAAAGTGCAAAGCATTATATCACCCGAGTTTAAAGAGGCAAACAGAAAGGTAGTTCTTTTAAAGCCTGAATATGACGAAAACGGACTTCCCCGTACAGAGTCATTACTCAAAAATTTCGATACTGTCAGAGCTTTAAATGAAAAGGGCGCAATTGCCGCTTGCTATACATTAGGTCTCGGTGGTATTGCAGAGGCAGTACTTAAAATGTCTATCGGCAACTTCGTAGGCTTTAAGTTTGCTGATAACCTTTCTCTTCGCGATATTTTCGGCTACGGCTATGGCGCATTTGTAATTGAGCTTACAAATGATGAAAATGTGGGCGAGGTTATCGGTACTACTGTTCTTGCAGAAGAAATTTCCTATAAAGAAATAAAGCTTTCTCTATCAGCTCTTTTAAAGGCTTATGAAGAAAAGTTAGAGCCTGTATTCTCTTGCAATATAGAAAATGAAGGCAAAAGGATTGAAAAGATAAGCTATGACGGCAGAAACACAGCTACACCTGCTATAAAGGTAGCTCGTCCTCGTGTTATTATTCCTGCATTCCCAGGCACAAACTGCGAGTTTGACTCTGCAAGAGCAGCCGAGGCTGCGGGCGCAGATGCCGAAATAGTAGTTATAAGAAATCTTACCGCATCGGCAGTTGCAGAATCGGTTGACTATTTTGCTCAGCGTGTAAAAGAGTCTCAGATAATCTTTATACCCGGTGGCTTCTCGGGCGGTGACGAGCCTGACGGTTCAGGTAAATTCATAACTGCATTCTTCCGCAACGATGCTGTAAAGGAAGCTACTATGGAGCTACTTAAAAACCGCGACGGTTTAATGTGCGGTATCTGTAACGGCTTCCAGGCACTTATAAAGCTTGGTATCGTACCCTTTGGCGAGATTATTGATACCGATGATACCTGTCCTACATTAACCTTTAATACAATAGGACGCCATCAGTCCCGTCTTGTTCGTACAAGGGTTGCATCTAATAAGTCACCTTGGCTTCTGAACACAGATGTCGGCGAAATCTTTACTGTGCCGATTTCTCATGGTGAAGGTAGATTTATCGCAAGTGACGAGCTTTTAGCAAAGCTTAAAGCTAACGGACAGATTATCACTCAGTATGTTGATTTAGAGGGTAACCCAACCGACGATATTCGCTTTAATCCCAATAATTCTGTTTGCGCAGTTGAGGGTATTACTTCGCCTGACGGCAGAGTTCTCGGTAAAATGGGTCACTCTGAGCGTGTGGGTGCAGGTCTTTATAAGAATGTTGAAGGTAATTACAATATGGGACTCTTCGACAGCGCAGTTAAGTATTTTAAATAATGGAGGGGGATTTTGTTATGTATAAAAGTGATATTGAAATAGCACAAGAAGCAAAAATGTTACCCATAACCGAAGTTGCCAAAACTGCAGGAATTGACGATAAATATCTTGAGCAGTACGGCAAATACAAGGCTAAGGTTGACCTTTCTCTCTTAAGTGAAAACAAAAATTCCGACGGAAAGTTAATTTTAGTTACAGCAATTACCCCCACCCCTGCGGGTGAGGGTAAAACCACCACTACAATCGGTCTTGCAGACGGTCTTAGAAAGCTTAATAAAAATGTAGTGGTAGCCTTGCGAGAGCCCTCTTTAGGTCCCGTTTTCGGAATTAAGGGCGGTGCCGCAGGCGGCGGTTATGCTCAGGTTGTACCTATGGAGGATATAAACCTTCATTTTACAGGCGATTTCCACGCAATAGGTGCGGCAAATAATTTGCTTGCCGCTATGCTTGATAATCATATCCATCACGGAAATGCTCTTAGAATTGATACAAGAAAGATTACCTGGAAGCGCTGCGTTGATATGAATGACAGACAGCTTCGTAATGTTGTAGACGGTCTTGGCGGTAGGGTAAACGGCGTTCCGCGTGAGGATGGCTACGATATAACAGTTGCAAGTGAGATTATGGCTGTTATGTGTCTTGCAAGTAGCATTACCGATTTAAAAGAGCGTCTTTCTAAGATTATAGTTGCATATAATTTTGATGATGAGCCTGTAACTGCAGGTCAGCTTAATGCAGAGGGTGCTATGGCAGCACTCTTAAAGGATGCATTAAAGCCGAATTTAGTACAGACCTTAGAGGGAACACCCGCTTTTGTACATTGCGGCCCCTTTGCTAATATCGCTCACGGATGTAACTCTGTAATGGCTACTAAAATGGCTATGAAGCTCGGCGACTATGCCGTAACAGAGGCAGGCTTCGGTGCTGATTTAGGTGCAGAAAAGTTCCTTGATATTAAATGCCGCTATGCAGGACTTAAGCCCTCTGCAGTAGTTGTTGTAGCAACTGTAAGAGCCCTTAAGATGCACGGCGGTCTTGCCAAAACTGAACTTGCTACCGAAAATCTTGAAGCTCTCGAAAAGGGTATTCCAAACCTTCTTCGCCATGTATCAAACATCAAGAATGTTTATAAGTTACCCTTGGTTGTTGCAGTAAACCGCTTCCCGACAGATACCGATAATGAAATTGAGTTTATTATCGCAAAATGTAAGGAACTCGGTGTTAATACCGTCCTTTCTACCGTTTGGGCAGACGGCGGTAACGGCGGTGTTGAGCTTGCAAAAGAGGTTATAAATCTCTGTGAAGAGGAAAACGATTTTACCTTTGCTTACGGCGACGATGCATCTTTAGAGGAAAAAATCAACTCTGTTGTAACAAAGGTTTACGGCGGTACAGGTACAGTATTTACCCCTGCTGCTAAAAAGCAGATAGCAAAACTTGAAGAATTAGGCTTTGGTAAATGCCCCGTTTGTATTGCTAAAACTCAGTATAGCTTCTCGGATAACCCCTTACTTTTGGGTGCTCCTGATGGCTTTACAGTAACAGTTAGAAATGTTAAGATATCTGCGGGTGCAGGCTTTGTGGTAGTTCTTACAGGCGATATTATGACTATGCCGGGTCTTCCTAAGGTTCCTGCCGCAGAAAAAATTGATGTAAACGAAAACGGTGAAATTACAGGATTGTTCTAAAAACAATTCTGCTTAAAAATAAGTATTATGAGGTGTTAAAAATGGCTAACAAGTACGCAGGTACACAGACAGAGAAAAACTTAGAGGCAGCTTTCGCAGGCGAGTCTCAGGCAAGAAACAAGTATACATACTTTGCTTCTGTTGCAAAAAAAGAGGGCTATGAACAGATTTCCGCTCTTTTTGCAAAAACTGCCGATAATGAAAAAGAACACGCTAAAATGTGGTTTAAAGAACTCAGCGGTATAGGCGATACTGCTCAGAATTTAGAAGCCGCAGCTGACGGCGAGAACTACGAGTGGACAGATATGTATGCAAGCTTTGCAGAAACTGCCGAAAAGGAAGGCTTTCCTGAGCTTGCAGCTAAATTCCGTTTGGTAGCAGCTATTGAAAAGCATCACGAGGAACGCTATCGCGCTCTTCTTAAGAATGTTGAAATGGCAGAAGTATTTACAAAGAGCGAGGTTAAGGTTTGGGAGTGCAGAAACTGCGGTCACTTAGTAGTTGGCACAAAGGCACCCGAAATGTGCCCCACCTGCAATCACCCCAAGAGCTATTTTGAAATCCACGCTGAAAACTATTAAATTAAGGCCAAAATTAAAAGGTCCAAATCATTTGATTTGGACCTTTTTAATATTCAATTTTGTGTCGAAAAAAGTTGAAATTTATATTTCTTTATTGTAGAATAAAAAAGTGAATTAATCTTTTTTAGGGGTTTTAACCTTTGATAAGGGATTAGAATCTATCGCGTTCTTTATTTGGTTATCGGAAATGTGGGTGTAAATTTGCGTAGTGCCTAGATTCGAATGTCCCAAAATATCCTTTAGGACGCGGATATCAACATTTCCGTGCTGATACATAAGGGTAGCGGCGGTGTGGCGTAGCTTGTGGGTGGAAAGTCCCTGACCGTCGAGCCCTGCTTTTTCAAGATACTTTTTAACTGTGAACTGAACGGTTTTCTTACTTATGCGCCGTCTGTTTCGGCTTATAAAAAGGGCGTTTCTGTCGGTAGCGATTATGCTGTCATTAGGACGCACCTTCATATATTCCTCTATTGCAGATATACAGGCGTCGTTTAGATAAACAATTCTCTCTTTGTTACCCTTACCGATCACCCTCATTGTAGAATCGCCGCGAATATCGCCTAAGTTAAGGGAACAAAGCTCTGAAAGACGAAGACCGCAGTTTAAAAAGAGAGTTAAAATGCAGTAATCTCTTTCTTTGTTAGGACCTTCGACTGAATTTAACAGTCCTAAAGAATCCTCAAGGGTTAAGTGCTTTGGTAGTGACTGCTTAACCTTTGGCGCATCTAATAACTCGGCAGGGTTGGTATCTATAACCTTAATCTGAGCCGAGAGATATTTAAAGAAAATTCTAAGTGTTGAGGTTTTTCTCGCTCTTGTAGCCGCAGAGTTGCCGCGCTCGTTTTTGCAGTATACGATAAATGCGTAAAGGTCAGAAATTGTTACGGTTTTCATAAGAGCTACATCAACAGAGGAAATATCTATCTTTTCAAAATCGGTTTCATTTGTAAGACCTCTTATCGTTAAAAGATATTTGAAAAAGGTCTGTAAATCAAGAAAGTATTCTTCAACAGATAGGGCAGATTTGCCCTTGATTGTTTCGTTATAGGTTAAAAAATCGCGCAAAATGGGCGGAGCCTCAAGCAATATTTTATGTTTCATAGCTTCACCTCATTACTCAATTTAACAAAATAATTATATCATTTTTCTGATTCTTTTGCAACTTTTATTTGGCGGGGTGAATTTTTGAAAAACAGGGAATTTGAGTCGAGGCTTACAGTAAAGCAAAAGCGTGTTTTCGGTGCGGTTATGGTTTTAATTTTGATAGTCTTTACGGCACTTTTGTGTATTTTTGTCGGCAACCCTATGATTAAGTTTGTATCTGAGCCTGCAAGGTTTAGAGATTGGGTAGAGGAAAGCGGAATTTGGGGAGAGATTATATTTGTTGCAATGGTCTTTTTTCAGGTTGTTGTAGCTATAATTCCGGGAGAGCCGCTTGAAATCGGTGCCGGCTATGCCTTTGGTGCCTTTAAGGGTACTTTGCTTACAGTAATCGGAATAACTCTCGGTAGTATCGCTATATACTATCTCGTAAAATATATAGGAATTAGGCTTGTCGAGATTTTCTTCCCAATACAAAAAATCAAAGAACTTAAATTTCTGCGTGATACTAAAAAATTCAAATTTATTATATTTTTTGTCTTCTTCTTGCCCGGCACTCCAAAGGATTTGCTTTCCTATTTTATTGGTCTTACCGATTTAAAGGTAGGGTATTGGATATTTTTAGCATCCCTTGTAAGACTGCCCTCGGTTATAACCTCAACTTTGGGCGGTAGTGCACTAGGCGAGCAAAAATATAAGGCGGCAGTAATTGTCTTTGCGGTGGCTCTGATTTTAAGCGGAATAGGATATTTAATATACACCATCTTGTGCCGAAAACATAATAAATAACTTTAAACCTTATGTCCTTAATGGATGTAAGGTTTATTTTTTTGTCACTGAATGTCACCTTTATAATCCCTAAAATCAAAGAGGGTAGTTAAGGCGATAAAGGAGGTGACGGCTTGATTACAACTTTAATAAGTGCATCAGCTTCGGTTATTGTAGGAGTTTTAGCACTTATAGGTGTGATAATTACCAACAGTAAAACGGGCAGGGAGTTGCAGTATAAACTTGATAAGGCTCAGGCGGTTACCGACGCTAAATTAGACGAGCTTACAAGGGAAGTAAGGGAACATAATAATTTTGCAAGGCGAACTCCCGTTATTGAAGAACAGATAAAGGTTATAAATCATAGGGTGGCAGACCTTGAACAATTACATAAAGGAGGAAATTTTTATGGAAATTAAGCATATAGAGTGTCCGATAAATAAGGTGGGGCTTAAATGCCCTTTTAAAATGAAACCAACAAGAATTGTTATACACAATACCGCAAATGATGCAACTGCCGAAAATGAAATTAAATATATGCATAAAAACAATATGGAGAAGAGCTTTCATTTTGCGGTAGACGATAAGGAAGTAATACAGGGTATAGCGCTTGATAGAAACGCTTGGCACGCAGGTGACGGCAACGGCAAGGGTAACCGAGAGGGAATAGCTATCGAAATCTGCTATTCAAAGTCGGGCGGAGAGAGGTTCTTAAGAGCCGTTAAAAAGGCGGCAGAGCTTACCGCTTTTATACTCAAAAATTACGGATGGGGAATAGAATGTGTCACAAAGCACAAGGATTATAACGGCAAAAACTGTCCACACAGAATATTAGACGAGTATGGTTGGGAAAACTTTTTGAATTTGGTTAAAGGATTTTTATACGAACCTGAAAAGACAGAGACAATTAATGTTTTTTATAGAGCAAAGGTGTCAGGCAAGTGGCTTCCACAGGTTAATAATCTTGAAGATTACGTGGGAATCAGAGGAAAGGCGATAACCGATATTGCTGTCGGCGTTTTAAAGGGTAGTATTAAATATAGGGTACATACTTTAAAGGGTAAATGGTTGCCCTATGTTACACGCTACAATATTAATGATGCTATAAACGGCTATGCAGGCAACGGAAAACCTATAGATGCTATAGAGGTAATATATTATCCCGCTAAAAATGCTGTAGGAAAAAAGGCGATTTACAGAGTATCTCCGATTAAAAAAGGCTATTTTTCTTGGCAGAAGAATAATGAGAAGGATAAAACGCAAGACGGCTATGCAGGCCTTTTCGGTAAAAAAATTGATAGATTTCAGATAGAAATAGTATAATTTAGGAGGGAATATATTGGAAAAATTTAAAAATTGGATCAAAGCCGCAGGAATTCGTGCGGTGAAAACCGTAGCACAGGCGGCGGTGGCCGCTATAGGCACTGCCGCAGCACTCGGCGAGGTCGATTGGAAATTTACTTTAAGCACTGCACTTTTAGCTGGTATCATATCACTGCTCACAAGCCTTGCAGGACTTCCTGAGCTAAAAAATTAAAAAAATCCCGTCTTTTTTAAGGCGGGATTTTCTATAAAAAGGTAATTATGAACAATTTGTTAAAAAACTCTTGTGTAATTAAAAACGGTATGGTATAATTAATTATATTATTTTGATGGAGCAACAATATCCCAACATGGATTATTGGGTCTAGTCACTAATTTCGGATTAGAACAAGACTTTAGAACGGATTGGGTATAGAGCCCCTCGATTGATTGGTGGAGGAATTAGATGAGAGCCGATGGAAAAAGACTGAAAAATGTCGATCCCATGTATACTATAGTACCTTACATAATGTCTAAGAGAACAGACTCTATGAATATGATAACATTGGATATACCGCTAGACCCTATCCAGAGTTATATTAACGATAAAAGAAAACAGGGGCTAAATTTTTCACATATGGATGTAATTCTTGCATCGTATGTAAGAACAATTGCTAAATTCCCTGCCCTTAACAGATTTGTTGTAAATAAAAAATCTTATGCAAGAAATGAGATTGCCGTTGGAATGGTTGTTTTAACACAGGGAGAGCTCGGCAACGAAACAATGGCTAAAATGTATTTTGAACCAGATTATACAATATTCCAGGTTCACGATACGGTTGAAAATTTTGTAGAGGAAAACCGTAAGGCGCCCGAAAATAATGCTACCGAGAAGATTATGAAATATCTTTTGGCGGTGCCTGGAGTAATGCCGCTTGGCGTTGGCATACTAAAGGCTCTTGATAAATTCGGTCTTCTTCCAAAAGCAGTAATTGATATGTCTCCATTCCATAACAGCCTTGTTATTTCAAACCTTGCCTCTATTCGTACAAATCATATTTACCACCATTGCTATGAGTTTGGTACAACCAGTATGGTTATTACAATGGGTAATAACCGCGATGTTGTAAAGCGCAAGGTTTCAGGGGAAGTAGTAGCAGATAGATGTATTCCTATGGGTCTTGTTATGGATGAGCGTATTTGCTCGGGATTTTATCTCTCTATGGCATTTAGGGAAATGAAGAAATATCTTAAAAATCCCGCTCTTTTAGAGCAACCGCCCGAGGAAGTAGTGGCTGATCCTGGTCTTAAAAAACCTAAGAAGGATAAAAAAGCTAAGAAATAATTTTTGATACTAGACCTGAGCGTATAAAAACGCTCAGGTTTGTCTTTTTTTAGGCAAAATAACCTTGATTTTATTGTATAAATGGTATACAATATAAAGGTAAAAATATCAAACGGAGGTAAATAAAATGTTGGTTTCTGCAAAAGAAATGTTAAACAAGGCAAAGGCAGGCAAATATGCTGTAGGTCAGTTCAATATCAACAATCTTGAATGGACAAAGGCTATTTTGCTCACAGCTCAGGAGCTTAATTCTCCTGTAATTCTCGGCGTATCTGAGGGTGCAGGTAAATATATGTGCGGTTATACTACCGTTGTAGGTATGGTTAACGGCATGATAAATGAGCTTGGCATTACAGTTCCCGTAGCATTGCATCTTGACCACGGTAGCTACGAGGCAGCTAAGAAATGTATTGAGGCAGGCTTCTCCTCAGTTATGTTTGACGGCTCTCATTATCCGATTGAAGAAAACATCGAAAAAACAAAAGAATTAGTTGCTATCTGCGAAGCAAAGAATATCTCGCTTGAGGCAGAGGTTGGTGCTATCGGCGGCGAGGAAGACGGCGTTGTAGGCAGCGGTGAAGTAGCAGACCCTGAAGAGTGCAAAATGATTGCAGATTTAGGTGTTACAATGCTAGCTGCAGGTATCGGTAATATTCACGGTAAATACCCTGAAAATTGGGCAGGCTTAAGCTTCGATACTCTTGATGCAATTCAGCAGCTTACAGGCGATATGCCTCTCGTTCTTCACGGCGGTACAGGTATCCCTGCTGAAATGATACAGAAGGCTATTTCTTTAGGCGTATCAAAAATCAATGTTAATACCGAGTGTCAGTTAGCATTTGCTGCTGCTGTTCGTAAATATGTTGAGGCGGGAAAAGACCTACAGGGCAAGGGCTTTGACCCGAGAAAGCTTTTAGCAGATGGCGTTGAGGCTATCAAGGCTACAGTTAAAGAAAAGATGGAGCTTTTCGGTTCTGTTGGCAAAGCATAAAATTTAATCCAAAAAAAATCACCCTCAAGCACAGTGCAAGTGCTTGAGGGTGATTTTTTGCTTTATTATACCGAAAGGTCTTCTACAATAAGATTGCGAACGCCGTTTTCATCAATAACGGGAGCCTTATCGCGAACTGCGAAGAACTTTTCTGCAACCTGAGGGAAGAGGGCATAGCTTAAAATATCTTCTTCATATTTGCCGATACCTTTTTCCTTTAGCTCAACTGCATATTTCTTAAGCTCGGGTTCGATTAGATCTGCAGGTCTGCAAGCGATAACTGTATCATTGCCGATAGCCTTACGGCGAACCTCCTCATTAACCTCACCCGGTAATTTACCGTATTCGCCGCGGAGAAGCGCTTTAGATTCTTTTGGAACCATCTTATATCTCTCGCCCGATAAAACATTTAAAACCGCCTGTGTACCAACAATCTGGCTTGTAGGAGTAACAAGGGGAGGGAAGCCGAAGTCTTTTCTAACTCTCGGTACCTCTGCTAATACATCGTAGTATTTGTCTTCTGCATTAGCCTGTTTTAACTGAGAAATAAGGTTAGAAAGCATTCCGCCGGGAACTTGATATAAAAGGGTTTTTGTATCAACATTTAAAACCTTGGGGTCGAGTGTGCCGGCAGCCTTCATCTTGTCGGCAACGGTACGGAAGTGAGCCGCAATGTCGCCAAGCTCGGATAAATCGAGACCTGTATCACGCTCGGTGCCCTGAAGGGTTGCTACAAGAGCCTCTGTTGCAGGGTTTGATGTTCCGTTAGCAAATGGGGAAAGTGCACAGTCAACAATATCAACGCCTGCCTGTACAGCCATTAAATATGTCATATCACCTGTACCCGTGGTGTTGTGGGTATGAAGATGAATCGGAACCTTTACATTTTCCTTGAGCTTTTTAACAAGTGAATATGCATCATAGGGTAAAAGCAGATTTGCCATATCCTTGATACAAATTACATCGGCACCCATTTTCTCAAGCTTCTTTGCAATCTCTACAAAGTAGTCTTCGTTGTGAACGGGGCTTTTAGTATAGCTTAACGCTGCTTCACAAATACCGCCGTATTTTTTGCAGCTCTTCATTGCCTGTTCAATGTTTCTTACATCGTTTAAAGCATCGAAAATACGGATAACTTCAATTCCGTTTTCAATTGACTTTTTAACAAAAGCGTCAACAACATCGTCTGCATAGTGCTTGTAACCGAGCAGATTCTGACCGCGAAGAAGCATCTGAAGCTTTGTGTTGGGCATATGCTTCTTTATGGTGCGAAGTCTCTCCCAAGGGTCTTCGTTTAGAAAACGCATACAAGAGTCGAATGTAGCGCCGCCCCAACACTCAACAGACCAATAGCCTATTTTGTCAAGCTTTTCAAGGGCAGGAATCATATCCTCAATTCTCATACGGGTAGCAGCCTGAGACTGATGCGCATCACGGAGAATAGTATCGGTTATAAAAAGTTTCTTATTTTCCATTAAAATTTACCTCCATTAACCGAAAATTGCAATTAAAACGCCGGCAGCGATTGCTGAACCGATAACGCCTGCAACATTCGGACCCATAGCGTGCATAAGTAAGAAGTTAGAGGGATTAGCCTTTTGACCAACCGACTGAGATACACGAGCAGCCATAGGAACAGCTGAAACACCGGCAGAGCCGATGAGGGGATTAATCTTGTTCTTAGAGAAAAGATTCATTAATTTAGCAAAAATAACACCGCAAGCTGTAGCTACACCAAAAGCAACTACGCCGAGAACAATAATTTCAACGGTGGGAAGTCTCAGCATTTCAATAGTTTTTCCGGCTATTGTAACAGTATTACGCTCAACATTTAAGAATGTTCCTGCAGTAGCAGTAGCACCAACTGAAATTCCTAAGAATATAGTTACAATGTTCATAAGCTCATTCTGCGCAGTCTTACAAAGACGCTCTGCAACGCCCGATTCTTTCCAGAGGTTACCAAGCATTAAGCAACCTACAAGGGGAGTAGCAGAGGGAACGAGAAGGGCTACGAAGGTAGTAACAACAATCGGGAATAAAATCTTTTCGCGCTTTGAAACCTGACGAAGAGGCTTCATAACGATTTCACGCTCTTTCTTAGTGGTAAGCAGCTTCATAATAGGGGGCTGAATTACCGGAACTAATGCCATATAGCTGTAAGCGGCAACGGCAATAGGACCTAAAAGTTCAGGTGCTAATTTAGAAGTAACGAATATAGCTGTAGGACCGTCAGCACCGCCTATAATACCTATAGAAGCGGCTTGCTCGCCCGTGAATGAGAGAAAAATAGCACCGATAAATGTAACAAATATACCTATTTGTGCAGCAGCACCGAGTAACAATGATTTAGGATTGGAAATAAGGGGACCGAAATCGGTCATAGCGCCAATGCCTAGAAATATAAGGCAGGGATAAATACAGGTTTTAACACCTATATAAAGCATATCCAAAAGCCCGCCATCGTGCATAATTGTTCCGTAGCCGATTTCGCCATTCATAAACTTCGTCCAAATCTCAGGATGATACATTTCAGCACCGGGAAGGTTTGTAAGTAGCATACCAAAGGCAATACCTATAAGTAAAAGCGGTTCAAACTGTTTTTTAATGGCAAGCCATAAAAGCAAGAAGGAAACAAGAATCATAACAAGGTTTTTCCAACCGCCATCAGCCATAAAACCGTTAATCAACATATAAAATCCGGTTTGTTCCCAGAAATTTAAAAAAGACTCTAACATTTTAATTTCTCCTTTTTGTTATCTTTAAAATTAAGCGATAACGCAGAGAACAGCGCCTGTATCAACAGTAGCACCTTTTGTTACATTAACAGAAGCAACAGTTCCGTCGCAAGGAGCCATAATTTCATTTTCCATCTTCATAGCTTCAAGCACCATAAGAACGTCACCCTTCTTAACAGCAGCGCCGTTTGTTGCAACAACGTTTAAAATTGTTCCGGGCATCGGGCTTGTAACGGTTTCTCCGCCTGCAGCAACAGGAGCAGCAGGAGCGGCAGCAGGGGTAGCAGCAGCGGGTGCTGCGGGAGCAGTTGCCTTAACATCGGCAGCGTCAGCTACCTCTAAAACGATTTCATAAGCGGTTCCGTTTACAGTTACATTGTATTTTTTCATAATTTTACACCTTTTCTTTTATAATTTATATTTTTTTGAATGAAATAACCTTTAAGGCTTCAATATCTGTTCCGAGTTCTTCTGCAATAACGGCACAAACTCCGGCAAGGATTTCCTGACGGTTTTGTATCGGCGCATTTTGAACAGGGGGGACAGTTACATTATTTTGTACAGCATCGTTTTTATCTGAACCTTTGCAGAAAGCACTCATAATCTTACAGAGAATTACTATCGAAATAAGTCCTATAAACACAACGCCTACACCTAAAACAACTACTGTTAATACATTTGACATTCCTTTGCACCTCCCAAAAAGCAAGTAGAAAGTTAAATTGTTATTGATTTAACAATGTATAAAACCAATCAATTTTATTATATAATATTTTCCTCATTTTAACAATACAAAAATTCAATTTTAAAGCCTAAAAAACGATTGTTAACAATTTGTTCATATTTACAATTTTAATATGTTCTTAACAGAAAAAACGCACCTTGAATAAGATAGTTAGTGTAGGCAATCTACACCGAAAAGTTAAAAAAAAGGGGAAATCCAAATGAGAATAAATATTAACGGTGATGACGGTGTTTGCATGGATTCAATGAATACCTGTAACTGTGAAATGGGCGACTCGGTAATGGTCTTTATACAGCCGCAAAAGATATCGTCTGTTTACAGCTTTACCGATGCATTCAAAAAGGGAACACTTTATCCTGAACTTGATAAACCCTTTATGGCAGGAGGCTGTGATTATGCAAGATAAAAGGACGCTTCGCAGAAAGATATACGAGATAGACTTTGCCATACACGAGCTAGTGCTTTATCTTGACACTAATCCAAAGTGTCAAAAGGGACTCGCCCTCCTTGATAAGTTCAGATCCCTTCGCGCAGAAGCCGTAAAAGAATACGAGCAGCGCTTTGGTAAGTATATTCTAACCCCAAAAGATGCGGGGGACGGAGCAAGATGGAATTGGATAGACAGTCCGTGGCCGTGGGAAAAAGAATTTATGGAGGATTAATAAATGTGGCAATATGAGAAGAAATTACAATACCCTGTAAAGATTAAAAATCCTAATCCTAAGTATGCGCAGATAATTATCTCGCAGTACGGCGGACCCGACGGAGAGCTCGGTGCTTCAATGCGCTATTTAACTCAGCGTTATTCGATGCCCTATGACGATGCAAAGGGCCTTTTGACCGACATTGGAACCGAAGAGCTCGCTCACTTAGAAATGATTTGCGCTATGGTGCATCAGCTTACTAAAAATCTGACCCCCGAAGAAATAAAGGCAAGCGGATTTGATAAGTATTTTGTTGACCATACAGCAGCAGTTTATCCGATAGCGGCATCTAGTCTTCCGTGGCGTGCCGAGTATATTCAGGCTAAGGGTGACATTTTAGCAGATTTACACGAAGACTTAGCGGCAGAACAAAAGGCAAGAGTGACCTATGATAACCTATTAAGGCTCATAGACGACCCTGATATTTTGGACCCGTTAAAATTCCTTCGTGAGCGCGAGCTTGTGCATTATCAGCGTTTCGGAGAAGTTTTGAGAAACACAACCGAGCGTCTTAACTGCAAGAACTTCTATGCATTTAACCCGAGCTTTGATAAGAATTGTAAAAAATAATGTAAGGGAGGGGAACCCCTCCCCTTTTATTTATACGGTTGATATGGGGACGGGCGATTCGTGAATCGCCCCTACTTGACTTTTAGCTTTAAATTTGATAAAATATCATGGTGTCTAAATTACATACTGAAAGTTCAGGAGGAATTATGAAAGACAAAATTTTATCCTTTATACTTAATAATAAACTGCAAGTAGCGATTACGGCAATAGTTTTAGCTCTCGCTATTGTTATTGGCGTAGTATTTGCGTCGGTAAAGCCTAAGGATGATACAAAGGGAGATAACAGCTCTGTTGATAATTCAAGCTCACAGGTATCAAGTCTTCCGGGCAGCAGTGAAGTTCAGTCTTCTGAGGAGTCAAGCTCTTCCGAAGAAAGTTCTTCGTCAAATCCCTCGTCTTCAAAGCCCTCGTCGTCATCATCAAAACCCGTATCATCTTCTTCAAAACCCGTATCTTCAAAGCCGGTTTCGAGTACACCAAAACCGTCTGTTAATACAAACTTTGATTACAATACAAATCTTAATATTGAAGATAATGTGTTTATGGACTCTCTTGTATACACAGGCTATAACATTAAAAAGCACCGCCAGGACGGGCTTATGT
This sequence comes from Oscillospiraceae bacterium, assembly GCA_029227055.1. Taxonomy (GTDB): domain Bacteria; phylum Bacillota; class Clostridia; order Oscillospirales; family Acutalibacteraceae; genus UBA737. The sequence goes on along the minus strand of JAQXZE010000067.1, from coordinate 4,395 downwards.
GGGTTTATATTTTAGCTTCAAAAAAGCGTGCTAAGGGTTGGCTTTCAAATATCGGCTATGGCGGCGGTTGTTCGGGTTATGAGACAACCTCTAAGGGACTTCCCGATATTAAGAGGTTTGAGCGTGGCGGTCTTGTTTGCGCTTCCTTTGTAACCTATGTTTACTTTAACTATCTTCCCAATGTTGCAGGTATTGATACATCTTCGCTTGCGCGTCCCGATAAATCTTACTTGGCGCATTCGTGGTATAATGCCGCTAAAACTTGGGTTTCCAAGGGACAAGCTAAATATATTAAGTATACAGCAAAAGATTACGGAATAAAGGCGGATATCGGCTTTAGCGCGGATATTCCTATCGGCTCGATTATCTGCTTCCAAGACTATTACAAGCGTAATAACAACCATTGTTCACACGTTGCAGTTTATGCGGGTAAGGCAAACGGATACCATTGGGTATATCATGTAGGTAACGATAACGGACCTGAGTTTTGCGCTATTGAGCGTATGAACAGAGACCCCGACCCACAGTGGCTTTTAGCAATAATTTCTACACCTACAAATATAAGATTTTCCGCAACGGTAGAACTAGAGGCAACAGACGATACAGGTGATGCAGTTGAGGGCGTTTCTGTTTCTTTAAAGAATGCAGCGGGTAAGACCGTAAAGCTCGGTAAAACAGATGCTTCGGGAAAGCTTACCTATAACAAGCTTTCCTACGGAAAATATACATTAAGCTATACATTACCTGAGGGTTATACAGCAGATACTCTTACAAAGTCGGTTTCCCTTACAACCAAGAATAACAGTCTTAATCAGATTAAAATTGATAATATTAAGAAAGAGACTGTTATAGAGGAAGAATAACATAAAAAACGGCAGAAAGAATTTTCTTTCTGCCGTATCTTTTTATTTGTTTGCCATAATTGAGCGTAAATCATTTTCGTCTGCATCAAAAGTATCTTCTTTTGATAAAACTTCTAATACCTCTTCGGGTGTAGAGCAAACCGAAATAAGATTTAAATTTGCGGGGGATACAAAGTGCTGCTCGACTGCCTTTTTAATCATTTCAAGCATCGGGTCAAAATAACCTAAAATATTATAGATTATTATCTTTTTTGTATGGCGTTTAAGCTGCCTTAAAGAGAAAATTTCAAAAAACTCATCAAAGGTTCCGATACCGCCGGGGGTTACTATAAAAGCATCGGATTTTTCTTCCATAATCTGCTTTCTCTCTCGCATTGTATCGGTATAAATAAATTCTGTACATTTATCGTATAAAACACCGTCTACAAGGAAAAATCTTGGGGCAACACCGATAATCTCGCCGTTCTCAGAGGTCATTCCGCGAGCCGCAGCACCCATCATACCGTTAGCGCCACCGCCGTACACCATACCGTGACCGGCTTTAGCAAGGGCTGCACCCAGTTTTTCGCCCTCTTCTAAAAATCGAGGGTCAATATTATTGGAAGCCGAGCCGTAAATACAAAGTTTCATAAAATCATTCTCCGTTTAAACGAGATTTTTTATATTGAGGGGAGTGTCGTTTAATATGGCACTTACAAGGGTATCACCCTCATAGCAAAGCTTAAGTGAGAAAAACGGGGTGGTTTTATCCTCAATGAGTTTCAGGAAAATTTTATCGCCAACCCAGATAGGAAGATTATAAATCTCTTTTTTATCAACCCAACAAAGCTCACCCTCGTCGCAAACTTTTATCTCACCGCTTACATCTTCGGTGTGGAAGATATGCATATATTCTGTAGGCCATTTATCAGATACAAAGGTGACTATTCCGCAATAGCGCGCCGAGTTTACAAAAAGCCCTGTTTCTTCAAGGGTTTCTCTGCGGTTTGCCTCTTCAGGACTTTCCTTATCCTCAAATTTTCCGCCGATACCTACCCATTTATCTTTATTTAAATCGTTCTCTTTTTTTATGCGATGGAGCATTAAATATTTGCCGTCTTTTTCTATGTGACAGAGTGTAGTATTTATCATTGTATAACACCCTCAGCGTGCGGTAATTCGTCCATTTCTTCTACCTCAGGGATTACATATCCAGGCAGATAGAAAGTGTCCATATCGATATTTGCACGGTCAAAAATATTGTTGTACTGTATTCTTTCGTACTGACTTAATAATTCAGAATAGGGTGAGCTGTCGCTCCACTGATAATGATTTCCATCCTTATCCATATAACCCACCGCACTGATAACAGGTAGTGTTTCTGAAAGGGAGAGAAGATACTTGTTGTATTTTGTAAGCTGTACGCCTGCAGTTTTAAGAACGAGGGAAGAGAGGTAGTTGGCACTTAGAGCGTCAATTTGTTTTTCCTCAATGTCATAGTTCGCCCAAATTATAAAGGGAGTAATATGACGCTTTTGCTCCTGCTCAATAGTAAGTCCTGAAAGGTCCTTAACGCCCAAAAGCTCTGCTATAAAGGAGCTTTCAATAGAGGGCTGATGGTCACCGAACATACAAATTACTGTAGGCTCTTTTACCTTGCTGAAATATTTTATAAGTTTTTTAAATGCGTCATCGCTCTTCTTTACAAGAGAAAGATAGCTGTTAGCTTTTTTGTATTCTTCCTCGGTAGAAGTAAGGAAAATTTCCTGCTCGAAGTTTTCGGAAACAGAGGTATAACCGCCGTGATTTTGCATAGTTACATTAAATACATAATAAGGGCGTGTTTTATCTCGCTTCTCAAAATCTTCTATAAGAACCTCGTAGTTATAAGAATCACTTATATATTGGCGGATGAGCATATTTTTACCGGGATAATATTGGTCCATAAGGGACTGTAAATAATCAGGGTCACTTCCGTTTTGAACATACTTATCCATAAGAGTAACATCGAATAAATGCTCAAGGCTTTTAAATAAATCAAACCCTAAATTATTGTAAACTGCAATTCTGTTCCAACCTGCTGCATAGTAAGGATGGAATGCCATAGAATAATATCCCTGAGCGTCAAGCGTAGAAGTTAAAGAAGCAACGGGATTTTTCATATATAACATATAAGCATTACTGCCTGATGGTAAAAAAGCGGTGGTGTGACCTGTTAAAAATTCAAATTCGGTGTTAGAAGTTCCTGCCCCAATAACAGGAACATAAAGATTTCCCTTAATGGTATTTTTAGTAAGCGACCTCATAAAAGGCATATAATCCTTATTGGTGGTAAACTCACCGAGAACACTAAGGTCAGAGAGAGATTCGTTCATAATGCAGATTATATTTGGTGCATTAGAATTTACAGGGGGCTTTTGCTGCTCGGTATCCTTTATTGTACTGCTTACAAGGTCATTTACATCGTTAGGGTCGTAGCCTTGGGGCGTGGACATATAAAGGTATTTTGTGTTACAGAAGAAGCTGAAAGCAAAGCCGTAATTTCTGTATCCTCTCGACTGATTCCAGAAGTCAGGTCTAACACCTAAATCAGCAAAAAATGAAGTGCAGAAAAATACAAGCAATATAATTGAAGAAAAAAGACCTGTAAAGGAACGGGAAATAATTTTTGTTATTAAACCGACATTTACCCTCGGTGCTTTAAAGCCTATGCTAACTAAAAATGCAAAAATTTCTATGGCTATAATCATATTGTAGGTTGGAGAATAGTTATAGGTATTAGCAACACCTACAGCGGTAGTGATACTCAAAAAGTCCATAGGAATGAAAGGTGTACCCCTGAATTCCATAATATAAGCGTGGGCAAGGGCAAATCCGAATAAAACTGCCGAGTTTGCAATAATAGTAACCTTTAAACTGCCCGAAATAGCGTATACAATAAAATAGAATATAAGTATAAGAACATAATTTGCAATAAAGCCTAGATATGTCATATCATAAACGAAGATTTTATTTAAAGCCTCGGTCATTATAATGGTAATAAAGGGCATTAAAAATATCATCGAAAAATGTAATACTGTGTTGATTTTATTGTTTTTAACTTTAACATTAAATATGATTACCACACTGACAATTACGGGAATTACGGCTGCGGCTAAAAGAAGCCACCATTTAGAAGCAGAGTCAAGTGATAAAAAACTGCTAATTGAAATAACTGTAGTTGTTTCTAAAATAACGAAAACTACAAGAGCAATAATCTTTGTGGCTTTGGTATAGGAAGCCTCAAAGTTGGCTTTAAAAAAGTTGGGGATAATCTTTGTAAAAAGACTTATAATAAAAGCAATCGTTTTACTGTAGGCGGATTTAATACCGTCGCACACTTTATTAAGCCACATTTTATCACTTCAACTCCTTTCATTAAAATTTACGCACATATAATATGATACCACAAAACAATTAAAATTACAATAATTTATTATTAATTGAAATGGAACTTCAAAAAACAAGGCTTGGGCTAAAATACCCAAACCTTGCTTTAATTTTTGTTTTCAAA
>JAQXZE010000066.1 GCA_029227055.1 Oscillospiraceae bacterium | reverse complement strand
ATCTTACGACCAAATGTCATTGGTAGAGTATGTAGACCCGTTTACGGGTAAGCAGGTAAAAGAAGGCAAATAAAAAATGCCCCTTTAGGGGCAGCCGGTGAAAGAGTTGCGGTTGGCAAACTTTTCGACGAGCCTATAGGCTCGGCCGGTCTTATGCCCTAAGGGGGCAGTGCATACTACCGGCACGGCCGGTAGTTATGATTCTGTCTTATACCGTAACAAGCAGGACATTTAGGCGCCCAAATGTCACTTGTTAGGAGGACCTAAAACCCTTTATATATAAAAACGTTATTTGTCTTTGCTGATTTTTTCAAGATAACCGGCTGTAATAACGCCGGATGGTAGTGCAATTATCGCAATACCAAAAGCCGAAGAAAACATTGTGACAATTCTGCCAATTGTTGTTATTGGATAAATATCACCATAACCAACAGTTGTTAGGGAGATGGTTGCCCAATAAATTGCATCAAAAAACGTTTCAAATGAATCGGGTTCAACATTATATATTACAAGCGCAGAAATTAAGATGTAAGCAACTGCCATCGTTGCAACTGCAGACAAAACCTTTTTTTGCTTTCTGAATACATTTGTTATGATATCAAAACTTTTCGAATATCTCAAAAATTTAAAAGCACGTAACACTTTTAATGTTCGCAACAATCTAAATAGCTTTAACAATCTAAAACTACTGTTCAAAATGGTTATAGATGGTAATATTGAAATTAAATCAATAACCGCCATTGGTGTAATTGGATATACAAAGAAGGAAACCACTGATTTTTTTAGTTTATAGTCGGCGGTTATTAAACGCAAAAAATAATCTAAAATAAAAATGGTTACAGTTATGTAATCAATCCACTGAAAAATAGTATTTGTTTCCTTAAAGGCAAGTGGAACAACACTTACAACAATAGTTACCATCATTATAAAATCATAAACATTGCTTAACTTACTATCGTTTTCTGCCGACTCAATTATCGAAAATAATTTCTTTCTCATAATTCATACCTTTTTATTTTGATTTTATCGTTTTAAGTGAAGAAATCAACATTCTGCGGATCGCGCCACATTCATTTTGAGCTTCCTTATAAACTTCCTCGGTCATACAACCTGTCTCAAAAAGAAGTTCTAGCCAATATTCCGTTTCATAGCACTCTTTTTGAGCAATCTCAAGTTTTGAAATAAAATCTTTTGTTCCTTGAGCATATTGGGCTTCGTGTAGGTTTGCTCCAATAGAGGTCGCTGAGCGGAGCAACTGATTTATTAAAACGGATTCTTTGTGGTTTGTTTTCATATCGCGGCAAAGAAAAACGATTTTCTTTGCAAACTCTTTTGCTTTATCTCTTAAAATACTATCAGCCACAGTTATCACCTCTACATCTATTATACATAAAAACTGATAGGCTTTCAAGTTATATTCCGACTTTGTCGGAGTGTTATTATTGCCTTACAGCAATAGTGTTATTGAAACCTTGCGGTTTCAGTGATATTTTATTCGCCAATAACTGCCGAAGGCAATATCACTTGGACTCTTGTCCAAATATCACTGCGTAGCAATAGAACTCGCCGCAAGGCGAATAAAACTGGCGTTGTATCCTTACGGGTACAACGCCTTTCCTCAAGGTTTTTTGTTTTATTCGTCGCAGCAAGCATCCTTCTTTTTTGGTGGCTTGGGAGCAGGTTTGCCCTGATCTGTTGCGTCGCCTAGTCCTGTTGCTTCTGAGAACATTACATCTTTTTTGGTTAAGTCTACAACATCGGTAGGAACAATAATCTTTGCTGCCTGACCGTTTGACATATTAACAAGCGCATCATAACGCTTAAGCTCTAGCACTGCAGCTGTTGGGTTTGCCTCTGATATTGCGCGGATACCGTCAGCCTCTGCCTTTTTAGCAAGAAGTAAAGCCTGAGCTTCACCCTCGGCTCTTGCAATTCTAGCGTCCCTCTCACCTTCGGCTGCCAAAATCATAGCCTGCTTATCACCCTCGGCTCTTGTGATTGCGGCGGCTTTATGTCCCTCTGCCTGAAGCAAGGTTTCTCTTCGGTCACGCTCTGCCTTCATCTGCTTTTCCATTGCAGCCTGAATTTCCTTAGGCGGAATAATGTTTTTAAGCTCAACACGAGTTACCTTTATACCCCACTGGTCAGTAGCGTCGTCAAGAATAGCGGTCATCTTTCCGTTTATGGTATCGCGGGAGGTTAAGGTGCTATCAAGCTCTAACTCACCTACGATATTGCGAAGAGTTGTAGCGGTTAAGTTTTCTAGCGCATTGATAGGATTAACAACGCCGTAAGCGAAAAGCTTTGCATCGAAAATTCTAAAGAAAACAACCGTATCTATCTGCATTGTTACATTATCCTTTGTAATAACGGGCTGCGGAGGAGAGTCAATAACCTGCTCTTTGAGGGTTATCTTTCTGGCAACTCGCTCTAAAATTGGAAGCTTAAGATGTATACCTGCAGTCCAAGTCTTTTCGTATCTGCCTAAAAACTCAACAACCTGTTCGGTTGCTTGCGGCACAATTCTGATACAAGAAAATATTAAAACAATCAGAAGAATTAAAACTACAATCCACATAATATATCCCCTTCAAAATTTTTCTATGAACAAATATATATTGCCCACAATTTTATTTTAATGTAAAATGCATTTTCTGTCAATAAAAAAACTGCCCCGTAAAAACAGAGCAGTTTTAAATTTAAAATTATTTAACCATACTTGCAACTTCTGCTGCGAAGTCGTCAACACGCTTCTCGATGCCCTCGCCCTTTTCGTAACGAACGAAAGATACGATAGAAATAGCAGCGCCAAGCTCTTTAGCAACGTTCTCTACGTACTTAGCAACGGTTAAATCGCCGTCCATAACGAACTGCTGCTCAACAAGGCAGTTTTCCTTGTAGTACTTAGCGATTTTACCCTCAACGATTTTGCCGAGAACTGCATCAGGCTTGTTAGCCATCTTAGGATCTTCCTTCATCTGAGCGATAAGGATTGCCTTTTCCTTCTCGATAACCTCTGCAGGAACAGAAGCCTCGTCAAGATAAGAGGGGTTCATAGCTGCAATCTGCATTGCGATGCTCTTACCCATAGCAACGAATTCAGGGTTAGTAGCGTCAAGCTCTGTATCGAACTTAACCATAACACCGATTTTGCCGCCTGCGTGAACATAGTCAACAACCTTGCCCTCATAACGAACAAAACGACGAACCTTAATGTTCTCGCGAACCTTTAAGAATAACTCCTGTACCATTTCTTCAACGGTCTGACCGTCAGCTGTAGTAGCAAGGAGAGCCTCTAAATCAGCAGGGTTAGCCTCAGCCGCAACCTTTGCAACCTTAGCAGCTAATTTCTTAAACTCGTCACCGCCGGCAACGAAGTCTGTTTCAGCGTTAAGCTCAACAACTGCGCCTACGCCATTGTTATTGTAAGTGCAAACTGTACCCTCAGCGGCAATTCTGCTTGCCTTCTTTGCCTGAGAAGCAAGACCTTTTTCACGAAGGTAATCAGCAGCTGCTTCCATATCACCGTTTGTTTCAACGAGTGCCTTTTTGCAGTCCATCATACCGCAGCCGGTCTTTTCTCTTAAAGCCTGCACGTCTTTTGCAGTAAAGCTCATTTTGTGTTCCTCCTATTAATATTCAGTTGTAATTATTCAGCAGCTTCTGCTGTTTCCTCTGCAACTTCTTCTGCTTCTTCAGCAGCTGCAGTGCCCATTTCTTCACCCTGTCTGCCTTCGATTACAGCAGCAGCGATGGTTTCTGCGATAAGCTTAACAGCGCGGATAGCGTCGTCGTTACCAGGGATAACTGCGTCGATCTCATCGGGGTCGCAGTTTGTGTCTACGATAGCGATAATCGGAATACCGAGCTTCTTAGCTTCCTGAACAGCGATTCTTTCTTTGCGGGGGTCTACGATAAAGAGAGCGCCCGGAACCTTCTTCATATCCTGAATACCGCCAAGGAACTTCTCAAGCTTTTCAATTTCAAGGTTAAGCTTGATAACTTCCTTCTTGGGAAGAAGCTCGAATGTGCCGTCGTCACGCATAGTGCGAAGCTGATTTAATCTGTCAATTCTTGTACGGATGGTTGTAAAGTTGGTAAGCATACCACCAAGCCAACGAGCGTTAACGAAGGGCATACCGCAATGGATAGCTTCCTCTTTAACGGAATCCTGAGCCTGCTTTTTTGTTCCTACGAACAAAATGTCCTTACCTTCTGCTGCGATTTCACGAGCGAATAAATAAGCTTCGTTAAGCTTCTTAACGGTCTTCTGAAGATCGATAATATAGATACCGTTACGCTCTGTGAAGATGTACTTTGCCATCTTGGGGTTCCAGCGTCTTGTCTGATGTCCGAAATGAACACCGGCTTCAAGCAACTGTTTCATTGATACTACTGCCATTTGTTTTTCCTCCTAAGGTTTTACCTCCATCCCGAATATCTACCGAAAACCGCCACGGCAGTAAGGTAATTTACCTTGCACGGCACCGATTCGGATTAAACGGAATGTGTGTTATATTTTGCTACTTTTTAGTAGCCGATAAATTATAACACAACAAAACCGATTTTGCAATCATTTTTTTGAAAAATATTCGTTTTTCTTATCTTTTTTCGTCTTTTAGGTAAAAATACATAATTTTTTTCGTTTTGAGCCTGATTTTTATCCGCAAATAAGTCACTTTTTTAATTGACTTTCCTACCATAAACTATTATAATCATATAAAATATATATTAAAATTATGAAAAGGAGTAATTGCAAATGGCTTATTATTTTCCCGAAACCTCTCATACCTTTAATGAATACCTTTTGGTGCCCGGATATTCCTCTTCTGAGTGTGTCCCAACAAATGTAAGTCTTAAAACACCGCTTGTTAAATTTAAGAAGGGCGAAGAGCCTGCAATCTCTATGAATATTCCTATGACCTCTGCTATAATGCAGTCGGTATCAGGCGATAGATTGGCTGTAGCTTTAGCCCGTGAAGGCGGCGTGTCCTTTATCTACGGCTCACAGTCTATCGAAGACGAGGCTGCTATGGTAGCCAAGGCAAAGGCATACAAGGCAGGCTTTGTTGTAAGCGGCTCTAATATCACACCCGACGGCACTCTCGCTGATGTTTTAGCCTTAAAAGAAAAGAACGGTTACTCAACTGTTGCCGTTACCTCTGACGGTACAGAAAACGGCAAGCTTTTAGGTATCGTCACAGGCAGAGATTACCGCGTTAGCCGTATGGATAAGGATACTAAGGTCAGCGAGTTTATGACTCCTCTCGAAAAGCTTATCGTTGCAGGTGCCGACACAACCTTAAAGCAGGCAAACGATATTATTTGGGACAACAAGTTAAACTCCTTACCGATAGTTGACGATAACGGAAATCTTAAATACTTTGTTTTCCGTAAGGACTATGACGCTCACAAGGAAAATCCCAACGAGCTTCTTGACAGTCAAAAGAGATATGTTGTAGGCGCAGGTATAAACACCCGCGACTATGCTGAGCGTATCCCCGCTCTTGTTGAGGCAGGTGCAGATGTACTTTGTATTGACTCTTCCGAGGGCTTCAGCGAGTGGCAGGCATTAACCCTCAAGTTCGTTAGGGAAAAGTACGGCGATACTGTTAAAATCGGTGCAGGTAATGTTGTTGACCGCGAAGGATTTTTATTCCTCGCAAAAGCAGGGGCTGACTTTGTTAAGGTTGGTATCGGCGGCGGCTCTATCTGTATCACCCGTGAGACCAAGGGTATCGGCAGAGGACAGGCCACTGCTCTTATAGATGTTTGTGCAGCTCGTGATGAATACTTCGAGGAAACAGGTATCTATGTTCCTGTTTGTTCCGACGGCGGTATCGTACACGACCACCACATGACCTTAGCTCTTGCTATGGGTGCCGATTTCTTAATGCTCGGCCGTTATTTTGCAAGATTTGACGAAAGCCCGACAAACCGCGTTTCTATGAACGGCAACTACTACAAGGAATATTGGGGCGAGGGCTCTAACAGAGCAAGAAACTGGCAGCGTTACGACCTCGGCGGTGACAAGAAGCTTCACTTTGAAGAGGGTGTTGACTCTTATGTTCCCTATGCCGGTTCTCTTAAGGATAATGTAAATCTTACCTTAAGCAAGGTTAAGTCTACTATGTGCAACTGCGGAGCGCTAAGTTTGCCTGAGCTTCGCGATAAGGCTAAGCTCACACTTGTATCTGCTACAAGTATTATCGAGGGCGGCGCTCACGATGTTATCCGCAAGGAAACCTCTGTTGGCACAATCAAGTAATTAACCGATTATTGACAAACGGCTGAAATTTGTGTATAATAATAAAAAATTAATAACCAAAAGCTATGATAAGCACTAAGTAACCGAGTTTAAGGGTTTTAGAGAAAAGGCGGTTGGTGCAAGCCTTTCAAATTTACTCGGCGAAGCTGGCTTTGAGCTGTTCCCGAAAGGGAAACCGGTTGTTCCCGTTATAGAACAAGGCATTTTTCGATGCCTATGAGTGCGAAATTTTATAATTTCGAATTCAGGTGGTAACACGGATATAACTCCGCCCTGAACACATAATTTTTGTGTTCAGGGCGTTTTTATTAGGAGGATTAAGATTTATGAAAAATGAATTATTAAAGCTTTTAAGCAAAAATGCGAGATACACTGTAGAAGAGCTTGCAGTTATGCTCGCAAAAACCGAAGCAGAAGTAGAAGCCGAAATAAAAAGCTTTGAAAAGGAAGGCGTTATCAGGGGCTACAAAGCAGTTATCGACTGGGAAAAGCTTGACGCAGCCTATGTTTCGGCAATCGTTGAGCTTAATGTTGTTCCTAAAGCCGATTTAGGATTTGAAGAGGTTGCCAGAAGAATTATGGCATACCACGAGGTTGAGTCGGTTTATTTAATGTCTGGTGTTTATGACCTGAATGTTGTAGTTAAGGGCAAAACCCTTCAGGATGTAGCCCGCTTTGTTGCAAGAGAGCTTGCAACTATTGATTCTGTAACCTCTACATCAACCCATTTCGTAATGCGCAGATACAAGGAAATGGATGTTGAGCTATGCGTAGCAAAGCCTGACGATAGGGGGCAGTTCTGGTTATGATAGATTATTCGAAGGTTTTAAACCCAACTGTTACGGAAATTAAACCTTCGGGCATTCGTAAATTTTTCGATATTACGGCTACTATGGACGATGTTATTTCCTTAGGCGTCGGAGAGCCTGATTTTCAGACCCCGTGGCCTGTCCGCAAAGCAGGAATTGACTCACTCCAGCGCGGCAGAACAAAATATTCGTCTAATTCAGGCGTTATTGAGCTAAGGCGCGAAATCTCAAAGTATCTTGACCGTAAATATTCCTTAAAGTACGAGCCCGAAAAGGAAATTTTAATAACAGTCGGCGGCAGCGAGGCTATTGACGGCTGTGTAAGAGCCGTTATAACCCCCGGCGACGAGGTAATTATTCCTCAGCCCTCTTATGTTTGCTATGAGCCGATAACCCGTCTTGCAGGCGGTGTTCCGGTAATCGTTGAAACAAAGGCTGAAAACGGCTTTAAGCTTACTCCTGAGGAGCTAAAGGCCGCTATTACCGACAAAACAAAGCTTCTTATCCTCCCCTACCCCTCAAATCCCACAGGCGCTATTATGGAAAGGGAAGATTTAGAAAAATTAGCAGAAGTACTCAGAGACACAAACATTTTAGTTTTATCCGACGAAATATATGCAGAGCTTACATTTTCAAGCAATCCCCATACACCTATCGCAACTGTAGGCGATATGTGGGAGCGCACAATTACAGTAAACGGATTTTCAAAATCTTTTTCAATGACAGGTTGGCGGCTTGGCTATGCTTGCGGACCGAGTGAAATTATGAAGCAGATTACAAAAATCCATCAGTTTGCAATTATGTGTGCGCCTACAACCTCACAGTATGCCGCTATTGAGGCACTAAAAAGCTGTGACGAGGATGTACAGAATATGATAGAGGAATACAACCGCAGAAGAAGACTTATGGTAGCAGGCTTTAATAAAATCGGTCTTACCTGCAGAGAACCTAAGGGTGCTTTCTACGCTTTCCCCTCTATAAGCTCAACAGGACTTACAAGTGAAGAGTTCTGCGAACAACTGCTTTACAGTAAAAAGGTAGCTGTTGTTCCGGGTAATGCTTTCGGAGATAGCGGTGAAGGCTTTATAAGAGCCTCCTATTGCTACTCGGTAGAGCATATAAGAGAGGCATTAGTTCGTATCGGCGAATTTGTCGAGGAATTAAGAAAATAAAAAAATCATACAAAAACGGCTATCCCAAAGCTTTGGGATAGCCGTTTTACATATAAGTAACCCTTTATCTTGCTTTTTTCTTGCTCTTTTTGTTCTGCCAGATAACCCAGAGGGGACCTGCGATACAAAGAGAAGAAATAGAGCCTGAAACAATACCGAATGCCATCGGAATACCGAAGGTACGAAGTGTTGTAAGACCGAAAATCTCAGCAACGCCAACAACTGTAAGTACTGCAACAAATGTAGTAACAGAGGTTATAACGTTTCTTATAAGTGTCATATTGATACTCTTATTAACGCTTTCAGCCAAATCATCTTCAGGATAAAGCTTTCTGTTCTCACGAACACGGTCAAATGTAACGATTGTGTCGTTAAGAGAATAACCTAAGATTGTAAGAACTACTGCGATATAGTTAGAGTCAATCTGAAGTCTGAAGAATACACAGACAAAGAAGGTAATAAGCACGTCAAAAACAAGTGCTACAAGGGCTGTCATACCTGCAGACACGCCTCCGATTTTACGGAAGCGGACACCTACATAAAGTACAACAAATGCCGCTGCAATAACAACTGCAACCAAGCTCTTTAAGAAGAAGGAGCCTGCAATTGTAGGACTAACTGAGTTTGAGTCGTAAAGCTCAATTTTGTTATCCTTGAACTTTTCTGTGAGCTTCTTAGTTATGTCTTCCTGTACCTTTGTGCTGATACCCTTATTACCTACAAGGTTTAAGGATATAGTTTTGGTATCGCCTGCAATGGAAGTACTCTTTGTAACGGTATATTTTTCTTTAATAACATCGCCTAATGCCGACTGAACATCCTTTTCAGCAACCTCACCTGTGTAAGCGTAGGTGATACGAGCGCCGCCCTTGAAGTTGATATCAAGCTTAACGCCTAAAACTAATGCGAGTACTACGCCAACTAAGAAAATAGCTAAATATACGATGACTATCTTCTTAAAATTTTTGTTAAAATCAATCATTTTCTTAGCCATTTTTCTTACCTCCGTACAACCAGGGTTTTCTCAAGAATTTAAGCTGAGAAACACTCTTGAGCATATATTTAGAAGCAAGAATACCCATCAAGAGATTGAATACAACGCCTACTAAAAGGGTGTAACCGAAGGAATAGATAGAGCCTGTAATAGAGGTTCCGAAAAGCGCCATTAAGGGTGAGAAGAGCTTTGCAATAAGGCTATCGGGTGTACCGAATGCGCCCATAAGAACTAATGCTACAATAACAACGGTAACGTTACCGTCGATTACGGCACTAAGACTGTTCTTAAAGCCGCTATCAATCGCACCGTCAATAGTTTTGCCCTTAGCGAACTCATCACGGATACGCTCAGATGCGATAACATTACAGTCAACACCAACACCGACAGAAAGGATAATACCTGCAATACCGGGAACGGTTAAGGTAAAGCTTGAAGTATTTCCGAAGAAGCCCGAAATACAAGCGATCGAGCCTGCAAGCTGACCTAAAAGGGAAATAGAAGCTACCACACCGTTTAAGCGATAGCGTAAAATCATAATGATGCAAACCAAAGCGAATGCAATAGCACCTGCAATTACCATAACATCAAGAGCATCAGAGCCGAGGGACGGCGAGATAATCTGAAGCTTGCTGTCATCAGCAGTAAGAGCAAAGGGAAGTGAACCTGCGTTAATCTTATCAGCAAGCTCCTTTGCAGCCTCTGCACTTTCCATACCGTTTATGTATGCCTGTCCGTCGGTAATAGCGTTCTGTACAGTAGGAGCAGAAATCATAGTATCATCCATCCAGATAGAGATGGTCTTTCCTACTCTGTTTGCAGTAGCGGTAGCAAAAAGGCTCTTACCTTCGGCTGTGAAGTTAAGATATACTACATAACCGCCCTGCTCATCAACACCTGCCTGAGCACTCTGAATGTGCTTAGCACCGCTAAGTAATACGGTGTCCTGTGTTGTACCGTCACAGAAGGTTAAAAGTGCGGTTTCACCTAATTCCTGTACTGCCTTCTGAGCATCAAAGTCGCTCTCGCCTGCAGCCCAGGGGAAACGAACGATTATCTGATGATTAGCAGTATCGGTGTAAACCTCGTAATCGGTGATATTGTTGTTTACAAGTCGTGTTTCTATAATCGACTTTGCGGCGTCCATATCGTCGTCGGTAATCTTAACACCTTCCTTGTCAGGTGAAAAAACTGCCTCAACACCGCCCGATATGTCAATACCCCAACGGATATCGCTTGCGCCTTTAAAATAAACCTGTCTTGTATCTCCGTAATAATTTTCAACTCCGAAAAAGGCAAGATAAGTAAGTGCCAAAATCAAAGCTACTATTACGAAAAATACCGGTTTGGCTGTCCTTTTGGATTTCATAGGTATGGCCTCCGTTTTTTCTTTAGTATTTAATAATTATACATAAAAATCTCTATAAAGTCAATCTTTAACATTATTTACATTAACACTTGCCGATTAACTTTTCAAGCGCCGCATAACGCACCGCTACGCAAAGCACCTCAGCCGCCTTTTTTATCTCCTCCACAGAGGGAAAAGAGGGGGCTATTCTTATATTTGAATTATACGGGTCTTTACCGTAAGGATAGGTAGCGCCTGCAGGGGTTAAAACCATTCCTGCAGCTTTGCAAAGCTCCTCTACCCTCTTAGCTGTGCCCTCTAAAACATAAAGGCTTATAAAGTATCCGCCGCGAGGTTTAGTCCAACGCGCAATACCTGTATCAAAAAGCTGCTTTTCGAGTTCTTCTAAAACGCTTTCAAACTTTGGTCTCAAAATTTCGGCGTGCTTTTTCATTTGATTTTTAACTGCCGCCATATCGGGCAAAAATCTTAAATGACGAAGCTGATTTAATTTATCGGGACCGATGGTTTGATATTGAAGTCTTGACTTTATCATTGCGATATTGTTAGGACTTGCCGCCTGAGCCGCAATGCCGGCACCCGGGAATGTTATCTTTGAAGTAGAGGTGAACATAAACACTAAATCAGGATTGCCCGCCTTTACACATTCGTCATAGATGTTTAAAAGGTCGTCGCCCTCGTCATAAAGGTCGTGAACAGCATAAGCGTTATCCCAGAAAATTCTGAAATCCTTTGCAGCAGGCTTTAAGGCTGCCATTCGGCGTACCGTTTCATCTGAGAAAGTAATACCTTCAGGGTTTGAATATTTAGGAACACACCACATACCCTTAACAGATGCGTCGCGGCATAGCTCCTCTACCATGTCCATATCAGGACCGTTTTCGGTCATAGGAACATATAAAAGCTCAATTCCGAAATGCTCGGTTACTGCAAAGTGACGGTCGTATCCGGGGGCAGGACAGATAAATTTTATATTGTCTTGTTTGCCCCAAGCACCCTCACCGAAGCCGTGCGTCATACCCTGAGCTACTGTATCAAACATCATAGAAAGGGACGAATTTCCTCCTACTATAACCTGAGAAGGCTCAACCCCGAAAATTTCAGCAAATAAAGCCTTTGCTTCGGGAAGTCCGTCCATACCGCCATAGTTGCGGCAATCTACTCCCGCTAAGGTTTTATAACCGCTCTCTTTAGTAACAGCAGTGAAAACCTCGTCGCACAAATCCATATTATCAAAATTCGGTTTTCCTCTCGACATATCAAGAGAAAGATTTAATGAAAGCAGCTCGTTATACTTTTTCCTAACCGCTGAAAACTCATGTTCGAGCTCTTCTGCTTCCATTTTCAAATATTCTGCCATCTGTAAAAACTCCGTTCAAAAATGTATAAATAAAATATCATATATGAAATGTATTATAATATATTGACCCCGTTTTTTCAAGTAAAATACACTATTAAATTGAAAAAATTTGTCAGATTATGCGTTCTTTAGAAAAGGCGCTTATAAAGCCTTGAAATTTCCTCTTTCAAAAGGGCGTTTTCGGGTAAAGCAAGACTTCTATCCTCTTCAATTAATTCCTTTGCCGCAACCCCTGCCGTTTTAAGTGTTTCAAAGTCTGAGAAAATGTCGGCAATATTAAAACGAGGAAGTCCGTGTTGGCGGTTGCCGAGAAAATCTCCTGGGCCTCTAAGCTTTAAATCCTCATTTGCAATCTTAAAGCCGTCACTATTATTCTTTATTACATCAAGGCGCTTTAGAGTATGCGGCTCTGTAGAGTCGGTAATGAAAATACAGCTTGATTGGTGCTTTCCTCTGCCTATTCTGCCCCTTAGCTGATGAAGCTGTGAAAGGCCAAAACGCTCGGCATTTTCTATAACCATAATTGCCGCATTCGGCACATCTATTCCGACTTCAACCACAGTTGTGCAGACCAAAAGCTTGATTTCGCCGTCGGCAAAGCTCTTCATAACGGCATCCTTTTCTTTTGCTTTCATTCTGCCGTGCAAAAGACCTACCTTATAATCCTTAAAAAATCCGTTAGGTGCCGTTATTTTTTTATAATACTCTTCGGCAGATATAAGCTTTGTTTCTTCGTTTTCCTCTACCAAAGGACAAACGATATACCCCTGTCTGCCCTCATCGAGATGCTTCTTTATATAATTATATGCTCTTTTTCTAATAGAGCCATTAATACAAAAGCTTTCTATTTTTTGTCTGCCCTTTGGATACTCGTCTATAATGCTTATATCTAAATCCCCGTATATTACATGAGAAAGTGTTTGAGGAATAGGTGTCGCCGACATAACAAGAATGTGCGGAGACGAGGATTTTTCAGCGAGGCGCTCCCTCTGGGCTACACCAAAGCGGTGCTGTTCGTCGGTTACAACAAGACCTAAATTTTTAAATTCAACACTCTCGGAAATTATCGCGTGGGTGCCGATAATTACAGACGCCTCTCCGCTGACTATCGAGAAAAGCGCCTCAAGTCGCGCTTTTTTAGACATTGAGCCTGTAAGCAAAACGCAAGAAATTCCCTTTTGCTCTAAAAGAGCTGAAAGGTTTTTATAATGCTGCACCGCCAATATTTCGGTTGGTGCCATAAGGGCTGCCTGATATCCGTTTCTAGCGGTAATATAGCAAAGCGCCGCCGCAACGGCGGTTTTCCCGCTGCCTACATCACCTTCGACTAGTCGGTTCATAAGTCTGCCCGACATCATATCTGAAAGGCAATCCTCGACCGCCTTTATCTGCGCCGAGGTAAGACTATACGGCAAAAAGCCTTTGAATTCATCAAAGCAGTTATTCTTTATAACATAATCTGTCTTTTTATTCTTTGAGGTTTTCAAAAGAGCAAGACCTGTCTGAAGTATAAAAAGCTCTTCAAAAACAAGTCTTTTTCGAGCTCTGATAAGTGCCTCCTTATCCCTTGGAAAATGAATATTTTCTATTGCAAATCTAAGCTCGCAAAGGCGGTATTTCTCCCTTATTTTACTAGGGATTGGGTCCTCGGGAATATTAGCCGCCAGAGCATTTTTCATAATACGCTCGGTTGTTTTAGAGGGCAGCCCGTGCACCGCCTTGTAAATAGGTCTTATTCCTGCAGTGCTAACCTCTGATATCTCGGGGGAAGACATCTCCCTCGACCACACACCGCCGCCAAGCTTTCCGTAAAATAGATACTCACTGCCTTTGTGAAGTCTGTTCGCTAAATATTTATTGTTAAACAAAACAACGCTAAACTCTCCGCTTTTATCGGCAGCGGAAAATCGGTAAACCGTCATATTTTGACGAACCTTTTTTTCGTTTATATCACTTACAATCCTCGCCTTTATGCAGACAATCTGCTCCATTGGAGCATCATAGGCAGTAACTATATTTCCCCAGTCCTCATAGCCTCTCGGGTAAAAACGCAAAAGGGCACCGATGGTATCGATGCCCAGCTTTCTAAAGAGTTCGGCTCTTTTTTCGCCTACGCCTTTTAAATATTTAATATCAGTATCAAAAGAAATCATAAACGGCACTCCGTTTGACTTTTTTACTCTACCGAGAGGATGAAATAATAAATAGGCTGACCGCCGCTGATAAAGGTAATCTCTACCTTATCGCCGAATTTTTCGTTTAACTGACTTTCAATAGACGCTGCCTTTTCGTCGGTTATATCCTCGCCGTAAATTACAGTTAAGAACTCACTGTTTTTATTTATGAGCTGCTTTGTAAGACGAAGAACGGTCTTATCAAGGTCGGTATCAACAAAGGAAACCTTGCCGTTATTAAGGGCTAAAAGCTCGCCTTTTTTGATCTTGTGTCCGTCATAATCGGAATCTCTTGCAGCAAATGTAATCTGACCTGTTGCAACCCTTTCTGCTGCCTTCTGCATTTCAATTGCGTTAGCTTCGGTATCAAGGTCAGGGTCAAAGGCTAGCATTGCCGATATACCCTGAGGAATTGTTCTTGTGTGAAGAACTATAACCTTACGGGTGCTTATCGGTATTGCCTGTTCTGCCGCCATAATGATATTCTTGTTATTCGGTAAAACATAAACAGTTTCAGCGGGAGTAGCCTCAATAGCCTTTAAGATGCTATCAGTGCTTGGGTTCATCGTCTGACCGCCGCTTACTATTGTATCAACATTAAGGTCTTTAAAGAGGTTTGCAATTCCGTCACCTGCGCAAACCGATACAAAGCCTACGGGATTTACAGGCTCTGCAGGGGTAAAGGTTTCGGTTAAATCTGCACTCTTAGCAGGCTTTTTACGGGAAACCTCAGCGTCGTGCTTTGCTCTTTCGTGCTGGTCACGCATATTTTCAATCTTAAGGTGTACAAGCTGACCGAAGGTAAGTGCATTTTCAATAGCATTACCGGGGTGGTCGGTATGAACATGAACCTTAATAATTTCTTCATCGTCAACAACAACTACGCAGTCGCCTATTGTTTCAAGGAAAAGACGAAGCTCATTAGGCTCTTTTTCACATTCGGGATTGCGGTTTACAATAAACTCTGTACAGTAGGTAAAGGTGATTTCACCCTCAAATTCACCTGCTGCATTGCGAGCACCGTTTTCCTCTTCTTCGCCATCGTCTACTACAGCTTCGCTCTTAATAATTATGCCGTCTCTCAATACAGAAAGCATACCCTCAAGGATAACAACAAAGCCCTGACCGCCTGCGTCCACAACGCCTGCCTTTTTAAGAACAGGTAAAAGCTCGGGAGTAGAAGCCAATGCCTCTTTAGCGCCCTCAAGAGCCGCTTCAAAAACGCCTAGAGCGTCCTTGCCCTCGTCTTTAGCCTTTACTGCATATTCACTAGCTACTCTGGCAACTGTTAAAATTGTGCCCTCAGTAGGCTTCATAACTGCCTTATAAGCCGCCTCTACACCAAGAGTAAAAGCAGCGCTTAAATTTTCAGCTGTAACAAATTCCTCGTCACCGATACCCTTTGCAAAGCCTCTGAAAAGCAAAGAGGTAATAACGCCCGAATTTCCTCTAGCCCCTCTTAAAAGAGCCGAAGCATTAACAGCGGCTACCTTACCTGCAGTAGCAGAGGATAGCTTTTCAAGCTCTCTTACAGAATTTGCAAGTGTCATAGACATATTTGTACCTGTATCACCGTCCGGAACAGGAAATACATTCAAATCGTCTACACGCTTACGGTTATTATAAAGATTATTGGCTGCCGAAATTACGGCATCACGCAAAATATCTCCCTTAAACAAATATAAACACTCCTATTCCTTAATTCCGTCAACCTTGACGATAACTCTGTTAACGGTAATGCCTGTTGCCTCTTTTACTACATACTGTACCTTTTCGGTAATGCTCACGGCAATAGCATTTATATTCATACCGTAGGTTACTACAATATGAAGTTCAACATTAATACCCTCACCGTCTTTTCTGATAGCGATGCCTGTATCAATTGCTTCTTCCTTGGAAATAAGCTTGAATATCTTTTGTTTTGAGCTGCTCGGCACCATACCTACAACTCCAAAACAGGAAGTAACCTCGTGACCTATAAGCTTTGATAAATAAGCTTCGGAAATCTCAATGGTACCTATTCTGGTTTCATAAGTTATCATATTAAAATCCTCCCGAATTATTTTTTAATAATGTATTCGCTGAAAGAGAAATAAATGTCTGAAGCGGATACCTCTTTAACATTTGAAATCTTATCACTGTAAAACAGTAAACCCTTTCTGTAGCAAAGCGGAATTACAGGCATTTCGGTTTGAAGACGTGTTGCAACATCGGCAATTGTATTCTTCCCCGAATAAAAGCCCTCTATAACGCTTTTTACAGTAGCGGTTTTTTCATCTGTCTTATCAGAGCTTTTATCCTCTTTTTCGGCATCCTTTTTAATACCAAAGGCGGCTCTTCCGCCGTATACTGTAAGCTCATACAAATCCATATTAGCAAGTGTTTCAATCTCGCCGATATAAAGCTGAAATTCTTTTGACTTGAGTGCGCTCACATACTGAGAATAGCTTCTCTTTAAAACGGTTATCTGTATTCCTACTGCACGAAGCTGCTCGGCAATAAGGTTTGCAGCAGCCACTCTTGACTCGTTTTCTTTATTTACAAGCAAGGTAAGCCTTATTCTATTGCCTGAGGAATTAATCCGATAGTTATCACTATCTAACCTATTATACCCTATTCTTTCCAAATTTTCAATACTAATTTGAGTATTGGCAACACTCTCAAGATTTTGCACCGACGCTATATCCTTAATAACAGGGCTGAAAAATCCCGTTGCGGCAAGAGCGTTATTGTGGTATGCATCCTTGCAGAGCGCCGTTCTGTTAATAGCTGAGGATATAGCATATCTAAGTTCCTTTATTGATAGCTGACCGTAGCTCTCATTCATTCCGAGATATACGAAATTTAGAAGATTTACATCCTGCTTTTTACCGCTCATACGAACAATACTGCCGTTTGATATATCGGTATAATACATATCAGCCGTGCCTATTTCAACATAATGGGAAACAGCGGCAGGGTCGGGAGCGTTTATGAGGGTTATTTTCTCAAGCTCGGGCAATATACCAAAATGTTTTTTGTTTACATTAAGTTCTTCCTTTTCTTCATTTACAGTATATCTGCCTGTTCCTATAGGACAGAGCACTCTGCCATCAACATCGGTCTTTTTATCGCTTTTTGCCTTTATTATGGGAAAGGTTAAAAGCTTTTCAAAATATATGTCTCTTCTTGATAAATTGAAGACTACCGTTTTATCATTTTCAGCCTTTATCGATTTTACCTCGTAAAGCTGATAAAGATACTTGGTTTTAGTGCTTTTAGCAAGATTATACGAATAGACAACATCATCGGCAGTAAGGGTTGTGCCGTCAGAAAATTTGACATCTTTAAGGGTTACTGTGCATTTTTTGCCCTTAAGTGTAATTTTTTCTGCCAATATATAATTCACTTCAAAATTGTTATCAAGCTTTACAAGTGGGTCGAAAACAAGAAGAGAGAGATTGCGGTTAAGGTCGCTTTCTGCTTTATAAGGGTTAAAGCTATCCGACGAACTATAAAGGAGATTAAAATTTCCGCCCTTATTTGACTGCGTTACCTCTGACGGCTTTTTTGAAGATGAGGTCTCATCATTTTTGCCGCAGGCAGTTCCCATAAGGAATATAAGCAATACGAGTATTAAGGATATTGCTCTTTTCACCTTTATTCCTCCCTGATATAAATTTGCTCTGTTTTAATAACTTTTCCGTCTTTATCCGACTCAAAAATACAGCCGTTTATCATACATATGCCCTCTGATAAGCGGAATTTATCGGTTTTTCCGTTTCTAAGTCTATCAATTATAATAGAGCTTTCAACCCCTAAAACCGAGTCTATAGTTCCTGTCATTCCAAGGTCAGTTATATAGCCTGTGCTTTTCGGCAGAATTTGCAAATCGGAGGTTTGCACATGGGTATGGGTTCCGAAAAAGCCCGTAATTTTTCCATCAAGATAAATACCGAGCGCTCTTTTTTCGCTGGTAGCCTCGGCGTGAAAATCTACAAATATATGAACAGCGCCGTCCGCTTTGGCTTTTTCTAAAAGCTCGTCCGCTCTTAAAAATGGGTTTTCGGCCTTTTGATTTTCAAGATAAATCTGACCTGAAAGGTTTATAACCGCCGCAGTGGTTCTTCCTAAATCCACAAAGCAGTAGCCCTTTCCGTAATTAACGGGAAGATTATCGGGTCTTAAAAGATAAGGATTTTCGTCAAGAGCGGTATGAATTTCTCTTCTGTGCATTGTGTGGTTTCCACCTGTAATAACATCTGCACCCGCGCAGAAAATACTTTCCGCACTATCGGGAGTAATGCCGTTGCCGTCGGCAGAATTTTCGCCGTTTACTATTACAAAATCTATATTTTTCTCTTTTTTAAGAAGCGGCAAAAACTTTAAAAGCGCCGCGCAGCCGATACTGCCGCAAACATCACCGATAGCAAGAGTACGCATAAAATCCTCCATTTTAATTACTGTGTTTATATTATACCATTTAACAGGCTTTGAGACAAGATTTATTTATATTAACAAGGCAAATTTAACCTGCTGTTCAAAAATAGATTGAAAAAAGTCATTGAAAGTGCTATATTAAATGCAATAAATTTTATTTTAAGGATAAATATATGAAAAACGGGACTGTAACAGCTTCAAAATTTATGCTTCTCGGCTCTATGCTGATTTTCGGCAGTATCGGAATTTTTGCAAAATTCACAAGTCTGCCGTCCGACATAGTTGCCATATCAAGAGGCTTTATCGGCGCCGCATTTTTAGCCGCCGTAAAGCTTATAACCGATAAAAAGCTTTCTTTTAAGATAAAGCGGCGAGACCTTTTAATTCTTTTATTATCGGGCGGATTTTTAGGTATTAATTGGATTTTGCTTTTTGAAAGCTATAAATACACTTCGGTAGCCGTTGCTACCCTCTGCTACTATTTAGCCCCTGTCTTTGTTTTGATAGCCGCCCCCTTTCTTCTTAAAGAGCGGCTTGACGCCAAAAAGATATTTTGCCTTTTAGTGTCGCTGGTAGGAATGGCATTTGTTTCAAATCTTTTAGGCGGCAGTCTGCCCTCCTTTTCAGAAGCTCGAGGTATCCTTTTTGGAACGGGGGCTGCCGTACTGTATGCGGCACTTATAATAGCAAACAAAAAAATCTCCCATATACCATCTTTTGAAAAAACCCTTTCTCAGCTTTTGTTTTCGGGTGTAATCCTAATTCCATACGCCGTCTTTAGCGGCAGCTTCAAAGAAGTTACATTTGAGCCTAAAGACATTTTGCTTATAAGCATTATGGGTATAATACATACAGGTCTTGCATATCTGCTTTATTTTTCTTCAATAAAGCTTCTAGATGTTCAAACTGTTGCCCTTTGGGGATATATCGACCCTCTTTCCGCTATAATTTTTTCGAGCATTATATTACCTGCCGAAAAGCTAGGCTCAAACGGAATTATAGGCGCAGTTCTTATTTTAGGCTCTGCAATTCTCTGCGAGATAAAATTCAAAAAGCCAACAAAATAATAATGATAAACTCAAAAAACTCCGATGAAATTCATCGGAGTTTTTTAATTTATCCTATAACCTTATTTAATGCTTTTATAACCTTATTGTAGCTTGCAGCAGTTATATTTCCAAGTGCCTTTCCGTCAAGATTGTACTGATACTTTGTAGCAGATACTCTTGTAAAGGTAAGGATCTCACTTCTGTTGTACTTTTCAAGGTAATTTACCTTAACTGTAAGCTCAGGCGATAGATTTGTTTTTTCGGTATCAAAGCCTTTAGCTCTAAGACTTATAAATTCCTGATAAAAATCCCTGAAGGTTTCGGTATCTATCTTCTTACTCTTATAGGAAACTATCAGCTCATCATCGGAGGTGTCCTCCGCGTCTTCACCGGGATTATGAGTAAGCTCAAACTTATGGTCCTTGCCGTCTAGAGTAAAGGTGATATCCTTTGTATCGTCAATAGGTCTTAAGAAAACCCAAGTAGAATATAAATCGTCGGTAGCAAACTCTAAGAATTCAGCATTCTCAAGCGATACCTTTTTAATCATCTTGCAGTTGGTTGATGACATCGCATAAACTCCGTCCTCTACCTTTGCAAACCTATAGGTAAGGCTCTCTCCTGCAACCTCGATGCTTATTACCATATCGGGATTATTAAGTCCGAATTTCTTAAGGGCGCTTGCTGAAACATCATAGGAATATGCGCCGTCGGCAGCAACACTGCTCGTGAAAACACTTAAAATTGTAGTAAGATTATCGGCAAAACGCTCTGTTGGTGATTTCACAAGATAGGGCAAGAAATCTGCTATGAAATCATCCTCGTTCATACCTATCACAACAGGCTTTGCAAAGTTTTTGCCCGAAACTGTTAATTTATCAAATTTTTTCAGTGTGCCTTCGCTTAAATACTCATCCGCAACATCAATAACATCGATATCGGTAACATCTGCTAAATCGAGAGCGGTAAAGTTTAGAGTTTCGGTAAGGTCGGTTGTAACAAGATAGATGTTATCCTTAGTGGAAAGCTTTAGGTAGGTTCCCATTGTATCTAAGGAAGCTTTACCTATAAGCACCGAGAAATTACCGTATTTTTCGGACTCTACGCTAACCTCAAAACGCGGATTATCAAGTCCGCAATCTTGGAGGGATAATCCTGTCACTTCTCTTGTAGCCGAAATATTCGAAATACCCGAAAATGTACCGCTTATTGCATAAGTATCGGTAAGCTCCGCTTTCACACCGCTAAGTGTCCACACAGTTTCGTATTCTTCGCTATCACTTTCACTGCTTTCTATCTTTTTGCGCTCTGACGTGAATACGAATTTTCCGTTTTCGTTTTTAACCGTAACCTTTTCTAAAAGGTCTGTATTAAGCTCTAAAACAGAAATTTCGTTTGAAGCCGAAGAATTATTATCGAGGTCTTTTTTTGGGATAAGCTTTATAATTGCAAGTGTGCCTGATACTAAAACTAAAACCGCTAAAACAGAGGCTAAAACTACGGTCAATCTCTTTTTGTTACCGCTCTTATTTGTAGCCGCTCTTTTTTCTGTGGGGTCCGAAAAGATAGTATCAAAGCCTTCAAATTCATCCTTGTATTTTTTTGTTTCTTCTGCAGGAGCCTCTGATTCTTCTAATCCGTCCTTCTTTTCAAAAAAATCACTCATTATGCGTTCTTTCTCCTAATAAAGATAACTACACCTAAAGCCACTATTGCAATGGGTAAGAGTATCATAAATATCATTCTGACTACAGCAACACTTGCATCAGATACAGCATCAGCAAAGCTTTCGTTTACTATAATCTTCGGAATAAAGGAAATTCCTGTGTTTTCAACGCCTGTTGCTCTGTCTGCTGCGGCAAGGGCGATGTTCTTGTTTGAAAGAGCATCATATTCTGCCCAATCGGAATATATAAATTCAATACTCGAAAAAGCAATTACATAACTGCTAACTTCCATATTATCATCGTCTATATCAGTTTTTTCCGCCTGAATAACGCTTGAATATGTGCCCATATCGCTCTTGGAATAATCATCCCAAGCACTGCCAGAGCCCTTAGGCGCTACTACAACTGTGGGAGATGTACTCATAAGGCTTGTAACACCAATTCGCTCGTCTGCAGGGTCAGTAGCGGCAAGGGGTACATTGTAGTTTGTAATACAGTATGTCATACCAGAAGTAATTTTATCTTCTGCGGGGAATGTTCCCATTGTATAGGGGTCACCTTCAAGACGGTTGTTAGCGGTTGTTTCGAATAAAATTCCGTCCTCCATCTCGATTCCCCAATCGAGCAAGAATTCGCTGAAGTTAGGAAGTACGGGAAGGGTTGCATCTGCAAAGTATAAAAGACCCTTGCCGAGCGCTTCGCCGTTATCCAAAAACTCCTCTATTTTGTCAAGCTCACTGCCAAGGAAATCCTTATTCGGAGCCAAAATAGCTACCGCATCAAACTCTTTTGAAATGGATGTAATTAAAGCATCATCAGAAACGGTAATCTCATAGCCGTTTACCTCTAAAAGCTTTTTAAATATTTCGGTATAATTAGAGTCAGAATGGCCTGTAAGGAGTAATACCTTTTTGGTTTCTGCACTTGTAACAATTGAAATTGCACTTGTAACTACAGTTTCGATATTGTTGCCGTCAATTGTATAACCGCCGGCGCCGTATGCTGCCATACCGCTTTCGTCTGTTAGAGTATAAATATCCTGATAGCTTATAATCTTGTAACGGGACATATTTTTGCCGTCGTCACCCTTAACCTCGCCCGAAACGATAATATCACCGTATGAAATGTTTTCGTTTGAATATTTAGAAGCAATCTTAGCAAACTCTGTACTCTGAGTATCAATAAATTCGAGGGTGATATTCTTGTTAACATCAGCATATTTTTTAACCAAATTTATGGTTTGGTTATAGTAATTAGCTTCGTTAGGGTCAGAAACAGTGTAGTAATATGATGCATAGCTTGACATCATTCCGCCTACATAATCATCCTCTTTTGCACAGAAAACAATGCTCACGGGATTTTTTACATCTTTTATGAAATCTAGATTTTCTTCTGTTATTGTGTTCTGCTTTGTAGCAGTCATATCAAACTCAAGGTTAAATCTGTCTGCAAGGGCGGAAACAAGCCAGTTAAAGAGTATAATACCAACTAGAAAAAGGGCAGTTATTGCAAGAGAATATCCACCTCTTTTAAAGAGGGCTTGGTTTTTAAGCTTAGTAGATTTTTTTTGCTTTAAAGCCTTTAAAAAGTCTTTTGCCGACTTTTTATCTTTTTTTACTTCAGCAGCTTCTGTAACTGCTGTTTCATTTATGTTTTTCTCTTCCATATTCTTCACCTCTTTAAGACCATCTTCTCTTCTCAAGCGAGCGAACCGTTAGGAAAATGAAGGCTGCTGTAATGCTTAAGAAATAAATTATGTCTGCAACTTTGAAAATGTTGTTGCCAAAGTTTTCAAATACAGTTATAAATGCTGCCCTGTTTAAGATTTTTGTTATCCACTCAACATCAACCATAGTAGCAAAGGTTGAAAGATAGAGAACAACAAAGTTTATAACTAGGGAAAGTATTGCCGAAACTATCGGGCTTTCTGTAAGAGAGGAAATAAACATACCGATAGAGATAAGCGCACTGCCTAAAAGCAACATTCCTAAAAGCGAATAAAGGTAAGAAATGAAGTTTACCTCTACCTTAGTTGCAACTATAATTTCAAAAATGAGGGTTGGGGTAAAGCAAATTGCAAAAAGGGAAAGAGCAGCAAAGAATTTGCCGAAAACTATACCCGATAGCTTTACGGGGGCAGTAAGAAGAGCCTGGTCAACCTTTTGGCGTCTGTCCTCACTCATAAGGCGCATTGTAATTATCGGAATTGTAAAAACAACAATACTTGATGTTGCCATAATTATCATAGAAATTTCAGGGCTTCCTGCTGCATATACAACCGTAAAATAAAGACCTAAAAAGAAGAAATATGCCGCAACAACCAAAAATCCGATGGGTGTTGAGAAATATGCCTTTAATTCTCTTTTAAATACCGCTTTCATTATTCTGCCTCCTCACTCTCAATTTCTTCTGTTACCTCGTCAGCAACGATATCTTCATTAACTTCAAAGCCGAGCATTCTGCGGGCCTCGTTATTATCCTGTGCCTCAGTAAGACGAAGGAATACCTGTTCTAGTGAGAGTGTGCTGTCTGCAAAGGAAAGTATAGTTTTTCCTCTCTCACTTATACGGCGGGATACGGCTGCCCTGATATCTGTATCCTCCTCGGGTGTTATAACAAAATCGCAGCTTCCCTTTTCTTTGGAGCCTAAAGAAACTACCTTTGCAACTCCCTTTACAGAGGAAAGTGCTTCAAGCATATCTTCTTCGTTGCAAACAATTCGCGCCATTACAGAACGGTCGCTCGAAAGCTTTGCAGAAAGGTTATCGGGTGTATCGTCAGCGATAATCTCACCCTTATTTATTATGATAACCCTCTTACATACCGCCTGAATTTCAGAAAGGATATGTGAAGAAAGAATTATGGTGTGGTTCTTTCCGAGCTTTGCAATTAGATTTCTGATTTCGATAATCTGCTTGGGGTCAAGACCAACTGTAGGCTCGTCCAAAATAAGGACATCGGGGTTGCCCATCAAAGCCTGAGCAAAGCCTACTCTTTGGCGGTAACCCTTTGATAAATTCTTTATAAGTCTGTCCTTAACATTGTCTATCTTTACAAGACGCATAACCTCATCAATATGAGGCTTTTTCGGGAACTTTACTTTTTTAAGGTCGTAAATAAAACTTAAATACTCACTTACGGTCATATCTATGTAAAGGGGCGGAATTTCAGGCAAGTAGCCTATTCTCTTCTTCACATCTTCGGGATTTTCGTTGATATCAAAGCCGTCAACCATAATCGACCCTTGTGTCATCGAAAGGTATCCCGTTAAAATGTTCATAATTGTAGATTTACCTGCACCGTTAGGTCCTAAGAAACCTACAACCTCACCTTTGCTGATGGAAAAGTTTACATCCTGTACTGCAAGATGCGTTCCGTACCTTTTAGAAAGTCCAATAACTTCTATCATTACTATTCCTCCATAAAACTTTTTGCCGTTTATACTCTAACATACATTTGTATAAAAGTTGTAAACATTTTTTAAACAATGCACATACACAGATA
Source organism: Oscillospiraceae bacterium (assembly GCA_029227055.1). Classification (GTDB taxonomy): domain Bacteria; phylum Bacillota; class Clostridia; order Oscillospirales; family Acutalibacteraceae; genus UBA737. The sequence goes on along the minus strand of JAQXZE010000066.1, from coordinate 12,202 downwards.
TTATACAGAAAAACACTCAATTTATCAAGAAAAACATTTGCGCAAATCAGCTCTTTCTCAGGGCTTAAAAAAACTCTTTAAATTGTTTATATGTTATGATATAATCAAGAAAATAAGTGGGGTGTTTAAAATATACCCTTCTACAAAATTTGAGGTGTTAAAAAAATGAACAATGTTGATTTTTCTTACGCATTCGCCCGTCCGTATGCAATGACATTCTGCGAGCCTATGTCGTCAAATAAATATTTGGCTTATGTTTTTGATGATAAAATCGAATTCGGCTTTGCGGAAAAAACTCCAAGAGATGTTTTTCCGCTCGCTTGGGAGACTATCCGTCTTTCTATTAAGGTAGGCTTCACAGTTTACATTAACGGCGAAAAAATCGTTTTAGACAATGTAAAAAGAACAAAGAGCGGTATTCCGAAAATGGAAATTTCCACTAATGACGGCAGATTTTCTATGGAATGTATCGCATATAAAAAGGGTCTTATCGTAAAAAATGTTTTTAAGAGCGATGAGGCGCCCTTCTCTGCAGAAATTATCGCCCATCACATCGGCGGTTGGGTAATAAGCAATCAGGGACACATTGACGGCGTTAATAATAACCTTCTTCTTAAAATGAACGACGGCAGAGCCGATAAAATGGTAGCCTACGCTACAGGCGCTGACGAATATCCGATCAACCTTGCTAACTCTAAAACCCAAAAGGGTGTTCCGATGCCCGAAATGGAGGCTCAGGGAATAAGTCCGAGAAAAGCTATAAATATGTCCTTTAATTTGGAAAAGGGCGCTTCTAAAACTGCCTATCTCTACCTCCCCTTCAACAACTATTTTGAAGAGTTAGAAGACATTAAAAATATTGACTTTGAAATGGAAATGACAGCCGCTGAAAAGAAATGGCTCAGATTTTTAAATCGTGGTGCTAAAATCTATTTTGCAGACGAGGGCGTAAAGCATTGCTACAACGCTTGTCTTTCCGATTTATATGTTATGCACGATACCTTTAAGGGCGGTAAATCAAGCTTTGTTTGCGGTACTAATGAGTACAGATGCGCAAACAGCGGTGAACCGATGCTCGCAGTTACAACCACCGATATTTTAGGCTTTTCGGCTCAGGCTCTGAAAGACAGCAAGCTTCATATTGAAGGTCAAGACGACGACGGCTGCTGGGCTACCAAAAAGGGTTGGGAGCACGAAATGTGGGGCTGGATATTCTTCAAGGCATTCTTCGTATATAACCATTATATGATTACAAAGGATATTGATTATTTAAGAGCCAATTACGAATATATAAAGAAATCCACATTATATAACGCAAACGCCCGAGAAACCACACGAACCGATAAAAACTCCTCCCATTACGGCTTTATGCCTTTCGGTATGGGCGACTGCGGTATGATGGACGGCGGAGAGTTCTATGGATATTACTATCCACATAACTTCCTTGCTATCGGCGCTGATAAAATTTCAATAGAGATTGCAAATATTTTGGGTGAAACCGAGGACGCTAAGGTATTTACCAAGATTTATGAGGACGCTCGTCGTGACATACTAAAATCCTTAAATGAGAATTATGTTACTAATGCAAACGGCTCATATATCCCCGCCACCCCCACAGGTGACGAAACCTCTATGTTCGGTTGTCTTTTTGGAGCACATCCCACCAAGGTTTTACCCTATGATGATGAGCTTATTCGTAAAACCGTAGATTATGTTTACAAAAAGGGTATCAGCGAAGGGGGGCTTCCTGTTGGCACAGGTTGGCAAAAGGACGGCCTTTGGGTTGCAATGGCGCTTGATAACTTCTCGCAGTCCTTCCTCAGATTTGGTATGTATGAGGAAGCAGCTTCCTTCTTGTATCCTACATTAAATCACGCTTCCCCCCTAGTTACTTGGTGTGAAGAGCGCGGCGTCCAAAAGGGTGACGCTAACAAAACGGGTGACACTCAGCACCTCTGGACACCTCTTGCCTTCGTTTCCTATATCGCATCCGCCTATGCTTTTGACGATGAGGATGTTTTACATATTACAGCCGGTCTGCCAAAAGAATGGTACAAGGAAAAGCTTATTGCCGATGTTAAGGGTATTTATACATATTCGGGCAAAACAGACTTCAAGCTTTCTAACCTCGGTGATAAAATCAAGTTTACATTTAAATCCGAGCGCAAGCCGCAAAGAGTGGTTGTACACTATCTTGATAAGGCTGATAACCGCCGCGAGTTTGAAATTAAAGACGCAACAAATAATATGACAATAGAAATCGCCCTTTAAAAAATTTTAACTCCCGTTTGCTTCTTAGCAAGCGGGAGTTTTTCTTTTATAAATCTATTTTTTGAAATAAGCGCTTTGTTTGGGGAAGTGATAATATCACCATTACGGCTATAGCGGTGATTACCAGCTCGGGCAGCATAAACGAGCCGTTATAGCAAAGGGAATAAAGCGGGACACTCTTCCACTCGCACCAGATATCAAAGATAATAACTCCCGACACAAAGTGACATAAAAACCGCAGAGCCATAACAACTGCCACTCCAATGCCTACCCCTACCGGTCCGCTTTTTCTGCAGAGTGCTACAAGTCCTAAAAGGGTAAAGGGCAAAATATAGTCTAAAAATATTGTGCCGATAAGACTTAAGGGGGTTAGTCCCCAACCGAGTACACCGTCAATCACTATTCCAAAGAAAAGCTGTATAAGTGAATAGCAAAAGGACGACGCCATTCCCCAAGAAAGCCCTAAAAACAGTCCTATCAGAATAATCGGCACCATTGAAAAAAGTGTTACAGAACCGCCAAGCGGCAGCTTATACACCTTTACTAGACTTAGCACCGACGCTAGCGCTACAAATACAGCAGACAGGGTTAGCTTGTAAGTTTTTTTCGATTTTTCCATAATAGATTTCTCCTTTTCTTTTTTTGCAATTACCCTGAAGCCTAAAGTGTCGGTAAAGAGCAGGATTTTCGCTCTGCAAACAAAAAATGCCGCAGGCAAAATAACCTGCGGCAATACTTTCGGTATTCTCCTACGGCGGCATTATCCGCATCAGGTTATAGGTCGAAATCATAGCCTGTTTTGGCGGATTTCCTCTCAGCCCGAGTTTCATCAAGCTCCCTTAATTGCAAGGAGTATTATATCACGCAAAAATCTCTTTGTCAATCTTTACCTTTATCCTCTTCAAATTCTGAAAGGTCAATAGTAAAGCCTCCGTCAAAGCCTTCGTTTATTTTAGGAATTACTATCGGCGTATCGTCTAAAATACTTTTCGGCTCCTCTTCTTCACTTTCAACCGCTAACTGTATCTCCTCTGCTCTCCAACGGGCAAGTAATGCATCGCCCTCAGGATATCCGTTTTTATGGGGATTGTTCTTAGCATAGAAGTAGGCAAATAGGAAGTAAACTAAAAATACCACAACGGCGCCGCCGCTAACGAGTATTCCTTCATCAATAAAGGGTGTTTTATACTTAAACTCAATGAGGTTTACGCCCTCTGTAGCCTCTACTGCCATAAAGCCCTCGTTTACTCGCTCTATGTTAGCCACTTTTCCGTTAACTGTAGCGGTCCATCCGTCTTTAAAGGGGACAGAGAAGAAAACAAGACCCGTTTTATCCGTAGAAATATCTGCAACAAATCCGTTTTTTGTGTACTCAAATCTTTCGGCAGCGGTTTTCTTTAGTCTTGCACAATCCTCTATATAGGTCTCCTCCGATATAAGAAGACTTATATTTTCTTGGCTATCAGTTTCCTCTTCTAAAAGAGCCTCATCGTCTAAAACAGCTTCATCGTCAGCCGTTTCATCATAAAAATCTAATTCCTCGTCGTCAATATCTTCGATATTGGTCATATACTTGCCGTACTTTTCAATCTGCTCATCGGTTAAAAGTATAGCCTTTAACATAAGCGCCGCTCTTGAGGATTCGCTATACGATTCGCAGAAATCATAGCTCATATAATAGTCATAAGAAAAGCCGTAAGGAATAAAGCTCTTATTTTCATATATATAATAATCGTTTTCGGTTTTTATATATTCATAGTCGGGCATAAGTGTCTCGCCCTCGTCGTTTACAAAGCTTTCTCCGTCTGCTCGGTTTAAAAGATATTTAACCGATAAAAGCGAGCGCAAAGCGTAATTATCAGAAGTCGGTCTGCTTGCAACAACACGCTCTTCCCCTACAAAATCATAGAAATCGCAGATTGACTGCGGTACTACCGAATGAAAAGTATTTATGCTGCTGTATCCTAAAAACATAGCGGTGTTGTCAACACCGTCGTAGGTGTCAATTCGGTATTCTAAGTCCTTTGGTAGCTCTACCGAGCCCTCAATTAAGTCCTCAATAACAACTTCCTTTATCTCATAGGAATGTGACCTCCCGCTTAGAATATAAACATTTCCGTATATTACAGCTATAATTATTACACAAACCGTAGCCGCATTATAAAAAGCTTTCGGGTTTTGCTTCATAACGCCGATTAAAAGTCTTAAAATTATGAGGGATACCACCGCTATTATAACGGCAATAAAGAAGCGCATAGTATAAACGCCGCTTTCATCAAAGGTGTAAAGGCCAAGCCTTATACTGCCGTCCTCCTGCTTTTGCGGGAAGAAGCCTATTACTGCCGCCATAGCTATTGTAATGCCTAGCACCCATTTATAAGCGCCCGACCAATTTACAGACCTATCCTCGCACATCATAGCGGTAGCAAGCGACATCATAAGCACAGGCATATAAAACCATCTTGCATAATAAGCTGTATTAAAGGCATAAAATGCGCTATTTAAAACGGGTACTAGCGCCATAAAGGCAAGTATGCCTATCATCTTTTTGAGCCAATTGCCCTTTTTATTTTTAAATAGGGCGAACACACCCACCATACTGAAAACAGGAAGCCAACCGCCAAGTGACGACCATTTTACATCAGCGCCCGGGAAAAATACAGGACGGGCAGGAATATCAGGCGGGAAGAAGAAGCACTCAATAACATTAATATAAATCTGCTCTTTTCCATACATAATGGCGTTCCAACCGAGCAATACTTCAGAAAGTCTTGTGTTTTGGATTATGGCGACAATAGACGGTAATAAAAGTACCGACGCCATAAGAAGACCTAGCACCGATTCTATAACGATTACAACAAAGCGAGAGAAAGGTACCCTTACCGCTTTTGATGCCATTCTTACTATCAGATATATAACGGTGAAAACCACCATTCCGAAAAAGAAAAAATAGTTTGAAAGCGCAGATATGAAAACTGAAAGGGCGAAAAAGCCTCTGCGGTTTTCGGTTATAAGCACTTCAAGTCCTAAAAGCAAAAGCGGAAAGAAAACGATTGCCTCGTGAAAATGATTATAAAATATGTTGTATACTGAAAAACCCGAAAAGGCGTATAGAAGAGCGCCGAGACGAGCCGACTCTGCGCGCCTTGTAAAGCGTCTTATATAAAAGTATGAGGTCAGCGCCGAAAGAGCGAATTTTAGAATTAAAAGGGGCGCTATAAGAAAAGGCACTAAATTATTGGGAAACAAAAGAGTAAGCCAAAAGAAAGGACTGCCTAAAAGATAAAAACTGTAGGAAGACACAAAATCGGTTCCCAAATCGGTAAGGGCATTCCAAGCAATATTGCCCTCCCTTATCATTGCGTGGCAAAGCTTATAAAAGGGGATTTGCTGAACATTATAGTCCCCGTAAAAGACAAAATATCCCCCATCCATAATTATATAAGGCAAAAACAAAAGCGTTGCCGCTAAAAGCGCATATAAAAATGTTGAAAGCCATTTTTCCTTTTGACCGCGCAAAAGGGTTTGTTTGCTTTCGGTAAAAGTCATAACCCGGTCATCCTCCAAAACTAGAATAATTATCCTACTTGATATTATATCAAAAAATGCTATAATATTCAATAAGGATGTGAGAAAATGAACAATCACTTTTATGCTATGCTTTCCCGTATGAAAAACATCTACAGATGGGGACTTATGCGCAACACAAAACAGGAAAATTTGAGTGAACATTCATTAGAGGTGGCTTTTATTGCCCACGCTCTTGCAGTTATACATAACAAAAGATGCGGCGGAAATGTAGACCCCTATAAAATCGCCGTTACCGCTATGTTCCACGATACTACCGAAATTATAACGGGCGATATGCCTACCCCTATTAAATATTATAACCCCGAAATCAGAACGGTTTATAAGCAAATAGAGACTATAGCTAGCGAGCGACTTATATCTATGCTGCCCGACGATATGAGGGAGGATTTCAAGGAATTATATGCGCCCGACGAGGAAACCGTAAAGTTTATAAAGGCGGCGGATAAAATTTCTGCCCTTATAAAATGTACCGAAGAGCTTAATATGGGCAACCGTGAATTTTCCACCGCAGAAAAATCAACAAAAGCGGCAATAAAGAAGTTAAACCTGCCCGAAGCTGATATCTTCCTTAAAGAGTTTATGGCAAGCTTTTCACTACCGCTTGATGAGCAAAATAATAAATGATTTTATTTTTTGTGGGGCAATTCACGAATTGCCCGAAAAATGCGGTTGATTCGTGAATCAACCCTACAAATCAATATAAATTAATTTACACCGTAGGGGCGATTCACGAATCGCCCGTTTTGATTTAATGAATGATGAATGGTGAATAATGAAAAATGAATAATTACGGTGTGCCTACGGCACGATTTATATAATGTCGGCAGCGCCGACACATTACCTCTTCACTTTTCACTCTTCACTATTCACTAATACAGGGCACCCTCCCTACAGGCATAAAAAAACAGAAGGATTTTTTAATCCTTCTGTTTTATTTTTTAATTATTCAGCTTCGGTAGCTTCTACTTCTGCTACAGGCTCTTCTACAGCCTCTACAGCTTCAGCAGCTGCTTCTTCAACAACTGCCTCTTCAGCTACTGCTTCGGGCAATAAAGCGCGGATAGAAAGGCTAACACGCTTTTTCTCGGTGTCAACAGCAATAATCTTTGCCTCAACCTCTTGTCCGATTGTAAGCTCATCCTGCGGCTTTGCAACATGCTTGTTTGCAATCTGAGAAATGTGGATAAGACCGTCAATTCCAGGAATAATTCTTGCGAATGCACCATAAGTTGTCATACTAACAATCTTAACTGTAACGGTATCATCTACACTATAATTGTTTTGGAAGATGGTCCAAGGATTTTCCTCATCCTTTTTGTAGCCGAGAGAAATTTTTCTCTTATCAGCGTCAATAGCCTTAACATATACTTCAATAGTATCGCCAACGCTAACAACCTCAGCAGGATTCTTAATTCTGGTCCAAGAAAGCTCACTGATGTGAACCATTCCGTCTACACCGCCGATATCTACGAATGCGCCGTATGTAGTGAGTGACTTCACAACGCCTGTAAAGCGGTCGCCAACTGCGATAGAGCTCCAAATCTTTTCTTCCTGAGCCTTGCGCTGTTCGCGAAGCACGCTGCGGATAGAACCAACAGCCTTGCGGCCTCTGCCGATTTCAATAATGCGGAACTGTACCTCTTTGCCCTTTAACTCCTCAAGAGAATCACCTCTTGAAGCCACAGCCTGAGATGCAGGAATGAACACGCGAACGTTGTTTGTATAAACAACCACGCCACCCTTGACAACATCGTTAACAACGCCTGTAAGAATCTCTGCAGAATCTTTAGCGGCTACTATATTGTCCCAACCGGCAATAGCATCGTAACGACGCTTTGAAAGCATTGCTGTACCTTCCTGATCATTGATTTTCATAATAATAAGGTTGAGCTTATCTCCTACCTTAACTTCCTCAGTCAAATCGACATTCGGATCTAAGGAATATTCTTCCTTAGAAACGTAGCCTGCAAGTCCTCTGCCGATATCTACCTGAACCTCAGTAGATTTTACAGCAAGAACAACACCGCAAACTTTTTGGTCTCCTGTCAAGCTGCTGAGAGAAGCCTCAAATGCTTCCTCATCCGTCATTTCCTCGAAGCTTTTTTGAGCAACTTCTTCAATTTGCTCATCAACCGGTTGTAAAATTTCCGACATGGTTTTAATAACCTCCTTTATTATACCTGCCGGTGTAGATGCACCGGCAACCACCCCTACTGAGTTGCACCCTTCAAAATATGAGGCGTTTAATTCCTCGGCAGTTTCTAAAAGATATGTTCTCGGACAAAAAGTTCGGCACACTTCATATAACTTAAAAGTGTTTGAACTATGCCTGCCACCGATTACAACCATTACATCGTTGACAGCCGCAAGCTCTGCCGCCTCTCTTTGTCTATTAGAGGTCGCATTGCATATTGTATCAAAAATTTTCGCATTTGTACATACTTTTTTTAAAATTTCTTGGCAAATTTCCCATTTTTTTTGATTAAAAGTAGTCTGAGACACAACAGAGAGGCATTTTTCGGCAAATTCGGGGTTTTCATTCAGGATTTTTTCAAGTTCCTCGGGTCCTGAAAAGACATACGCCTCACCCTCACAGTGACCCTTTATGCCAATAACCTCTTGGTGATTTTTGTCCCCTGCGATTAAAATTATATTTCCCTGTTTGCTTTCTTCGTTTACAATTTTATGTATCTTTGAAACGAAAACACAGGTGGCGTCAACCGTTTTTATATTTAAAGCCTCTGCCCTCTCATAAATCTCACGCTCAACTCCGTGAGAACGAATTACGAGCACCTCTTCCTCTTTTACTTCCTCGGGTGAGCCTACAATTTTAACACCTTTAAGACTTAACTCCTCTACAAGCTGAGGGTTATGAATTATAGGCCCTAATGTGCAGACCTTTTCACCCTTTTCGCAAAGCTCATAAACGGTTTTTACCGCCCTGTCAACCCCGAAACAAAATCCCGCGGTTTTAGCTAATGTTATTTTCAGATTAAATCCCTGCCTTTTCCCTTACTATCTTTAAGATAAGGGCTAATGATTGCTCAAATTCGTTACCTGTTGTATCGGCAATTACAGCATCGTCTGCGGGCTTTAAGGGGGCTATTGCTCGGTGGGAGTCTTTATAGTCCCTTTTAACCATATCCTCATAAACTTCCTCAAAGGTAACCTCTTGACCCTTTTCGATAAGTTCTTTATAACGGCGGTTTGCCCTATCCTCTGCCGAAGCGGTTAAAAAGATTTTAACTGTAGCATCAGGCAAAACTACCGTTCCGATATCTCTGCCGTCCATTAAAACATTGTTATCTCGGGCAAGCCTTCTTTGCATTTCTAAAAGATATGCTCTAACTTCAGGCTTTGCTGAGACAGCAGACGCCATCATAGAAACCTCAGGCGTTCTGATTTTATCCGAAACATCCAATTCTCCTAAAAACACTCGCTGCTCGCCGTCTATAAAACGGATATCAACCTTTGTATCGGCTAAAACGGCATCAATATCACATAAAAGGTCGGTATTATATCCGTCGTTTAAAAATTTCAGACCTACCGCTCTATACAAAGCGCCCGTATCAACATAAATAAAGCCGAGCTCCTTTGCGGCTGTTCTTGATATAGTACTTTTGCCTGCGCCTGCAGGTCCGTCTATTGCAACTGAAATCATTTTTATTCTCCTTTTGTACTTTTTCCTGCGAGATATCCTGTTGAAAAGGCTATCTGAAGATTAAATCCGCCTGTATATGCGTCAACATCGATAACCTCTCCCGCAAAATAAAGATTTTTTATAAGCTTTGACTCCATAGTAGATGGATTAATTTCCTTAACCGATATACCGCCCTTTGTAACAATAGCTTCCTCTATGGGTCTGAAATCCACAATATTAAGCTTCAAGCTCTTTATAACCGATATAAGCGCCTGCCTTTGCTCGCGGCTTATCTGATTTACCTTTGTATGCGGCGGAATTTTTGATAGCGACACCGCAATCGGTATAAAGCTTTTCGGCAAAAGAGCGTCAAGCGAATTTATGAAATCCTTATTTGAATTTTTCTCAAAATCCCTTAAAACACGCTTGTCCAACTGCTCTACACTCAAAGCAGGCTTTAAATCCAAAATAAAATAATAGGATTTTTTCTTTATATCCTTAATATGCGCCGAAGCGCTGAGCACCAACGGCCCCGATACGCCAAAATGGGTAAACAGCATCTCGCCAAGCTCTCTATAAAGCGGCTTTTTCTTATCCTCTTCAAAAAGGAAAAGCTCTACATTTTTAAGGGAAAGTCCCGATAGCGCCGAGCAGAAGCCCTCATGCAAAACTATTGGCACCAGCGAGGGACTAAGTTCTGTAACGGTATGTCCGAGCTTTTCAGCCAGCTTATATCCGTCCCCTGTAGAGCCTGTTAAGGGATAGGATTTGCCGCCCGTTGCAATTATAACATTATCGGCTGAAATCTCTTCTCCGCTATCAAGCTTTACGCTAGAAACGGCACCGTCTGTTGTTAACACCTCAACTGCTCTATTCCTTATAAAGCGCACCTTTTTTTCCTTTGCCGCCAAAATCAAAGCGTCTACAATATCAACCGCCTTATCCGACACAGGAAAAACCCTGTTGCCACGCTCAGTTTTAAGGGGTACTCCCCTATCCTCAAAAAAACGCATAACGGCAGCCGAATCAAGTGCAGAAAATGCTGAATACAAAAATCTTCCGTTTTTTGTTACATTTGAGATAAGGGTATCGAGCGAGCAATTATTCGTAACATTGCATCTGCCCTTACCCGTTATCATTACCTTCCTGAGTGGCCGCTCGTTTCTTTCAATTATAAAAACGGTATTTTCGGGTGTAGCCGCAGTTATTGCAGCCATAAGCCCCGCGGCGCCACCGCCTATTACCGCTGTTGTCATTCTAAAACGCCCCTTTAACGAGTTGCTTTAAGAGTTGCAAAAATCTTTGTGTTTCTTGATTTAATACCCGAAATCACACTGCTTACCAAATACATAAGCCAAACACTGCGAAGCCTTATAGGCAAAAGGATAAACTTCATATGAAGTGACTTCGGTTTTGCAAAGCCGATTGCCCTTTGCGCCTTTTCGCTTAAAATCATTTCCTTTATCTTTGCCTTTTTCTCTTTTTTAGTAAGGGTGCAGTTTTTATTTGTAACATTCTCTACACAGCCAACTACTCGCTCAATATATCTTCGGGCCAAAAATTCCTCTGTATCGGAATTTTTAATCTGCCAATAATCGTAAAGCTCACACATCCAGGAATGTTCTTCCTCACGCTTATCAAACATATCTGCCCTATACTTTGCAGTTTCACTTTCTGCGCGTTTTCTTATAAAGTGATAGTATCTGTTTTCTAAAACGGTTACCCTCTCAACATCCCTTATAACACTTAAATTAAAGGGAAAATCGTCCCAAAAGGTTTCGGGGAAATAAAGCTTATTCGCCTTTATATAATCTGTTCGGTAAAGCTTGTTCCAAGGGGTATAAAGTAAGTTCTTATCGAAAAGCTTATGAGCGTTTTCTCTAAAATCACGCTTTGTAGGGTAAACCGCTGCGGGACAAAACTGCTCCTGAGTATACTTTTCGGTATCGTTATAATAAGTATCAATGAAAAAGCCTGAAACTACAAGCTCGCTGTCATTTTCCTCTGCCGCTTTGAACATATCGTAAAGCATAGTAGGCTCTGCCCAATCGTCAGAGTCCATAAAATAAAGATATTTGCCCTCCGCCTTATCAATAGCCACATTTCTCGCACTCGGAGCACCGCCGTTTTCCTTGTGGATAACCTTAATTCTGTCGTCCTTTGCCGCATACTGCTCACATATTTCGCCGCTTTTATCGGGCGAGCCGTCATCAACGCAGAAAAACTCCCAATCACTAAAGGTTTGCGCCTGTATGCTCTCTATAGCCTTGCCCACATAGTCCTCTACCTTGTAGACAGGCATTATAATACTTATCATTTTTTCTGACATTTTACTTACCTCTCTAAAAAAGCTCAGCACAAAGCTCAAGCGCTGCTTCTACAGTATCGTCCATATCAAAATACTTGTAATTTGCAAGTCTTCCGCCGAACATTACATCAGAGCTTGCCGCCTCTCGCTCATACTTTTTATAAATCTCGTTATTTCGCTCATCATTTACAGGATAATACGGCTCTTTACCCTCAGCCAGAGTTGCGGGATATTCCTTTGTAATTATCGTTTTTTCGGACTTTGCATTAGCAAAATGCTTATGCTCAATAATGCGAGTATATGGAATTTCCCTCTCGGTAAAATTCATTACCGCAACACCCTGATAGTTTTGCCTATCTAAAACTTCGTTTTCAAAGCGCAGGCTTCTGTAT
>JAQXZE010000065.1 GCA_029227055.1 Oscillospiraceae bacterium | reverse complement strand
GTTATACATATCCTCAAGCATTGTCGGCTCCGCCCAGTCGTCGGAGTCCATAAAGTACATATACTTGCCCCTTGCCTTATCGATAGCGACGTTTCTTGCGCTCGGCGCGCCGCCGTTTTCCTTGTGGATGACCTTAATTCTCTCATCCTCTGCCGCATACTGCTCACAGATTTCACCGCTTTTATCGGGCGAGCCGTCGTCAACGCAGAAAAACTCCCAATCACTGAAGGTTTGCGCCTGTATGCTCTCAATTGCCTTACCTACATAGTCTTCAACCTTGTAGACCGGCATTATAATACTTATCATTTTTTCGGACATTTTGTTTTCACCTCTAAAAAATCCTATCACAAAGCTCAAGTGCTGCTTCTACTGTATCGTCCATATCGAAATACTTGTAATTTGCAAGTCTGCCGCCGAACATTACATCACAGCCTGCCGCCTCTCGCTCATACTTTTTATAAATCTCGTTATTGCGCTCATCATTTACAGGATAATACGGCTCTTTACCCTCAGCAAGAGTTGCGGGGTATTCCTTTGTAATTATCGTTTTTTCGGACTTCGCATTAGCAAAATGCTTATGCTCAATAATGCGAGTATATGGAATTTCCCTCTCGGTAAAGTTCATTACCGCAACACCCTGATAGTTTTGCCTATCTAAAACTTCGTTTTCAAAGCGCAGGCTTCTGTATTCGAGTTTTCCGTATTTATAATCGAAAAAAGCGTCTATCGGGCCTGTATAAAGACAGTTTTCTGCCAGCTTTAAATACTTTTCTTTATCAAAAAGAAAATCGGTATTAACCATAATATCGGCACCTGAATAAAGCTTTTCTATAAGATGGGTGTAGCCCTTTTCGGGTATTCCTTGATAACGGTCGTTAAAATAGTTGTTATCGTAGGTAAACCGAACAGGTAAGCGCTTAATGATAAAAGCAGGAAGATTTTTACAGTCTCTGCCCCACTGCTTTTCGGTATAGCCCTTTATAAGTTTTGTATAAATATCTCTACCAACAAGACTTATCGCCTGCTCCTCAAGATTTTTGGGGTCACCCTTTATCTCGGTTCTTTGTTTTTCTATAATCTCGGCAGCCTCTTCAGGAGTTGATATCCCAAACATACGGCTGAATGTATTCATATTAAAGGGCAAATTATAAATCTCACCCTTATAATTTGCAACGGGGGAATTTATAAAGTTATTAAAAGGAGTTATCTCGTTTACAAAATCCCAAACTTTTTTGTTTGAGGTATGAAAAATATGAGCGCCGTATTTATGAACATCGATACCCTCACGCTTTTCGGTATAAATGTTACCGCCAATATGAGAACGCTTTTCGATAACTAGACAGCTCTTTCCTGCTTTCTTTGCCATATAGGCAAAAACTCCGCCAAAAAGACCGCTTCCGACAATCAAAAAATCATATTTTTTCATTAGACTTTTCTCCCCTTTCAGATTTTATCAAGAACCGAAAACTTCTTTATTGCCTCAAAGGCTTCGTCACTAATATCGTGCTCGATTTTACAGGCGTCTGCCATTGCGGTTTTTTTAGATACTCCGAGCTTTACAAAAAACTCGGTCAAAACCTCGTGACGCTCGTAGGTTTTTTTAGCTACCGTCTCACCGAGCTCTGTTAAGGTTAGATGACCGACCTTATCGGCTAAAACATAGCCGCCTTCCTTTAAAATACCTAAAGCGCGACTGACACTCGGCTTTGAAAAACCCATATACTCGCCTACATCAATTGCTCTGACAGCGCTGTTCTTTTTAGAAAGAAGATATATCGTTTCAAGATACATCTCGCCTGATTCCTGCAAGCGCATTAACATTCACCCCTTAATTTTCGGATAAATATTTACCTAATATGTCTATTCCAAGTTCGATACAGTCGGTACAGCTTAAAAGCGGCTTGCCTGTACCACTGCCCTTTATCTCGCGACAGATTATACTGCCTGCTTTAGATTTGAATTTCTCTGTAAATTCGGCGCCTATCTTATATGTTTTAGCCTTGGAGTTTGGAACCTCAATGTTTCCTGTACTGCTTTTCATTCCTGCCACCATTATAGCCGCAGATAAAGCACCGCATACTCCGGCTCCGCTGCCCATACCAAAGCCTAAGCCTTCGGTTAATTTAAAGAGAATCTCATAGTCAACTCCAAGCTCATCGGCAAATGAGCAAGCAACACATTGAGCACAGTTGTAGCCCTTTGCGTGCAGGGCATTTGCAAGTTCCTTTTTAGTCATTTTTGTTTTCTCCGTCCGGAATAGTGTATTTTTCGTTGTAGTCGCTAACTATCTTTTTAGCCGCATCTTGACATTTAGAACTGATTTTGTCCTTTGCTATGGTAGTACCCTCAACTCTTCTGTATGCAATGATTAAGCCTTCGGGTAGCTCAAAACCGGTTTTTTCCTTTACCTCTTGATAAATCTCATCAGAAAGGTAAGCGATTTCATCCTCGAAAAACGGGTTTTCCTTGTTCCTCTCTACCATTTGGTCAAAAGCCGCTTGGTCAAGTAAAAACAGCGTCGCCTGTGGGTCACCTACTATTATAGCCTGATATCTGCTGACGCTTGTATACTCCGCATTGTTTGCAAATGTGTTGTTTTGAGATGCGTTGTTTTTATTAAAGGTGCAGTTGACAGTAGAAATGTTTTTCTCTCCGTTTTCGTCAACATCCTCACAAAAGCTTTCCAGTTTCTCTTCAACAACCTTTAACTGTTCGTCCATTATATAGGAAAAGGAGTATGCTACAAGCTCTATATCGTACTTTTCTTTGTTTATGCACTGCGCCGTTGCTACTCCGAAAAGCACCGCCAAAACCAAAACTATAATTATCGGCACCTTTGTGTGATAAACAAAATTTTGTAATTTACCCCAAAAGGTTTTTGGCATTACCTCTTCAAGAGTGGGACCCTTTTCATAAGCCTCTTCGCCGCTTTGAGCCCGTTTAAGCTTTAAAAATTCCTGTCGCTCTCTGCGCTGAGCCGCTAATGTTTCGTTTGTAATTCTTTTTTTCTCGTCTGCCATTGTTAGCCTTCGTTCTTTTAAAAATTCCGCAAATTAAAATTATTCCTTTGCCCCTTTGGAAGATTTATGCTTAATCTCGGTAATATCGTAGGGTGTAGTCTGATAAACGAAATAGTTAAGCCAATTTGAAAACAATAAATTTGCGTGGGAGCGCCAGGTAACCTTAGGCTCCCGTTTTGGATTATCGGCGGGGAAATAGTTTTTAGGAATTTCTATCTCCTTGCCCTCGGATAAATCACGCAAATATTCGTTCTTTAGTGTGTCGGCATCGTACTCGGAATGACCCATCACGAAAATCTGACTGCCGCCCTTATTGGAGACCGCATAAAGTCCTGCTTCCTTAGAGCTTGCAAGTATTTTAAGACCTTTAACCGCCGCTACATCCGAAGCTAAAACCTCGGTGTGACGCGAATGCGGAGCCATAAACACATCATCAAAGCCTCTAAATAGGATTGAACGCTTGTAATCAACCTTGTGCTCAAATACGCCGAAAACCTTTTTGTCCATCGGTCGCTTGTCTATACCGTAATGGTAGTAAAGACCAGCCTGAGCGCCCCAACAGATGTGGAATGTGCTGTGAACATGGGTCTTGCTCCACTCCATAATCTCGCAGAGCTCCTCCCAATAGGAAACCTCTTCAAACTTTAAATGCTCTACGGGGGCACCCGTAATTATAAGACCGTCAAAGCTTTGGTCTTTTACATCGTCAAAGGTTTCATAAAAGGCAAGTAGATGCTCTGCCGAGGTGTTTTTAGCGGTGTGAGTTTTTGTTCTTATAAGCCTTAAATCAACCTGTAAGGGAGAGTTACCTAAAAGCCTTGATAACTGTGTCTCGGTTTCGATTTTTTTAGGCATTAGGTTTAGTAAAAGAATTTTAAGTGGACGAATATCCTGACTAATAGCTCTAGTCTCTGTCATAACGAAAATATTTTCGTCCCTTAAGGTTTTTACTGCCGGTAAATCGTTGGGTATTTTAATAGGCATCTAATTTGCCTCCGTTTAAGTTAAAATTATTTGGTAGAAACGCCGTCAAGAGCCTGTTTTATGTCGTCGATTAAATCCTCAGCATTTTCAATTCCGCAAGAAAAACGGATTAAATCTGGGGAGATTCCTGCAGCAGCAAGCTCCTCATCGTTCATCTGACGGTGTGTTGCACTTGCAGGGTGCAAGCAGCAAGAACGCGCGTCGGCAACATGGGTTTCAATAGCCGCAAGCTTAAGACCTGCCATAAACTGCTCAGCCGCTGCCTTGCCTCCCTTTACACCGAAGCTGATTACGCCGCAGGTGCCGTTGGGAAGATATTTCTTTGCAAGCTCGTAGTCCTTGCAGGATTCAAGACCGGGGTAGTTAACCCAGGCAATTCTGTCGTCGCTCTCTAAATACTGCGCTACTGCTAAAGCGTTCTCGCAGTGTCTCTTCATTCTTACATGTAAGCTTTCAAGACCGAGATTTAAATAAAATGCGTTCTGAGGCGACTGAATGGAGCCTAAATCACGCATAAGCTGAGCTGTTGCCTTGGTAATATATGCGCCGCCAAGACCGAAACGCTCGGTGTAAACAACGCCGTGATAGCTCTCGTCGGGTGTGCAAAGACCGGGGAATTTATCAGGGTAACGGGTCCAGTCAAACTTACCCGAATCTACAATACATCCGCCTACTGCTGCTCCGTGACCGTCCATATACTTTGTGGTAGAGTGGGTTACAATGTCAGCACCCCATTCAAAAGGTCTGCAGTTAACGGGGGTTGCAAAGGTGTTGTCGATTATAAGCGGAACGCCGTGGGCGTGAGCCGCATTTGCAAAGCGCTCAATGTCAAGCACATTAAGGGCAGGGTTTGCGATGGTCTCACCGAAAACTGCCTTGGTTTCGGGACGGAAAGCAGCGTTTAATTCTTCATCGCTGCAGTCGGGAGAAACAAATGTAAAATCAATTCCCATTCTCTTCATTGTAACGGCGAAAAGATTGTAGGTTCCGCCGTATAGAGCAGAAGACGCAACTATATGGTCACCGCAAGATGCGATGTTGAAAACTGAGTAAAAGGATGCCGCCTGACCTGAGGAGGTAAGCATTGCAGCAGTACCGCCCTCCATCTCACAGATTTTAGCAGCAACACTGTCGTTTGTGGGGTTTTGAAGACGGGTGTAAAAATAACCTGACGCCTCCAAATCAAAGAGCTTTCCCATATCCTCGCTTGTTGCATATTTAAAGGTTGTGCTCTGTATAATCGGTATCTCGCGCGGCTCTCCGTTGCCGGGTGTGTAACCGCCCTGTACGCATTTTTTTTCTATTCTGTAATCACTCATTTTAATGCCTCCTGAAAAATAGATATAAAATCTTCATCTTACCCTTTAGTATACACTTTTTTGAGCGTTTAGTCAATCAAAATTAAACGACGGTTGATTCGTGAATCAACCCTACAAATCAATATAAATTAATATTGTTTTGTATATCCGTGCCGTAGGCACACCGCAATTATTCATTTTTCATTAT
>JAQXZE010000064.1 GCA_029227055.1 Oscillospiraceae bacterium | reverse complement strand
CATATAACGCTTGGGGCTTGGTTTAGAGAGTATGTATATATCCCTCTTGGCGGAAATCGCAACGGCAAAATTGCTACTGTCAGAAATCTGCTTATCGTATGGTTGCTTACGGGGTTATGGCACGGCGCAGGATATAATTTCATTTTATGGGGTACGGTTCTATTTTTTATCATAATGCTCGAAAAATTCTTTATAGGAAAACATCTTAATAAAATGCCTGTAATTGCACACCTTTATATGTTCATATTGATTCCGATTACTTGGGCAATATTCGCTGTTGATGATATAGGTCAGCTCTGGGTGTTTTTTACTCGGCTGTTCCCGTTTTTCGGTCAAGGCGTATGGTCGATATTTCGGTATGACTACATAAAATACTTGAATTTATATTATCCGTTTTTTATTGCAGGCATATTGTTCTCGACAAAATTACCGTTTAGTATTTTGAAACGAATTAAAAGCCGTGTCATTATAGGTTTGCTTCTTGTTGTAATTTTCGGTGCAAGCGTCTATTGTATGTACAGTGGTTTTGATGATCCGTTTTTATATTTTAGATTTTGAGAGGTAAAGAAAAATGAAAAAGTCAAATTTATTTACGCTTTTGTCCTTATGCTTTATAATTGTTGCTATTATACTGTTTATGTTCCTTTGGAAAACTCCGTCTGCAAGTTCCGGCACAAAAACCGAAAGCAATTCTACAACACAAAGCAATATTATAACGACTCCCAAAGATACCTCGGAAGGTGTAAGTTCTGCCAATACAGAGGACAACTCTGAAACAACAAATACTGACAGCAACATTTTTATGGATGATGCTTTATTTATCGGTGATTCAAGGACAGTGGGACTTATGGAGTACGCCGGCATTGACACTGCCGACTATTTTTGTACGGTGGGAATGAGTGTTTACAACATTCATAAAAAGCCTGTTTCTGTTCCCAATGTCGGTAAGGTAACTTTGACGGAGTTGCTGAACGGCAAAAAATATGGTAAAATATATATAATGCTCGGCGTCAATGAAGTGGGATACAAATTCAGCACCACCACCGAAAAATACAGTGAATTGATTGGGTTTATAAAAGACAAACAGCCTAATGCTGTCGTTTTTATAAAGGCAAAACTGCACGTTTCAAAAAGTCGTTCGGATAGTGATAAAGTAGTAAACAATATTGCTATTAACGGATTAAACGCAGAATTAGCAAAACTTGCTGACGGTAAAAGCAAATTTTATCTTGACGCTAATATTTTATTTGACGATGAAGCGGGTGGATTAGCTGCCGATAAATCTGAGGACAGTACACATCTTTATGCTAAATATTATAAAGAGTGGGGCGAATGGATTATTGAACAGACGGCTTCACTAATTGGGGAGGGATGATTTTGACCGACAAAGATGCGTTTTGTGAAAATATACGGTTTTGTGAAAAAGCAATGTATTCTTTAGCTTTTTCTATTGTCAGGAACGATTCAGATGCCGGAGAAATCATCAGCGAATCCATATACCGAGCCTATGGGAATTTAGATGCACTAAGAAACGAAAAATCTTTTAAGCCGTGGATATTGCGTATTGTTCATAATACTGCTGTTGAAATGATTCGAAAGAATTCAAAAATCATATCTATGGAAGAAACGTCGGACATTCCCGATGATAGTCCCGAAAATTACATAACTGAAAGGCTTACAGTTCGTGAGGCTGTGAATAGCCTTAAACAACCCTATCGTACAGTTGTTGTACTGTTTTATTATGAAAATCTTTCAGTGTCAAAAATCGCACAAATTACAAGTACAAATACGCCCGCTGTAAAAAAGCAACTTTCCCGCGCCCGAAAGATGCTGCGAGAAATTTTGAAGGAGGATTTTAACGGATGAATAATTTTGATAAATATATAAAAAGCAAAGTGGCGAAAGAACAGACGGACATTCCCGATTCTGTGAAAAACCGTATAGAACAAACACTTGCAGACTTGCCCGAAAAGAAACCTGTTATAAAACAAATTCGTATATTACCCCGTATTGCGGCGTCTGCTGCTTGCTTTGTTTTTATAATACTTTTCTTATTGCCTAATGTGAGCGTAACATACGCACAGGCATTGGAGCCAATTCCTGTAATCGGTGACATTGTTCGGGTGGTAACTATCCGTAATTATTTTTACTCTGATGATAAACACGAAATGGATATTGACGTACCGAAAATAGAGGGTGATAATGATGCAGCCGAAAACATCAATCATGATATAACCCAATTAACTGAAACTCTTGTTAAAGAATTCTACGAAGAAGTTGAATTGATCGGAGATGAAGGGCATAGCTCGATTTATCTTGATTATGAAACCGTTACAAATACTGATACCTGGTTCACGTTAAAAATAAGAGTTCATGAAGCGTCCGGTAGCAGTAACACATACTACAAGTTTTACCACATTGATAAGAGAATCAATGAAATTGTGAAACTCGGTGATTTGGCAAATGATAATAGTTTTTATGATGTATTGGTTGACGAAATCAAAAGACAGATGAAATTGCAGATGGAAACCGACAGCAGTATTGTGTATTGGTTAGATGAAAGCATCATAGGAAAAGACTATGTATCGTTATCGGAAAACCATAATTTCTATTGGAATGATAACGGTGACTTAGTAATTATTTTTGATAAATACGAGGTTGGCCCCGGCGCAATGGGAACGCCTGAATTTGTTATAGACAAAGGTGTATTTAGGGATGTTTTGAAATCGGAATATAAAGATGTTATTTCATAATATTGACTTATTTTTTATCAAATTCAATGAAAATACGATGAAATATGTGTATAATATCCTTGTCAGTGTGGCAACGATATGGCAACAAAAAATCGGATAGCATATGTTTTACTGACTCTGAGATAATGAGAGAAAAAAGGATAGAGCGAGAAGGAAAAAGGTACGGGCAGAGAATGAAGAAAATTGAAAGAAAAAGAGAAAAAAGAAGAATACGGGGAATTGCCCTTTTGAGAATATTGGGTTTTACCTCGTAATATTTAAATTATAAAAAGCAACCTGAAAATAAAAATCAGGTTGCTTTTTCTTTTAAATTGTTTTATTATTATCTTTGTTAATGCTACAATATAGTTTATCAAATAAATTTTATACGGAGAATCATATGAAAAAGTGGAGCTTATTTGCGTCTATATTTCAAATTGTAGTCGGAATAGCGGCGATTATTTCCTATGCGGTGATTGCGGCATCCGGCGAAGCGTTTGGAAGATGGACAATTACTTTATTATTGGCAATCGCTTTTGTGATAATTGGTGTTATCGGTCTTGTAGATTGGAAGAAAAACGATAAAAAATAATTGCAGTAAGCTTTATTTTTTACAACAGAAAAAAGAGGTGCTTTATGTTTAAAAATGCTAAGTGGATTTGGCCGACAGAAAAAATTGAAAAAAACCAAAGGGCAAATTTTTTCTTTAGTGCCGAGTGTAATAAACTCCCTGACAGTGCGACTCTTTGCATAGCCTGTGAAACGAAATATTGGTTGTTTGTAAACGGCGAATTGGTTGTGTTTGACGGTGGATTGTTTCGTGAAAGTATTGCAGGGTGCGGATATTTTGAAAGGGTTGATATCTCAAAATATCTTCAAATAGGAAAAAATGAAATAACAGTACATGTGTGGTATTACGGAAACGGTGGCAGAAACAATAGTTTTTGCGAAAAACCGGGACTTCTTTTATATTGCGAAGAGCTGTCCTTGGCAACTGACGAAAAGACCGCTTGTGAGATAGACACAGCCTACACTCAACCGTCTGACCGAGAAAAAACCTTTATATACGGCGGAAACCACACCGTTTATAATGCCAAGATTAACCCTTTTTCGCTATGTCCTAAGGCGCTTTCAAATAACACTCGCGCAGTAGTGCTCGGAGAGTACGGAGATAAGCCTTGGGGAGATTTGGTAGAGAGGGTAATTCCGCCCCTGTTTTTCTCGGAAAGAACCGAATGCAAGGCAGAAAAAACAGAAAACGGATATATTGTGTCTTTGCCTTACGCCATGCATTTTTCGCCCTACTTTAAAATCCGTGCGGTTGCAGGCACAAAAATCGAGGTACACTCTGACAGATACAGCGTAAACGGAGGCCCAGGTGATTTTAATTCCTATTTCGGACACCGAGCAGAATACACCTGCTGTGACGGAGAACAGGAATTTGAGATGTTCGACTGGATTTTTGGTGAAAAGATTATATTTATCATTCCAAAAGAGGTCGAGATAATTGAATTAGGCTATAGGGAAAGCGGATATGATAGCGAGGTTACTACCTCCTTTACTACCGACAATGCCGATGTAAATATTCTTTTTGAAAAGTGTGTTCGTACCCTAAAGGTATGTATGCGGGAAAATTATATGGATTGTCCCGACAGAGAGCGAGGACAATGGATAGGCGATGTTTCGGTACAGGCACCTCAGGTGGTTTATCTTCTTGATAAAAACGGATTGCTGCTTCTTAAAAAAGCGATATACGATTTTATAAATCTCCGTAAAGGCGATAAATTAGTAGGTAATGTTCCCGGGGATAATTTCTTGGAATTGCCGTCACAAAGTCTTAACGCAATAAGCGAGCTTGGAATGATAGCCACATATTATAACGCCACCAAGGATAAAGAGATATTAGCCCTCGCCTTTGAGCCTGCGGTTAAGTATCTTATGCTTTGGGAAACAGACAAAGACGGCGTTGTATTGCGTCGCGAAGGAAGCTGGGAATGGTATGACCACCTCTTCAACTGCGATAAGGAAATTCTTAATATTTGTTGGTATTATTCTGCCCTCAAGTTTGCAAAGACTATGGCGGACGAACTAGGTGACCACAGATATGACACCTTTATACAGGAAAGAATGACTTCAATCGAGAAGAATTTTGAAGCGAGATATTGGAGGGGCGAATATTCTGAAGGGTATTTTGCAAGCGGAGATTTTGTAGACGACAGAGCCAATGCTATGGCGGTATTGTCGGGACTTTGCGACAGCGAAAAATACCCGAGAATAAGATATCTTTTGATGTCTGTATTTAACAGCACTACCTATATGGAAAATTATGTTTTAATGGCGCTTTGTGAAATGGGATATAAGCAGGACGCTTTCAGGCGAATGATGTGCAGATATCAGCCTTTAATACATAACGAAAATTCTACTCTTTGGGAGGACTTTTTCCATCTTGGTACCCGAAATCACGCCTGGTCGGGCGGTGCTGCTTCCATTTTGCTACGGTACTTTGCGGGAATAAATGCCGATTTATCAATAAAGGATACAGATATTTCGCCCTTAAAGCAGGTAAAATGTAAATTTACCAACTGCAATACGGGAGAAACAAAAGAAATTGAACGAAAATAAATAGGTTTCATAAAAACGAGCTATTAGAATTTAAAATCTAATAGCTCGTTTTTTATTTATCTTTATTTTTAAGTCTGGCTTTTGCTTCTTCAACGCTTTCGCCGTCCTTTGTAAGATATGCGTCTACAAATTTATCTTCAATTTTGGTGTAGCCTTCTACAACGCCCTTTTCAATTTTTTTGTAGCCTTCAACTACGGTTTGGGCAATTTTTTCATTTGCCTTAACAATTTTAGATTTTGCCATATTTACCCTCCTCCCTCCAATTAGATTTATTCCGAGCAATAATATAAGTGTCCATACTGCTGTGCCTGTTAAAACATTAAAAAGACGAATATTTGATGCCCTCATACCCGGGAAAGATACAAGCATTGAGCGTTGCATAGAATAGATTGAAACAAAGGCGTCTGCAAGGGATATGTTTCGCAGAGTTTTTGTTACGGGTGAGGCGGATTTTCGAGCACTTGACATTCCGATCATAGCCATTGTGATTTTTGTAAAGGAATAGGTAGCGATTGTAATCATAATGATTTCGTGAAATTCGGAGCCTCTCTCTTTAACCGCCGAGAGAATTACTATCCCGATAAGGCAGAAAGAGAGGGCGATAAACAGAATTCCCGTAATGCGCTTTGAAAAAAGCTCCATTTCGGCGTCTCCTCCCGACCGTCTCTTCACTTCGAGAACAGAAAATCGGGCGACTGCCAAAACGAAGTAATAAGCTCCAAGGGTTACAAACCACCACGAAAAAGAGCTAAATCCGATAACGCAGTTAAAAAGCGCATACAAAAAGTTAATTACAAGGCTTAAATGGGGACTTTTTGCAACCTTTAAAACATTCATTTAATTATTTAATGCCCTTTATCATAGGGATAAGGGAAAGCAACAAAACAAGACCGAGAAGACCTACAAGGGTGCCGAAAACGATTTTGTTTAAAACAAGGCACATACAAAGGCCAACGCCGAAAATTAAAACGGCAACGATACCGAAAGCTGTGATAAAAATGTTTTTGCCGTTCATTTTGGGGAGCTTTTTATTCTCCATTTTACACCATACAAAGAATGTAATGATGCCGAGCACTAAACCTACTGCGCCGAAAACAACCCCCTCTTTAAAAGCGTTCCATTCGGGAAGAAGCGCCATACACATACCGAGCGAGAACAAAACTCCGCTCACTGTTCCTAAAATAAGTGTTACAAAACTGCTTTTTTTCAT
>JAQXZE010000063.1 GCA_029227055.1 Oscillospiraceae bacterium | reverse complement strand
CTCCATAGGCGCTTAAATTTTTAAGCGCCTTTTATTTTGAATAAGCGAGTGTGCTGGAATAGGCAGACAGGCACGTTTGAGGGGCGTGTGTCAACGACGTATGGGTTCAAGTCCCATCACTCGCACCAAGAAAAAAGCACTTGCTAAGGCAAGTGCTTTTTTCAGTTATATTCGCCTTACGGCAAGTTATTTGGAGGCTATTCTATGGAAAAATACGCTTGGAAAGCGACTGTAAAAAGCGGTTGTATTGAGGAATACAAGAAAAGACACAATGAAATTTGGCCTGAACTAGTATCTGTTTTAAAACAGGCAGGAATTTACAATTACACAATTTGGAATGTCGGCAATGAACTGTTCGGATATTATGAATGTGAAAAGGGAATAAAATTTGCTGCAGATTTTCAGGCAAACAGTGCAGTGGTAGATAAGTGGAACGAATATATGAAGGATGTTATGGTTATGGAATTAGACCCTGTAACCGGTGCTCAACCTTTACTTACAAAGGTGTTTGAACTTGATTAAAAATAACATCAAATTAGTAAAACATTTTTATTTTTTCCGCTATTATATTACTTAGATTGGCGGCTAGTCGGTGTTTTGTTTTGCTCCGCCGGTTGTTTTTCTGATGATAAGCTCTGTTTGTAGTTTTATAGGTAAAATTTCTAAATCCGGCTGATTGAGTTTTCTGATGATAGCAAACATTATCTGACTTCCCATATCGGTGGCTGAAATTTTTAGGGTTGTAAGCGGCGGATTAGAGTTTTCGGAAATCATAATGTTATCGCATCCAATTACCGAAACATCTTGTGGAATAGAAAGACCGTTTTCTGTAATAGCATTAATCGCACCTATGGCAAGTAAATCGTTAAGTGCAATTATTGCAGTGAAATCGACTTTTTTCTTCAAAAAGGATGTAACCGACCAATATCCGTATTTTGCGGTTGTTTCATAAGGATAAACACCGTCAATTACAAGATCGTAATCAAATTCAAGATTGTTTGCGCGAAGCGCATTTTGGTAGGATAAATAGCGTATATTATCGGGTGAATTTATTGATAACCCGCTAAGATACGCTATTCTTGTATGTCCAAGATCTAAAAGATATTTAACGGCTTTGCTTGTAAGTTCATCAAAATCAATTTCAAAATTTTCCCACGAGAAGAAAAGCATAATGTTATGAGATTGCAATAAATTTATTTGAAATTCAGATAAAACCGAACGATTAAATGCAAAATATATGGCAATCGGATTAGCATCAATTACCGAATTGCAAAATTCGTCAATATTATTCCAAATCGGGAGCATAGAAACAAACAGCGAATGTTGAGATGCCGCTTGTTGCATACCGTTTAAAATATGTGCGTAGTGGGGGTTGAAAATATCGTCAACAACCAGAAAAATGTTTTTGCGGGAAGCGAAATCAGACAAGCTTTTTTTGTCGGGAGTATAATTAAGCTCGCTTGCTGCCTGCAAAATTTTATTCTGAGTATCTGTAGACATTTTCTTTTTGCCGTTAAAGAAATTTGATACCGTAGCAGGTGAAACACCGGCAATTTTAGCAATATCTTTCTTTGTAACCATAAAAGACCTCCTGTTTGGAATACATATAAAATATACAACAAAAGCTAAAAAAAAGCAACACTAATATAAAATGGACGAAAAAATAGAAACCATTTTAATTAGTGTTGCTTTTCTATTGAATAAGAATATGCGTTTTTATAAAAAAGCCGTTAAAAGCGCTCTTATATGTATGGTATAATCATAATATTTTGAATGAATTATTTACTAAAAGTATGATATTTTTAAGAAAAAGCAACAATTGACTTAAATTTACTAAATAATTTACTTAAAGTTATTTATAATTACCTCAATCTAAACAATTTGACCAATATTCTGCTTGACACAGGTGCATTATTGTGATATTATACATACAATAGGGGATATGGTTTACTTTTGGTAACCTTTAGTAAATTTTGGTAAATTTCAGTAAATTTTTTGCAAATCGATTACTTGTCCTGTTTAAGTGTTGTGACTCGGTTTGTATGGAGGGATTGCCTTGAACAAAAAAATGAGCATTAAGTTGTTTGCCGTAGTGGTTATGTGTTCGGTTTTTGCTTTTATGAATATGTTTCCGTCAGTGCATGCAAATAGCAACAAAAAAGTTGAAGGAAAAACATATTACATAAGTGCAAGCTCCGGTAAAGATTCCAATAACGGTCTTTCAGAAACGGCGGCATGGAAATCCTTTAAAAATCTTAAAGGCTTGAAGCTTGATGCCGGTGATAAGGTTCTGCTTAAAAGCGGCGACTCGTGGCTCGAAAAATTTTATTTGAAGGACGCTGTGGGAACAAAGGAAAACCCGATAGTCATTTCAAGCTACGGCGAGGGAGAAATGCCCAAGCTTGCTTTGTTTGAGGATTCAGTTCCGCTTAATTCAACCGAATCTCTTATGTATATCGAAAATTCTGCCGGAATTGAATTTAAGAATCTTGATATAGGTTTTTGCGCTATAGGTATGAATTTGCATTACGATATGGTAACAAATATGGAATATGTATTGATTGAAAATTGTCATTTTCATGATATATACGGTTTCAATCAAGGATTAGGCGATCCAATGTATCCACATGCCGTTTCCATAATTGTAACAAGCCGTATCGGTGTTCCCGGAGATAGTGATCCGTCTTTAATAGGACTATATATAAATAAGTGTACAACCTATGATGCCGGCGCATTGTTTACATACGGCGGAAGAATCGGCGGAACGGGATACAATGTAAAAGACTTTTATGTTACAGACTGCGTGATGAGGAACAATGCTTATTATGGCATTTCAATTTGTAATATAACAGGCGGATATATGGACAACTGTAAAATTTTTGACTGTGGTTCAAGATATGCGCCTATGGGCTCAATGGCAATTATGATGTCCTGCAAGGACTTTACTGTAATGAATAGCGAAATTGCCTTTCAGCAGAGACTTGAAGATAACCCAGACGGCGGCGGAATAGATTTTGAACACATGACCTACGATGTGGATTTTATAAACAATTATATTCACGATAATTCGGGAGTAGGCGTTATGTTCTATTCTTCGCATGGTGATTCTTCTCACCAAAACAAGCGTTTAAGATTTTTGTATAATGTGTTTGAAAATAATAATCGCAACTTTTATAATCCGGGCGGAGCTGAGCTTATAAGCTTACCGCTTTATTCGTTGGTAGACGGAGCGATTTTAAATAACAAGTATATGAAATCCAACAATATGTTTACTATGTATATGGATGCGAGTGTTCAGCTTGGCGGTAACGAAGAATATTCTTATGATAAGCAGGGTAAGGTTTGGCCGTTGCTTGATTTTGATGATGTGCGCGATTATGTTATAAACGGAAAGCCTCTTCCTCAAGAAAATGTTATTGTGAAAAGCAATTCGCTTTCAAACGATACAACAAATTATTTGATTGGACTTTTGGGAAGCTTGGCAATACTCACAGTTGTGGCAATAGTGATTTCAATTGTATCTGCAATAAGGAGGAAAAAAGCGAATGAACAGCTTTAAACGATTTATCGGTTTTGCTTTGTCAGTTGTTTTTATTGTTTTGAGCTGTGCAGTTCCGGCTTTTGCTCAAACTCTTCCAACTTATAACGCTGTATCGGACTTTAAAACATCACAGGGAGGCGTTTGGCGTTATCAGTGCGGATATAACAATGACGGCCTTTATGGTTTTTCTGATTTAACTTATGATTCCAAAGCAAAGCTCTATGGCAATTCGGCGCTTGGCATGATAAGCGTAGCCGCAGATGATAATGTAACAAATTCACCGGCAATTTCTTTGCATCCCGGCAGTTCAAGTGACGCTGTTTTAACCTTTGTAGCGCCCTACTCAGGAAAAATAGAGATTTCAATGGCTAATGGCGGTGTTTACTGTCCGTTAAATGGTGAGGCACAAAACTTTGACGGTATTAACTTTTATATGTGTTGCGGCTCTAAAAAAGCGGCAGAGTTTAAATCTGTCAGTGCCAAAAACAGCGCGGTTAAAGAACGCGTATTTGATGATGTTTATACGGTTTCAATAAGAAAGGGAGAGCGTATATATTTTATTGTTCAGCCAAACAACGAAACATCTAACGATACAACACACTTTAATCCGCAGATAGAATATACTTCGATTTCAAAGACAACAGCCGTTTCGGCAACGGTTCCGGCTTATATCGGTAAGCGTCCTACAGCGGCGCCGTCCGGTAGCGGCGGTTCTACTGCCCAGATAACATCCTCTATCACCGGTAGTGAAAAAGACGGAGTTTACCGTCTTTCGAGAATGTTTTCGGACTTAATGGGGGATTGGAAGTATTATTGGTTTGATAATGTTAATTATCACGAAATGATTTATCAGGACGGTACATGGACCGGAGGTAAAGCTGCATCTTATGCAAGAATCGGCGGCGGAGGCGTTTCATGGCATCCTCATATAAACGGATATACGGTTGCGGCATTTACATGTCCTGAATCGGGAACAGTACATATTGGTTCTGAAATACCTGTTGAAGTGAATGCTGCTTCGGCAGACGGCGTAATCTTTTCGGTAGTAAGCGAAAATCAGCTGTTGGGTGAACAGTATATTGTTACACCCCAAAATCCCTCGCAGGAATTTGCGCCTATTGAGATAGATGCCTATAAAGGTCAGGTAATATATTTCTTCCTTTATATGAATGCAGGCAATTCGGGTGACTCAACTAAAGTAGCTCCCTATGTTAAGTATGTGGACTATAAATATGTTGAACCTTATAAGAGCAATGTTACAAAAGAAGATGATGTAGAGCCTACTTTAAGAACAGATGTTAAGCCTATAGAAACAGAAGAAGATGAATTTACTTTAAATATTCTTCAAATTTTGTTAGGCTGTATCCCGAGTTTTATAATTGTTATTGCATTTGTGCTTTATAAAATTATAAAGAGGAGAAAGAAAAATGGCTAAAACAGATTGGTTTATGCAGGATAAATGGGGCGTATTTGTTCATTATCTTGGGGGTCAGAATACGAGGGCTTTCGGTGTAGAGCCGTTGCCTTGGAGTGAACATATAGATTGTCTGGATGTAAAAAAGTTAGCGGCTCAACTTCATGAAGTGGGAGCAGGATATTTTTGCTTTACCGTTCAGCAGCAGGATAGATACTTAACTGTACCGAGTGAAAGGCATGAACAAATAATGGGAATGCCGCGAGGCGTTGTAACACCTTATAGAGATATTGTTCCGGAGCTTTATGAAGCTTTGTCTGAATATGGTATTGATTTGATGATGTACTTCACAGGCGACGGTCCTTTTAACGACGGTCCACTGGATGACCCCAATCATTCGGGTGTTAAGTACGGTTATACAACACATGAGCAACCCGTTACAGTTGAGTTTGTAAAGAAGTGGGCGAGTGTCCTTGAAGAGCTTTCTGTTCGCTACGGAAAGATGGTAAAGGGTTGGTGGCTTGACGGTTGTCATCCTTGCCTTACATATGATGAGGAAAAATGGGGAATTTTAGCCGATGCAATCCATAAGGGTAACCCTGATGCGATTATTTCTTTTAATGCTTCAATTGTGGAGCGTGTGAAGAGCTTTTCTCCGCTTGACGATTATGCGGCAGGAGAACGCAGTTGGTTGGATGAAATACCCACTGAACGCTTCATCGACGGCGGTAAGCAATGGCATATTTTTACATACCTCGGATATGATAAAGAAAGCTTCAGTGTGTATGGCGGTTGGTGTAAACCGGGATGCCGTTTTACAAAGGAATATCTGTACGAGTTTGTAAAAGCGGCTACAGATAAGCAGGGCGTAGTAACGCTTGATGTCCGTATGGATCGTTACGGCAATTTCGACCCTGTTCAGTTTGATACACTTAAAGCATTAAAAGGTATCAATGCTTAATAAGTCATTAATGGTTTCGGGAACCATAATATATAAAATATAAAAAGGAGATTCTATTATGAAAACAGCAAGAAAATGTTTAGCAATTCTTCTATCCCTTTTGCTGCTGGTAGGCAGTTTTTCAACAGTTTTCTTTGTTTCTGCAGAATCCGGTGACGATGCGTATTACTTTAACGCTGCACAGGATTTTAGCAGAGAACAAAATCCTAACGGCGTATGGAGTTATCAGTATCGCCATAATAACGGCTCTGAGTATACATATACTAATTTGCCGTTTGAAACTGAAACTAACCTTTGGAGAATTCCGGGTGTAGGTTACATAGGCACAAGTCCTACAAACCAGGTTGACAGTAATGAGCTTTTTGTTTTGACTACCCCCGAGCAACACGTTGACGATCTTGTAGTTGCCTTTACAGCTCCGTATTCCGGAATTATAAATTTAGCTATGACAGCCGGTGCTGTATATGCACCTCATCAGTCTACTGATGCTGTTCGTTTCAGCATATTGCAGAATGATATGGTTATCAGAGAAATAAACAATTTAGACGCCGAATATAATCACAATAAACTCTTTGCACAGCCTACTTCTCTTGTAGTTGCAAAGGGTGATGTAATTCGTTTTGTAGTAGGTAAGAATAATTTTGATCCTAATCCAACTACATATTTTAATCCCGAAATCAAATATACAGAAACTTTCAAAACAACTTACAACGCAGTTGAAGACTTTAGTTATCAAAATAATCCCAACGGTGTTTGGGGTTATCAGTTCGCACACGATAACGGTGATAGTTTCACTTTTACACCTTTGAGTGTGTTAAATGTTTCTAATCAATGGGATACTGCAGCTAATTATGGAGGTATGGCAAGAATAGGTATTCATACAGGTGATATGATAACTACTGCTACTGATCCTATGATACTTTTTGCTGCTGATCAGCAGGAAAACTATGCTGCACTTACATTTACTGCTCCTTACAGCGGTACTGTAAATGTTCGTTTAGCAAACGGCGGTGCGTTCTCTCCTTATCAAAGTATAGGAAACGCTCGATTTAGACTAATACATAACAATAATGTTTTAAAATCTATTGATAATCTTGATGCAACTTATAATGCTTCAAACCGTTTCTTTGATGATACAGTAACTCTTAATGTTAAGAGCGGAGATATTATTGCTTTTGCAGTTTCAAGAAATGTTCCTGATGAAGGAAGCGTTCTTTGCAATCCTGAAGTTTCTTACACAAGCATAGTTAAGGATACATTCAGAGCTACCGAAGCATATAGTAATACAAATAATCCGAGCGGATTCTGGTCATATCAATATCGTTATAACAACGGCGGCGGATATGTTTACACTAATATAGGACATGACGATAACACTGGCTGGTGGACCGGCGCCGGATGCCGAATGATTTTGGCTACCGGTGACTATATTTCATCAATGACCTGCCCTGTAATCCAAATGGCTGCCGACCAGGAAGCTAACGATTCAGTTTTAACATTTACTGCTCCTTATAGCGGTATTGTAAATGTTTCTATGGCTAACAGAGGCGTTTTTGCTCCGTGGAACAGTGTCGGCGGCGTTCGATTTAATATGCTGCTTAATGATACACCTATAGTTACGGAAAACAACCTTGATAACAGTCTTGTACTTGCGGCAGGAAACTGGGTGTTCCAGGAGCCACAGGTACTTGAAGTTAAAGCAGGCGATAAGATTCGTTTTGCAGTAGGTCGTAACTCCGGTTGTACTGACGGTACAACTTACTTGGATCCTGTAATCAAATACACTTCAATTACAGAAGAAGAGCAGGCTATAGGTAATGCTTACTACTTCAGTAACAGTGCAGGTAACGATGCTTATATCGGTACAAATCCGAGCGCTGCTTGGAAGTCACTTTCAAAGATTGCTGAATTAAATCTTAAATCAGGTGACCGCATTTACCTTAAAGCAGGTGACGAGTGGAATGAGCAGTTAGTAATTAACGGCGTATCCGCAACTAGAGAGTTACCTTGTGTTATTACATCCTTTGGTTCGGGCGCAAACCCGAAGATTAATCTCGGCCTTGTTGAAGATCCCGCTACTCCGGCAAGTGAACTTGCTGTTCCGGTAGTTTTGGTAAACAACGCTGAAGGTCTTGAAATTCAAAACTTAACTATTACAGGTTCAGGTGTCGGAATTGATTTACATTACGACAATTCCTTTAATAACGAATATGTTAAGATAGCAAATTGTCAGTTTGATGATTTAACAGGTTTCCATCAGGTAGACGGTCGCGCAAAAGATGTTTTGGACCGCTATTATGTAGCAGGTGCGGTTACTGTTACTTTAACTAATAGCAGTATTGCTATAAAAGACCCTGCTCTTATCGGTCTTTATATTGACGGCTGTACAACTAACCGTTGCGGTACTTTGTATTCGAGTGCTGCTTATCCGTACAATACCAATGAAGGTAATTCTATCTCTGTAAGTGGTCTTTACATTACAAACTGTGAGATGTATGATAACGATTACTATGGTACAATTATTGCGGATGTTGAAGGCGGATATATAGACGGCTGTACGATAACCGGTTGTGGTGCTGCAGATTATTATGCACCCGGTACTGCCGGTATTATGATAAGCACTAAGGATTACGCAATAATCAATACAGAAATTGCAACACAGCAGCGTGCAGGCGTTGCGTATGACGGCGTTGGTATTGATTTCGAGTGGAATTGTGATAATATTTTAGTAGAAAACTGCTGGATTCATAATAACACAGGCGCAGGTCTCTTCTTCTATGATAGTAACAATTCAACTTCTGGAATGGAGAACAAAAATATTACCGTTAAAAACTGTGCGTTTGAAGATAACGCTACCGCAGCTACCGGAGACAGTGCTGATCCCATTACTGATATTCGTGTATTAGCAAATGCAAGTGTACATTCACTTATCAATTCTGTTATTTCCAATAATATTTATTGCAATGAAAACGCTGACTATGAATTTGTTTCAATGTATCAAAGCAGCCCTGAAACAGCAAATAACACTATTGAGGGTAACACCGAAGGATTCCTTGATGGATTCTTGGCTGATAGTGCACTTTCAGAGTCAGTAATAGAAAATCTTGGCGGATATAATTCGAGTGAGTATACCGTTGATAAACGAGTTGGTTATTATAATATAAACGGCGAGGGTATTGTAACTGATACTTATAAGTTCTCTGAAGCCTTCGGCTCAACTATGGGTGTATGGCAGTATAAGTATTATACTGGCGAATGGACAGATATGACCTTCGATGCAAATCAGAACTATTGGGTTTACGGACTTGGCGGTCTGATTCATGCAGGTGGCGTACATCCTGCAAACTCTGAGACTCCCGCTATTGTGTTTAAGGCACCTAAGGCAGGAAGAATACGCATAAAGATGGAAGATCTTTTATCTGTTGCTCCAAGCTCTGCAGACGGTGTAGTTATCTCTATCCTCAACGGTAAGAATGAACTTATAACCGATCCTATCACATTAACACCCGCTGATAATAATAAAGCATTGCAGGATGTTTTTGTTAATGTTGCGGCTGATGAAAGCATTTATTTCTGTGTTAGCAAGCATGATTCAAATATGGCTGACTCTACCACAATCAGACCTATAATAGAGTATGTAGTAACACCCACCAGCCTAAATGAAGATGATAATATCGACATACTTGACTTTATTCGTCTTAAAAAGCATATGGTGGATAGCAATGTAGTTCTTGCCGGTGATGCCGACTTTGACGGCGACGGACGTGTAGAATCAAGCGACGTTATTATCATGCGCAAGTATATTCTCGGAGTATTTAATATAGCATAATATTTAAATTTCGGCGTAGCGGGTATTTTCCCGCTGCGCCACCCATGCCATAACGGAAGGCATGTTAAATTTACCGTTTTATTCCTCGAATTTCGGGAGGTTTTTATATGAAACTAAAGAAAATTTCATTGGCAGCTATTTCTGCCGTTGCTTCAATTGGAGTAATTTTATCGTCCTTTACATCATTGAATGCAATAGCAGGAGAATCCCCAAAGCATATTTACAATGCATATTCGGAATTCTCTTTGTCGGATGCATCTGATAGTGTTTGGAATTTTCAATACAGAACTGCCGGTAATTCGGGATATTTATACACGGATCTTACTGTGTCCGGTAGCAATTGGGGCGACACCGCAATCGGTACCATTACCACAGTAAAAACCGATAATGTAACCGGAAATCCTGCATTATATTTCAATCCTTCAAGCGGGGATATAAATAAAGAACTTGTTTTGAATTTCATAGCGCCATATTCGGGCACGATAAAGGTCGAAATGGCTAACGGTGGTGTTTTCGCTACAAGAAACAGCATCGGTCTTGTTAATTTTAAAATGCTTCACAATGAAAACAATGTGAAGTCGATTTCAAATCTAGATAGCACTTACGGCAAAAACAATCCTTTTTTTGACGACGCACAGGCGGTTACTGTAAAGGCAGGCGATGCTATTCGTTTTGTGGTAGGCCGTAATGCTAGCAACGGAAGAGCATTTACCTATTTTAATCCGCAAATAACCTATGTTGACATAGTTGATGATAAAGTAAAAGAAGAATACAATGCGGCCGACGATTTTACAACCCAAAACGGCGGTCGTTGGAAATATTATAATCGCAATATTACTACCGGAGTTTATACTCCGCTTGTGCTAAATTCGAGCGGAAGCTGGGGACCTCTCGGTAACGGTTCTATAGCTAAGGCAAACGATCCTGTAACCGGAAAGCCTGCACTTACGCTTCATTCGGGTTTAGGTGTTGATGCGGCCCTTGCTTTTGTTGCACCTTATAGTGGCACTTTAGAGCTTTCTATGGCTAATGGTAGCATTGTTGCACCGGAGAGCGGATATGACGGCATCAATTTCAGCTTATATCATAATGATACATTAAATTTCAGTTCGCATGTAAACAGCGCTAACAATTATGAAGGTCACCGTGTCTTTGACGACAAGAAAACCTTTACTGTAAAGGCTGGTGACATCTTCTATTTTGTTGTTAACGCAAACAACAACACAACAAAGGATAGTACATACTTAAATCCGTATTTTAAGTATACAAATATAACCGATACAGACAATTCTCTGTTAAGATTTTTGGATGAGGACAAAATCGAGTCTTCAAATCTTTATAAAGATAGCTTTGATATATCGTGGCCGTCTGCAAGAGGTGGTGTTGCCGATTACACATATACCGTATATCTTTCCGAAACTCCGATAACAGGTATACCGGAGAGCGGTGGTATAGAAGTTGGAGCAGTCCGTTCCTATACCTTTACAGGACTTAAAAACGGAACTTCATACTATGTTGCAGTAGTGGCAAGCGACGGTCTTTCTAAGGCTTTGCTTTATAATGAAGAGCCTGTAAATACAATCGGAAAAATGTTCGTCTTTAACGCTAACGACGATTATTCAAAGGAAGTTATGAAATCACCTTGGAGTTACCGTTATGCAAAGGCAGGAACAACCGATTTTAAAGATTTAGCTTGGACAAACGGAATGTGGGGCGATTCTGCTTCTGTAGGTTCAATTACGTCGGTGACTTCTGACCTTGTTACAGGTAAGCCGGCACTTTGTCTTACACCGGCATTTAGTAACTCTCTTGCAATAATATTCACCGCACCTTATACCGGTACAATTAATCTTTCACTTGTAAACGGCGGAATCTTTGTTCCGTATAGCGGTGAATCTGACGGTTTTGATGGCATAAACTTTAAGCTTTCTCAAAACGATAAAGAGCTCATTGGGTTTGATGCGGTAAATTCTAAAAACTGTCATCCGAGCAGCGTAGGATCAATGTATGTTGGCCGTGTTTTTGATGAGGAGAAAACAATCTCGGTAAAAGCAGGGGATAAGTTAATTTTCGCTGTGGATGCAAACAAGGTTGTCGGGAATGATCCTACATTCTTAAACCCTGAGATTATATACACTTCGGTTGCCGAAGGTGCTTTAGATCTTCATTTTGAAGAGGGCAAATTAATTGAGGGTAGTTTAATAACCGACAGTTCTTTCACTGCAAATCTTCCGAGTGTGTATGGCGGAACAGGCAGTTACAGTTATAAACTGTATGTTTCGGATAAACCTATTACACAAATACCCGATGAGGGCGGTATTGATTTAGGGGCAAAAACATCCTACTCTCTGGACAAGTTAACTCCTTATACAAATTATTATGTTGCAGCAACTGTCTTTGACGGTGAAAAAACTGCATCTATCATTAATTCAAAACCAATTTCAACCATTGGTAATACCTATGAATTTGTGGCAAGTAAGGACTATGCCACAAAAGAGCAACCGATAAACTCTCCGTGGCGCTACTATGCAGATAATTCAAATACGGATGAGCGTATTGAACTTTATTGGAACGACGCTACAGCTCAGTTTGAAGCGGGAGGTATTGCTCCTTCAATTTTACTTAATAAGGCGGAAAGCGATCTTGTTACAGGTAGAACTGCACTTTGTGTACATCCTGATCTTAGATATGATTTAATCGTTGCCTTTATTGCTCCGTACAGTGGCAAAATCACCTTTGATTCTGCTAATGGCGGTGTGTTTGTGCCGATAAACGGTCAGGCAGTAAATTATGACGGTATAAACTTTACCGTGTTAAAAAACAAAGATATCATTTATAGCAAAAAGGCTGTAAGTGCACTTAACAATCAAAGCGATCGTTGTTTTGCAACGGGAATCTCAACAACTGTGAAGCGTGGAGATGTTCTATATTTCAAGGTCAACTGCAATACAGCTGCCGCTAGTGATATGACCTTCTTTGATCCGCGTGTTGAGTATACATACGTTGAAAAGGGAAGTGACAAGTTTGACTTTATGCCGGGCGCTAAGGTTATGGTAACCGATGTAAAGGAAACTTCCTTTAAGCTTAATTGGTCAAATGCCTTTTCACCATTAGACGGTGACATTAAGTATGATGCTTATATAAGCGAATCACCAATTAAAACAAAACCCAACACCGGAAAGGTGTACAGCGGTACAAAGCTTAGTGTTAACTGTAAAGGTCTTAAAATAGGAAGACGCTATTATGTATATATTGTTGCAACCGATCCGTCGGGAGCAAAGGCGGTACTAAATCCGGCAGAGCCCGTATTAACTGCTACTCCAACCTATAATGCACATAGCGACTTTAAAACAACTAACGGTGCAGGCATTTGGAATTACACAAACCGTAATTTTGACGGCGTTACGAACACTTATAAATATACACTGCTTTCCTATTCAGAGGATAGTAAGGAATTCGGTAACACAAGCGATGGATTAGTACGCACAGCCGATTCCGATGCAGTAACAGGAAAACCTGCTCTTATGCTACATCCGGGTATAGGCGGGAATGCTGCGGCATTAGTATTTACAGCTCCATATTCGGGAGAAGTATCAATTTCACTTGCCAATGGCGCTGTATTCTGTCCGAACAACGGTAGCGATCAGGATTATGACGGCATTTCATTTACTGTGTTGAAGGGTCAAAAGCAGTTGTTTAAAAGTGATAATGTATCTGCAAATAATAACATTGCCGATAAGTACATATTTAATAACACGATTACAGCAAAGATAACACAGGGTGAAAAACTGTATTTTATAGTTGATGCAAATGCAAACAATTCAGCCGATGTTACTTATTTTAACCCGTACATTAAATATAATTATGTTTCGGGCGGCTCCGGCAAGGTTACATTAAGCGGATTTGTTTCTCCGGTAGAAACCGAGACTGAAATTGTGGATTCGGTTCATATTGATGATAAGTCCTTCCGCGATAATAAGAGCGTGGCTGCACAGACAGTTTCAGGTGAGAAGTTTGCAGAAACCGAAGACGGCATAAATATAATTCAAATTATCTTGATAGGTTTACTTGCTTTTGTGGTAGTAGGCGGCGTATTCATTCTGATTTTAAATAGAAAACATAATAAAAAATAAAAACGGAGGGTGTTTTTATGAAAAAATATATTAAAGTTATAAGCTTGTTGCTAAGTGTGGCTATCATAGCTACTTGTATGGTTGGTTGTGGCTCAAAATCCAAAGGTGGAAAGGTTACAATAACTGTTCCGGACTTAGTTTTAAATTCTTTAGGCTCCAATGCGTATCTGCAGCAAAAGCAGGAGGAATTTAACCGTCTTTACGGTGACGAAATTGAGGTTAAACACATTCTTCCTACTACAAGCTCAGACACTAACGATGTTCAAAACCTTTCTGCTGTGCTCATTTCAAATGACGCTCCGGCATTTATAAATGTTTCTTCTACTATATACATGAAGGATTTGTATAACATGGGTCTTATCCGTGATATTACAGATTTGGTAAAAGACAGTGAAACATTTAACAAAAACACTAAGCTTTCTATCGAGGCTTGTAAGTACAGTGACGGCAAGATAATCGGTTACCCTGCTGCTGCAGAGGTGCCGCTGTTAGGTTTTTATAATTCGGCTTTGTCTGAGGCAGGGTATAATCCCGCAACCTTCAGTGTTAAAACCTGGGACGAATATTATAAATCAGTAAAGAAGATGAATACATCTGCCCATAAGGGTGCATCTCTTTTTGCTTCTGAGTTCTTCCTTTGGCCTAATAACTGGATTCTTTCTAATGGCGGAAGAATTGCTTTGCAGAATACCGACGGAACAATTAAACTTAATTATACCGATAGCAAGGTAGTAGAAGCTATTGAATTCCTTCAAAAGCTCTATAAAGAGAAGCTTACAAACTCAAATATCGGATATACAGATATAGACAGTATGTTCTCATCAATTTACAATAAGCAGGTAGCAAGCTTTACAATGTATCCTACATGGCTTTCTCGCTTTGTTGATTCAGGTATTGAGCCGAATCAGATTACCCTTAGCATGTTCCCTAAGGGACCGAGCGGCGAATATACAAATGTAATGTATGTATCATCTATAGTATTTAATGCTTCTCTTACAGACGAAGAAGCAAAAGCTGCAATTAAATATGTAGAATTTATGCATTCCGAAGAATATTATAAAGGATATTATGAGTTCTGTAAGAATAACGGTGTTTCTCAGTTTACAATTCCCTGTGTTGAGGGTATTGATTGGTGGTCTTCTTTAACTGACTTCCCGCAACAGTGGATTGAAGTAATTAAGACAGCAATAAAAACTGCTGAGGATATTTCCTTAGACTCTACAGGATTTTCTACCTATATTTCTGCCGACCTTCCTTCTATTATCACAGGCAGCGGTAAAATATCAGACGGTTTAGCTGCGTCTGAGAAAACTGCTATTAAGGAATGGTTAAACACTTATAACAAGAAAAAATAAAAAGATATTTTAACTGGATTTACGTGGAGGTATTAAAAATGGGAAAAGGTCTTAAAAAAACTGGCTTAAGTTGGTTTACAACTCAAGCGGGTAAACGCTGTATATGGGGAATAGTGTTTTTAATTCCTATTTTTTTGGTTCTCGCAATTTTCCAGTATTTCCCCATAATTCAATGTATTATTCAGTCGTTTTTTCAATATAGAATAACCGATTTACCCGGAACATTTGTGGGTCTTGATAATTATAAAGCGGTTTTTAGTTCCTCTTTGTTTTATACATATTTCAAGAATACAGTTGTTTTATATGCTTTTAATATGCTCTTTGCGTTTTTTGTGCCAATTCTTCAGGCATTAATGCTTTTCCAACTTACAAAGAGTAGGGGATTTTTCCGTTATTTATATATTTTCCCAACAGGTATTACAGCACTTGCCGGTCTTTCGGTTTGGAAATATGTTTGGGAACCGGAAGGCGGTATTGCAAACTTCATAACCGAAGCAATAGGACTTGGTAAATTTGAATGGTTATATGATGAAAGAACGGTTAAATTCTGCTTGCGTTTTCCCGGTATTCTTGGCGGAGGTATGGCAGTAGTTCTGTATCTTGTAACCATGAATAATATTTCTTCAGAGCATTTTGAAGCCGCTAGAATAGACGGAGCAAATTCCTTGCAGATACTCAAACATATAATTTTGCCGGGTATTAAAGGTATGGTTCAGATTCAGCTTTTGCTTAGTCTCACCGGTAGCTTACTTGCCTTTGAAGATGTTTATATGATGACACAGGGCGGACCGGGATATTCCTCTACTACACTCGTGTTAGGTGCATATACTAAAGCATTTAAAGAGCAGAATTTTGGTGTTGCAATGGCAATGGCGGTAGTTATTTTGGTCTGTACCGTTATAATAACATCGCTTGTAAATTATTTTGTTAGCAGAAAGGAAGATTAGTCTATGTCCAAATTGACAAAAAATAAGATAAAACTTTCTTTCTCAGACAAAATTTTTAAGGGTATTGCTACAATACTTACTGTTATGTGGATAGCATTACTGTTTTTTCCTATCTACTGGATGGTAGTTTCTTCCTTTAAAGATGCGAGTGTACAGTATGCCGACCCACCGCAATTTAATGTTTCATTTCCTTTAGAATATACCGTATATGTAGATTATGATGAAGAACCCTCAGAGGAAACTCTACATAAAGACGCAAATTTAATATTGTGGAGAATGTTTGGCGTTACAGGGGCTCAAATCGGTAAGGCAAAGGTTATTGCAAGGGTAGACGGAAAAGCTGTACAATCTGCATATATTTCAAAAGCAGATTATGTTATCAACCGTAAACAGTTGTGGACAAAGAGTATTCTTTCACAGAAGGATATTCTATCGGCAATCCCGAGAATTACAGAGCAGGATTGTATTACTTTTGATAAAGAAGAGGTAAAGCTTCCTAAAAAGCAACTGTCAAATGAATATACCGAAAAAATGTCTGAACTCTTTTCTAATGACGAATTTATTACGGGTTCAGTTAAATCCTGTACATATACAAAATCTCCCGCTAATTTTTTCGACAATTATAAAATAGCTTGGGATTATCCGCGTGATTTAGGTCTGGAAAACGGTCTTATACAGCCTATTTTAAATTCTTTGTTTATTGCTGTTATGGAGTTTTTCGTCTTAGTAAGTGTATCTACGCTTGCGGCCTATTCCGTTTCAAAATTGCTTCCGAGATCGGTAAAAAATAAGGTTATGATAATTATTTTGATGTCGGGAATGGTACCTGGAACGGTTACACTTATACCAAAATATCAGGTGGTTCAGAACTTGGGTCTGGCTGACTCATTTTGGGCAATTATTTTACCCGCCGCGGCATCCTTCGGTGCAATGCTGCTCTTTAAGGGCACATTTGATGCTTTCCCGGATTCAATAATTGAAGCTGCGCGTCTTGATGGGGCAGGGGAAATGCAGATATTCTTAAAATTTATTATTCCGTCAGGTGCGGCAATTATTGGATTTCAGGCAATAACGATTTTTGCAGGGGTATGGAACGATTATTTCTGGCCGATGATGGTTTTGCGTGACCAAAGCAAGTATACCGTAGCGCTTGTAATGAATATATTGCTTAACGGCTCGGGCGCTGCTCCCGATTACTCGGTAACATTGGCGCTTGGATTTATGATTTCTATCCCGACACTTATTATTTATGCAGTATTCCAAAAAGCTTTTACCTATGGATTTGATTATAGCGGTTTAAAAGGCTAAGTTTATATTTATCTTTAACAGGGAGGGCGGTTCGTTGAAAGTGGAGTTTCAAGCGGCAAAGCCGATATGGATTAAAAGCGATAACGGCGAAATGAATGTGCGTGCCATTTTTAGAACGGTTTTAAATCTTTCGAAAGATTCAAAACTGCGAATTGCCACCTCCTGTGTTTACAGTCTTTTTGTTAACGGTGGATTTGTAGCTTACGGCCCGTCACGAGCCGGCAGAGACCATTTTCGTATGGACATAATAGATTTAAGTCGATTTGCAGGTGTTAAAGACTGTATAATAACGATTGAGGTTCACTCATTTCAGGTGAACAGCTTTTGCCTGATTAAGCAAAATCCGTTTTTACAGGCTGAAATAGTCTCAAACGGTGAAATTTCTGCTTTTACCGGCGAGGAAGGCTTTGATGTTGGAACAGATAAAACTTTAGTTAGGAAACTACAGCGTTTTAGTTTTCAACGCCCGTTTGTTGAGGGATATATTTTAAATGAAGATTCCTATAAATATCGTGTTGATAAAACGGTAGAATTAGATGACGAATGGGAAATTCTGCCTGAGAGAAAAATAATAGGCAGGGGTACTCGGTACCCTCAATATGATTTGTTTAAGGCGGACAATCTTTTTTCCGGCAAGGCTGTTGTTAAAAGCAATCCCGAATATATAGATACCCGTTCTTATACAGGAATCTGTGATAAATTACAAGGGTTTTTGCCTGACGAATTAGAGTGGCATATTTCACGTGAGGTCCAGCAATACAAATTTATTCCTGATGGAACTTTTAAGAGTCAGCTTATTTCCGAAGAATATAGCATATATGACTTTGGCGTTAATTTAACAGGTTTTTTAACGGCCTATGTTGAAGCGTTGGAAGATACTGTTTTATATCTCTTATTTGACGAAGTTTTGAATGATTCTGATGTTGATATAACCCGTGACGAATGTTGCAGAGCAATAAAATATGTTTTAGCTAAAGGCAAATA
>JAQXZE010000062.1 GCA_029227055.1 Oscillospiraceae bacterium | reverse complement strand
AACTCAGGTTCTGTATATTTTTTAAATTTCAAGCCCGAATCTGCAAAGACCTATGAGGAAATTGCAAAGGCTTATGAAAAGGAAACAGGGGTAAGGGTAAAGGTTGTAACTGCGGCGGCAAACGCTTATGAGCAGACCTTAAAATCCGAAATTGCAAAAAAGGATGCCCCTACAATTTTTCAGGTGAACGGACCTATCGGATATAATTCCTGGAAGGATTACTGTCTTGATATTAAGGATAGTAAGCTATATTCGTATTTAAGCGATAAAACACTCGCTATTAAAGATGGCGACGGTGTTTACGGTATTCCTTATGTAGTAGAGGGGTACGGCATTATTTATAATGATGCAATTATGCAAAAATATTTAAAATTGCAAAACAAAAAGACCAAAATAAATAAGGTTAGCGAAATTACAAATTTTGATACCTTTAAAGCCGTTGTTGAGGATATGACCAAAAACAAAAAGGTACTGGGAATTGAGGGCGTTTTTGCCTCAACCTCACTCGCATCAGGCGAGGATTGGCGTTGGCAGACCCATCTTTTAAATGTACCTTTGTATTATGAATTCAAAGAAAACAAAGATCATACCGACCCTACAATTGCAGGTCTTAATTTAAAGGAAATTGCATTTAAATACGCTAATAATTTCCGCAATATTTTTGACCTTTACACCGAAAATTCAATTTCTAAAAAGACACTTTTAGGCTCAAAATCAGTCGCAGATTCTATGGCGGAATTCGCTTTAGGTAAGGTTGCTATGGTGCAAAACGGAAACTGGGCGTGGTCACAGATTCGTGATGTGTCAGGTAACAAGGTAAAGGAAGCAGATATTAAGTTTTTACCTATTTATATAGGTGTAGAGGGTGAAGAAAAACAGGGACTTTGCATTGGTACCGAAAACTATCTTGCTATCAATAAAAATGCATCAGAGGAAAGTCAGAAAGCATCACTCGATTTTCTTGATTGGCTCTTTTCAAGCGAAATGGGAAAAGATTATGTAGTAAACAAGCTTGACTTCATAACCCCGTTTAATACCTTCGGTAAAGAC
Source organism: Oscillospiraceae bacterium (assembly GCA_029227055.1). GTDB lineage: Bacteria > Bacillota > Clostridia > Oscillospirales > Acutalibacteraceae > UBA737. Next base: position 10,719 of record JAQXZE010000062.1, on the reverse strand, counting down.
GAACAGCCGAGTGACCCTCTTGCGAAAGAAGTTATACGCTATATGAATGACGGAAATATAACTGCAATTCCTTGGGTTTTCGCTTCTTTCCCTAGCGATATTTATAAATCCGATGTAGGAAGCGCACTGCTCGATTATGTTCAGGGAGATAAAAAGTGGGAAGAGGTATATTCGGTAATTAAGGATAATTGGAAAAGCGAGAGAGGCTAAATGGAGCGAAGTATAAGAAAATGGTTTGTAATTTTTATGGTTCCAACTATTATTACCTTCCTGATAGCCTTCTTAATACCCTTTCTTATGGGACTTTATTTGTCTTTTTGCGATTTTCGTTCCGTAACAGATGCCGAGTTTGTGGGATTTTCCAACTATGTTCGTTTAGTGACGGAAAATAAGGATTTTTTAAATTCGTTAAGATTTACCGCGGCTTTTACAGTAGTTTCGGTGGTAAGTGTTAATTTCTTTGCTTTTTTACTTGCTTTAGCACTTACAAGAGGACTTAGAGGAACAAATATTTTCAGAACAGTATTTTTTATGCCGAATCTAATCGGCGGAATAGTTCTCGGATATATCTGGCAGGTTTTAATAAACGGAATTTTATATAATTACGGATATTCAATAACCTCTAAAGCAGAGTTTGGCTTTTTCGGTCTTGTAATTATTATGAACTGGCAAATGATAGGCTATATGATGGTAATTTATATTGCGGGGATACAGAATATCCCCGATGAGCTGATAGAGGCAGCTTCTGTAGACGGAGCCTCAAGATTTGGAATTTTAAAAAATATTATTCTGCCATCGGTTATGCCGTCATTTACCATTTGCCTTTTTTTAACACTAACAAATTCTTTTAAGCTCTTTGACCAAAATCTTGCCTTAACAGCGGGTGCCCCTGCAAATAAAACCCGAATGTTAGCGCTTGATATTTATAATACCTTTTACGGCAGGGTTGGAAACGAGGGTTTAGGACAGGCAAAAGCGGTAATATTTTCAATAATTGTAGCGCTGATAGCACTATTACAGCTTTATATTACAAGAAGTAGGGAGGAAGAGGGATGATAAGCACAAAAAAGACAGGCAACTATGCTCTTACTCTTCTTTTAATACTTCTTGTAATCGTTTTTTTAGTGCCGATAGCGGTTGTTTTCATAAATTCCTTTAAATCTAAGTTTTCTATAAATCAGACCCCGTTTTTGCCGCCCACAACAGATACCTTCGTAGGTATTGAAAACTATACAAGCGGTATAAGAGACACGGGCTTCCCGATGGCTTTTTTCTGGTCTCTTTTTATCACAACCCTTTCGGTTATCACAATAGTTGTTTTTACCTCAATGACAGCCTGGTATATTGTTAGAAGCAAAAGTCGGTTTGCAAATTTCATATATTATTTATTTGTGTTTTCAATGATTGTGCCTTTTCAGATGGTTATGTTTACAATGTCTAAAATTGCAAATGTTTTAGGACTTGATAATCCGCTTGGAATAGTAGTATTATATCTCGGCTTCGGTTCGGGACTGTCTGTATTTTTGTTTGTAGGCTTTGTAAAATCAGTGCCTCGGGCTGTTGAAGAGGCGGCGGTAATAGACGGTTGTAACCCTTTTCAACTTTTTTGGAAGATAGTCTTTAAAATTCTTCGTCCAACTGCCATAACAGTTGCCGTTCTAAACGCTATGTGGATTTGGAACGATTATCTGCTTCCTTATCTTGTAATAGGCAGCGAATATAAAACAATTCCGATAGCAATACAGTATTTAAAAGGCGGTTACGGTTCTGTTGATATGGGTGCTATGATGGCTATGCTTGTTCTGGCGATTTTGCCGGTAGTGGTCTTTTATCTTTTCTGCCAAAAATACATCATAAAAGGAGTGGCAGCCGGTGCGGTTAAAGGATAAAAGAGAGACTTCTGACTGCGGAACCCTGATGCATATAACATCTCTGCCCTCAAAATACGGAATAGGCAGTTTTGGTAAGGAAGCCTATGATTTTGTGGATTTTCTCTATAATACAGGACAAAGATATTGGCAGATACTTCCTCTGTGTCCCATTGGAGAGGGGAATTCGCCCTATAAATCAAGCTCCTGCTTTGCGGGAGAAATTTTGCTTATAGATTTAGAGCTTCTTGTAAAAGAGGGACTGCTACTTCCCGAAGAACTGCCCGCACCGCAAAAGAGCAGCTTTGTAGATTTTGATGCACAAAGGAAAATTAAAATACCGCTTTTAAAAAAGGCGGCAGAACGCCTTAATAAAAAGCGGCACGATTATTTGAGATTTTTAAAGCAAAATGAATATTGGCTCGAAGATTTTGCCCTCTTTTCTGCAATAGCAGAGATATCGGGCAGCGAAAAACTGAGCGATTTTGAAGAGGCACTTAAATACAGAATGCCTATGGCTTTAGAAAATTTTAAGGCGGCATATTTTGAGAAAATAGAAGAGCAAAAGATACTCCAATATCTTTTTTATACGCAGTATTTTGCACTCAAGCAATATGCTGCTAAAAAGAGCATAAAAATAATAGGCGATTTACCCATTTATGTTTCTCTTGATAGCGCAGATGTCTGGAAATCTCCCGATAATTTCAAGGTTGGCAGAGATTTAACCCCTGTCTGTGTTGCGGGTGTGCCGCCCGATATCTTTTCAAGGGACGGGCAGCTTTGGGGCAATCCTATATATGATTGGGAATACCAACGGCGCACAAATTTCGTTTGGTGGCGCAGAAGACTTGAACACAGCTTAAAGCTTTATGATGTTATAAGAATAGACCACTTCAGAGCCTTTGCCGACTACTATGCAATCCCTTTTGGTGCTAAGAATGCTCGCGGCGGCAATTGGGAAAAGGGAGTAGGGATGGCTTTTTGGAATATAATGCGCTCAAAGCTCGGCAAAATTCAGATAATAGCCGAGGATTTGGGAGGGGAGACACCGGAAGTTGAGGAGCTCGTTCAAAGTACAGGCTTTCCTAATATGAAGGTTTTGCAATTTGCCTTTACAAGCGGTATTCAAAACAAGTTTCTTCCAAGGAATTTTGATAAAAACTGTGTTTGTTATACAGGAACCCACGATAACAACACCTCAAAGGGTTGGTTTGAAAATGCCACCATACACGAAAGAAAGCTCTTTGCAAAGCTTACTCAACAAAGCGGTATGAGTGACCCTGCAGACAAAATGCTCTGGCTTGCGGTTCGTTCAAGAGCCGATACGGTAATTATTCCTATGCAGGATTGGCTCGGTCTTGACGAAACCGCCCGAATGAACACACCTGGGACACTCAGCGGAAACTGGAAGTGGCAGATGGAGAGTGGTGCTATAAACGATGAGCTTTTCGATAAAGTACGGTATTTTGTAAGTTTAAGAAAATAAAAAGTTAGATAACACTAAAAGGTTATCTAACTTTTTGTTATTTTAATGATTATAGTTTTTTATTATACTTTCAGCACGCGCTGTTATCATATCAATAAGTGTCTGCGGTGATTTTACCGTTATTTTATCAGCATAATTTGATATCCATGTAACAAGCGCTTCGCTTATTGCAACATCCGCCGAAAAACTAAAGTGTGTGTCGGTAAGATTTTTAATGAAAATTTTATCGGAAAACTTGTCAACTACCTGTTCTAAGATATCCTTACTGCAGGTAAGCTCGATTTTTTGTAAGTCTCCGCCAAACATACCAAAAATTTTGTTTGTATAGTCGTGTGTGTCAAAAAACTCTGTGTATTCACTAACTTCGCTAAAGGGACGGATATTCTCATCTGTAACCGATACTTTTTTCATTCTGTCAAGGCGAAGGTGAATAAGATTATCGTATTTACTGTAGTTGCCTATAAGGTAATAATAATCGTCCTGCCAACAAAGAGCATAGGGGCTAACCGTCATATCCTTATATGTTGTAACAATCTCTCTGTTTTCATTGAGACTTTTTTTGCCGTGCTTAAAAGTGATTTTAAGACGGTTTTCTATAGCCGAGCTTATAGTGTCAATATTATAGTAAATTTCTTCGTTTAAGGACTTTGCATTTTCGTTAATATAAATTCCTTTTTCACGCTTTTTCTGCTGATTTAGGCTTAACATATTATCAAGCTTTGAAATAAGCTCACGCGATTTTTTAGGGCTTATAAAGGGTGCTGAACGGATAGCGTCACTAAGCAGATAAATTTCGGGCAATTCAAACTCTCGAGAAGCTAAAAAGTATCCGTTTTTGGGAACTCGGGTGTGCACAATATCGTATCCGTAGAAAGTAAGGTTGTCAATATCGTTATATATCGCTTTTCTTTCGGCGCTGATGCCTAGCTCTGCAAGCATTTCGCAAAGCTTTACCGCAGAAATCGGATTTTCTTCATCAGAGTATTTTCTGAGTATATCTATTATGTATAGAAGCTTTAACTTTTGTCCGTTTCTTGCAGACATTTTTTCACTCCTTCTATAAATTCTTGACGCTCAAATAGAGTGTTTACAACATCTAAAAAAGCATTTGCAGTAAAACCTGTTGGTATATCAAAAAAATGGCAGACCGCATCTCTTAAATGGCTACTGTTCTCTTTTCCATTTAAACCTAGTAAATATAAATCGGTTTTGGATAATTTTTCGGTTCTTTGGACTATATTTTCCGAGGTCACACCGCTTTTACGAAGAGCGTCGATTATTGTATCGGTAGTCATTCCCTCAACGCCTAAAAGGCCCTCACTACCAGCAACCGATTTTCTTTTTTCCTTGCCCTTTATTTTCGGGATATAAACATTTATAATTTTTCCGTCAGGACAAATTTGTTTTATATGAGAGCGTATCATTCTGCCTGCCGAATCGCTGTCGGTAAGTACGATAACGCCGTGTTTTTTTGCGAGAGCTCTGATAAGGTCTCTCTTTTCTTTATTTTTAAAGATTGAAAAGCCATTAGTGGTAATTATAAGAGTGTCAACGATATTAGAGAGGGTTATTTTATCGTACTTTCCCTCAACGATAATCGGACATCGAATTTTTATCAATGCTTTCACCCTTTACAATTATATAAATGAGTTTTACGATAAGTTGTTCAAGAACGGCGCGCGCCTCGGCACCTGTACTCTTAAGAGCTTTATCGGCATTTCTTAACGCCTCAAAGCAAAGATAAAATTTATCTGCATCAACCCGACTTAAAAGGGGCGGATATTTATCTAAAGTAAAACTTCTGTTGCCGTAGCCAAAGGTATCAGCAACATACTGAATAGATTTACCGCTCTTTTTTGCCGCAAAAACCCTGTATAAATCTAAAAATGCGGAGGAGAGGGCATAGAGGATAACAACAGGCTCAACCCTCATAAAAAATAGAGAATCAAGCATATCAAAAGACGAAGAGGTGTTCGCACTAAAAATATTCTTTGCAAGGTCAAAAATTGATTCGTCTATTGATTTTACAGATACATTATCAATATCTGATTTAGTGATTTCTCCGCCCTTTACAAAGAGGGCTAGTGTTTCTATTTCATTTTTTAGTATGCTAAGGTCGTTTCCGCAGACTTCTATTAAGTATCTTGCGGTAGCAGTATCCATTTTTGCACCGCGCTTTGTAGCGGCATCACAAACAACCTTTGTAAGCTCCTGAGATTTTTTGTGGTCAAGACGAACAGGCTTTCCGCCCGATTTTTCAACCGAGCCTATAAGCTTTTTCGCCTTTGCACTGCGTTTTGCGTCAACCTCTATAAAGTCAAAGCGTAAAATCAAAACACATTCGTCGTGACTGCTTTCGATAATTTCGCATAAACGCTCAAAATCCGAGCTTTTTGCGTGCTCAAAATCATAATCGGTAATGCATACACATTTGCTGTCTGCCATCATAGGAAGCTGCTCTACAGCATTATAAACATCCTGTAGGTCACAGTCGCTTTCAAATTTTTGAAGATTAAAAAAGGGGTCGCCGTCATAGGCTAAATCTATGAGTTTGTCGCAATATGTTTTTTTAAGAAAAGAATCTTCGCCGAACAAAAGATATGTGCTTGCAAGTTTTTTGAGCGAAATATCTTTTTTAATTGCCTCTTCAAAAAATATTGCCAAGTCGGCTCCTCCTTTCAAAAAATATATTCTGTTTAATTATGATAAAGCTTTTTTGTTTGATATTTTGGCTCCATAGTGAGATTTACGCCGAGCTTTTTAAAGGTTTGCTCATCAATACGAGCCAAAATTACACTTGAATGAGCTTCAAGTCCGCTTAATTTCGGTACCTGGTCGAGAGCTGTTTTTGCTCGCTCATCGGTAGCTGCACAAATTGAGAGAGCTATCAAAACCTCGTCTATATGAAGTCGCGGATTGTGATTTCCGAGAACCTCGGTTTTCATTTTCTGAATAGGCTCAATGATTTTGGGAGAGAGAAGCTGTACTTCATCGTCTATACCTGCAAGTTCTTTTAAAACATTCAAAAGCATAGAAGAGGAAGCTCCTAATAGGGATGAGGTCTTTCCTGTGATAATTCTGCCGTCGGGAAGCTGGATAGAGGTAGCAGGTGCCCCTGTAGCATTTGCTTTGTCAAGGGCTGCCTTAACTACAGGACGGTTGGCTACAGAAATATCAAGCTGATTCATTAAAAGCTCAATTTTTGATACCTCTGCCTGCGCGCCAAGACCTTGTCTTAGAGAACAAAGGGCATTATAGTAACGGCGTATTATTTCCTGACAGGCGGCGCGTTTTACAGCATCGTTATCAGAAATGGCATTGCCCGCCATATTAACACCCATATCGGTAGGGCTCTTATAAGGAGATTCGCCCAAAATATTTTTAAGCATTGAAGAAAGAACGGGGAATATTTCGATATCTCTGTTGTAGTTTACAGCAGTCTTTCCGTATGCTTCTAGGTGGAAGGGGTCTATCATATTAACATCGTCAAGGTCAGCAGTTGCGGCTTCATAGGCTAAGTTTACGGGATGCTTTAAGGGAAGGTTCCAAATGGGGAAGGTTTCAAATTTTGCATATCCTGCACTTATTCCGTGCTTGTGGTCGTGATAAAGCTGGGATAGACAGGTTGCCATTTTGCCGCTTCCGGGACCGGGTGCGGTTATAACTATAAGTTGACGCTCGGTCTTTATATAATCGTTTTTGCCAAAACCGTCCTCACTGACAATTAGCGGTAGGTTTGAGGGATAATCTGCAATGGGGTAGTGCTTATAAACCTTAACACCCAATGAGGTGAGGCGTTTTTCAAAGGCTTTTGCCAAGGGTTGTCCTGTATACTGAGTTATGACAACACAGCCTACATATAAACCGATACCTCTAAAAGCGTCAATAAGCCTTAAGGTATCAAGGTCGTAGGTGATACCAAGGTCGCCTCTGCGCTTATTTTTTTCAATAGCGTCTGCATTTATGGCGATAATTATTTCAGCATCGTCTTTAAGCTCCATAAGCAGTTTGATTTTTGCATCAGGCTCAAATCCCGGCAAAACCCTTGCTGCATGATAATCGTCAAAGAGCTTACCACCGAATTCAAGATAAAGCTTGCCGCCAAACATGGCAATTCTTTCCCTTATTTTTTTGGATTGAAGGCGTATATATTCCGCATTATTAAACCCTATAGTCCCCATATTTTTAAAAACCGTCCTTTTTTATTAATACAACAATTAATTATACATTAGATAATCTTTCCTTTCAAGTGTTATTTTCATAAAAAATCTATTGTATTATTTGTGACAAAATAGTAATATAATATTATAAAATTTGTTTGCGGAGGTAATTTATGTTTAAGGAAATATCACCGAGAGAGATAGATGGCAACCTTATAAAAAGAATTTCTGAGGAATGGATGCTTATAACTGCAGGAAATAAGGATGCTCATAATATGATGACGGCTTCATGGGGCTTTATGGGCGAAATGTGGGGTAGCGATACCGCAATAGCGGTTGTAAGACCTCAGAGATACACTATGAAATTCATAGAAGAGCAAGATTATTTCACCCTTAGCTTTTACGGCGATAAAAAGGAGCTTCATAAGGTGTGCGGCTCAAAATCGGGCAGGGATGTAAATAAAACCGAGCTTTGCGGTCTTACCCCCGTCTTTGATAAAGCACCCTATTTTGAAGAAGCCGATACTGTAATTGTCTGCAAAAAGCAGTATGTACAGCAAATGGGAAAAGAGTTTTTTATAAATGACGAGGAAGCATCTACTTGGTATCCTAATGATGACTATCATTATATGATTTTTGGTAAAATTGAGAAAGTTTTAGTTCGGGCGTGATTGACTTTTACGCTTTAATCTGCTAAAATATCATAAGAAGTGTAAAGAAGGGTGATACTTATGAAAAAGAATGATACCTTGGACCAACTCTTTGAAGCAATTTTAACCTTAGAAAACATTGATGAATGTTATGCTTTTTTTGAGGACGCTTGTACCCCTAAAGAAATACAGAATACTGCACAGAGATTTGTAGTAGCAAAGATGCTTAACGACAAAAAGCCCTATGCCGAAATAGTAAAAGCTACAGGGGCTAGTACTGCTACAATAAGCCGAGTGAGCCGTGCGATAAACGAGGGCTTTAATCTTGCTTTTACAAGGGTAAATAAGTAAATGTATTCAGAGTTTTCAGCTTTTTATGACATTTTAATGAGTGATGCGGACTATAAAAACCGCGCAGAGTATATAAAGCACCTTTTTGAAAAATTTGGTGCTTTTCCTACATTAATGCTCGATTTAGCCTGCGGTACGGGTGCATTTTCGAATGAATTTGCAAGAGATAATGTTAGTGTAATCGGTGTTGACTGCTCACCTGAAATGCTCTCTATTGCTAGGGAAAACAGTGGAAAACAAGGGTACGATGTGCTCTATCTTTGCCAAAGGGCAGATGAGCTCGATTTGTACGGAACGGTTGACGGTGCTATATGCTGTCTTGATAGCATAAACCATATAACCGATTATGAAGAGCTTTCAAATGCATTCAAAAAGGTTTCACTCTTTTTAGAAGAGGGTAAACTCTTCATTTTTGATGTTAACACCCCTTATAAGCACGAGAAAGTATTGGCGGATAATACTTTTGTTATTGAGGAAGATAATCTTTTTTGTGTTTGGGATAATAACTATGACGAGGATACAAAGATAACTAATATAAATCTTGATTTCTTTCTTTGTGATGATAGCGGAAAATACGAAAGAAAAAGTGATTATATAGAGGAACGCGCATATACACAGGACGAAATATCAAAAGCTTTGTTAGGTGCAGAATTTAAAATCGAGGCGATTTACGGTGACTTTACCGAAGAAGCACCGAAGGCTGACACAGAGCGCGCAGTATATGTAGCAAGAAAGGTAACGAAGAAATAAATGGGAAAACTTATAAGATGTATAACAAGCGACGGACTTATAATGGCATCTGCCGTTGATAGTACCGATATAGTAACAAAGGCAGAACAGCTTCATAAAACTTCTGCAGTTGTAACAGCAGCTCTGGGCAGACTGCTTACCGCAACCTCGCTTATGGGCAATATGCTAAAGGGTGCAAAAAATACAATCACTGTAAAAATTGCGGGAGACGGTCCCGTGGGCTCAATTATTGCCGTTTCTGATGCAGAGGGTAATGTGCGCGGATATCCTGTTAATCCTTGCGTTGAAATCCCCTTAAAGCCTAATGGAAAGCTTGATGTTTCGGGTGCTGTGGGTCAAAACGGCTCTCTTTATGTAATAAAGGATTTGGGACTAAAAGAGCCATATAACGGCTTTGTACCACTTACAAGCGGAGAAATAGCCGAGGATATAACGGCATATTATGCTATAAGTGAGCAAATACCTACTGTTTGTGCTCTAGGTGTCCTTGTTAATCCTGACCTTACAGTCAGAAAAGCTGGTGGCTATATAATTCAGCTTTTGCCCGCCGTTGGCAACGATGACAGTATAATCAGCAAGCTTGAAGAAAATATCCGTCATATACCGCCGATTACCTCAATGCTTGATGATGGTATGGATATAGAGGCAATAGTCAGAAAAGCACTTGAAGGCTTTGAAACCGAAGTACTTTATGAGCAAGAGGTAGAGTATAAATGTAAGTGCTCAAAGGCGAGGGTTGAAAAAACACTTCGAAGCTTGGGAAAAGAAGAGCTTTGCAGTATGGCAGAGGAGATGGAAAGTGCTAGTGTAAATTGTCATTTCTGTAATAAAGAATATGTTTTTTCGAAAGACGAACTCAAAAATCTTGCTGAAAATTAACAGCTTATTTTGTTTAAAAAATTTTTTGAAAAAAATTCAAAAAAATGCTTGACATTATGATAGACTTGTGTTAATATAATGCTTGTCGCCGGTGAGTGATACAGCAAGCCGGGTGCCACGTGGGAGCATAGCTCAGCTGGGAGAGCATCTGCCTTACAAGCAGAGGGTCACAGGTTCGAGCCCTGTTGTTCCCACCACGTGTGGCCTGGTAGTTCAGTTGGTTAGAACGCTAGCCTGTCACGCTAGAGGTCGTGGGTTCGAGCCCCATCCAGGTCGCCATTCTTGCCTCTGTAGCTCAGTCGGTAGAGCAGGGGACTGAAAATCCCCGTGTCGTTGGTTCGATTCCGACCGGAGGCACCATCAATATGCGGATTTAGCTCATCTGGTAGAGCGCCACCTTGCCAAGGTGGAGGTAGCGAGTTCGAGCCTCGTAATCCGCTCCATAGGCGCTTAAATTTTTAAGCGCCTTTTATTTTGAATAAGCGAGTGTGCTGGAATAGGCAGACAGGCACGTTTGAGGGGCGTGTGTCAACGACGTATGGGTTCAAGTCCCATCACTCGCACCAAGAAAAAAG
>JAQXZE010000061.1 GCA_029227055.1 Oscillospiraceae bacterium | reverse complement strand
GGCTCTGTAATGCGTCCCGTTACCGATAAGCAAAACATTTCAAGAGCAAAGCTCGCTTATCTTATAGATGCTACTGCAGCTCCCGTTTGCATTATAGCTCCTATTTCTTCTTGGGCTGCTGCCGTTGCAGGCTTTGCAAAGGGTACAGGCGCTGCAAGCGGAATGTCACTCTTCCTTAACGCAATTCCCTATAACTTCTACGCTATTTTAACCATCGTTATGATGATAGTTATATCGGTATGTAATATCGATTACGGTCCTATGAAGAAACATGAAGATAACGCTAAAAACGGAGATATCTTCTCGGGTGCTGTTGAGCATTTTGAAGAAAAGTTTGAAGCTAATCCCCGCGGTCGTGTTTGTGACCTTGTAGTTCCGGTTATCTTCCTTATAATCTCCTGTGTAATAGGTATGATTTATTCAGGCGGATTCTTTACAGCAGATTCTGATGGTTATAAAAATTTCATAACAGCATTCTCTAATACAGATGCATCTGTAGGTTTAACCTATGGCTCCTTTATAGCAGTTATATTTACTGTTATATTCTACTTTTGCCGTAGAGTTCTTTCCTTCAAGAAATGTATGGAATCTATACCCGACGGATTTAAGTCAATGGTTCCCGCAATTATGATTTTAACTTGTGCTTGGACCCTTAAAGCTATGACAGATAGCCTCGGTGCTAAGATATTTATTTCTCACTTAGTAGAAGGCTCTGCAGGTTCACTTCAGGCATTACTTCCTGCAATAATCTTCCTTATTGCAGTTGGTCTTTCTTTTGCAACAGGAACATCTTGGGGTACATTCGGTATACTTATCCCGATAGTATTAAGCGTATTTGGCGCAGAGGATGGAAATATTACAATCGTTGCAATTTCTGCTTGTATGGCAGGTGCGGTTTGCGGCGACCATTGCTCACCAATTTCCGATACCACAATTATGGCATCTGCAGGTGCACAGTGTAACCATATAAATCACGTTTCCACACAGTTGCCCTATGCACTCACCGTTGCAGGAGTCTCCTTTGTTTCGTATATAATTGCAGGCTTTGTTTCAAACTGGTTAATCGTACTTCCGATAGCCATTGTATTGATGGTAGCAACCTTGTTTGTAGTTAAAGCGCTAATGAATAAAAAAGCAGAGGCATAAAATATAAAATATTTTAGGGTTGCCGAAGGGCAACCCTTTTTTAAGGAGATTTATGGCAAAAAAAGAACTTAGTCGTGAAAAGGAAATCGAGCGCAGTATTTCTAAAAAATACCGCAAAACAATATGGAAAAATTTTGTAGCCGCAGTAAAGGAATACGAGCTTATTAAAGCAGGGGATAGGATTGCCGTTTGTATTTCGGGCGGTAAGGATTCGATGCTGCTTGCTAAATGTATGCAGCAGCTTTGCCGTTACAGTGAGGTCACCTTTGAACTTAAATTCATAGTGATGGACCCCGGCTATAACCCCGAAAACCGTGCACTTATAGAAGAAAATGCCGCTATAATGGGCATTGAAGATGTAGTGTTTTTTGATAGCAATATCTTTGATGTTGTAACCGATGCGGGCGGCTCACCCTGTTATCTTTGCGCCCGTATGAGAAGAGGTTGCCTCTATGGAAAGGCTAAAGAACTCGGTTGTAATAAAATTGCTCTCGGTCATCATTTTGACGATGTTATAGAAACCCTTTTGATGAGTATGCTTTATTCGTCTGAAATAAAAACAATGCTCCCAAAGCTACACAGTACAAATTTTGAAGGTATGGAGCTTATCAGACCTCTTTACAAGGTAAAAGAGCGGCATATTATTTCCTGGAGTGAATATAACGGGCTTCGCTTTTTGCGCTGTGCTTGCCGCTTTACTAAGGAAAGCGAGCATAATGAGGACCTTTCAAAGCGCAAAGAAATGAAGGAGCTTATAAAGGAATTACGCCTTAAAAATCCTGAAGCAGACGACAATATATTTAGAAGTCTTCATAATGTAAATATGGCAACAATCCCTGGCTTTAGAGACAGCGATTCGGGAGAACTACACTCTTTTCTTGAAAAATATGATTAAACCTAATGAGTATTCGTTTATTTTTTTGACGAATGCTCATTTTTTTATATTTATTTGGGTTGACTTTCATATTCTGAAGTGGTAGACTATGTAGTCGTTGAATTATTATTCTTTTGGAAGTGTTTTTTATGCAATCATTACTTAGTTTGTCTATAGCCGTTTTGACGGGTCTTATGCTGTCTCGTGTAGCAAAGCTTTTTAAATTACCTGCGGTTACAGCATATCTCGTTGCAGGTATTTTGGTAGGTCCTTATTGCCTTGGTGCATTCGGTGTAGAGGGACTAGGCTTCGTTAGTATGGGTGATGTTAAATCGTATTCAATAATATGTGATGTAGCTCTCGGATTTATCGCCTTTTCTATCGGTAATGAGTTTAGACTTGCCCAACTCAAAAAAACAGGCAAACAAGCAACAGTGATCGGCATTTTTCAGGCGGTTATAACAACTGTTTTGGTTGATGTTTTCCTTATAGCGCTTCATTTCGCAATGCCCGATAAGCTGCCTTTACCCGCGGCAATCGTGCTTGGTGCAATAGCCTCTGCTACTGCTCCTGCGGCAACCCTTATGGTTGTTCGTCAGTATAAGGCAAAGGGCGAGCTTACAGATATTTTGCTCCCAATAGTTGCTCTTGATGACGCGGTAGGTCTTTTGCTTTTTGCTGTTTCTTTCGGCGTTGCAAAGGCACTTATGGTAGGCAAAATAGATATAATATCGGTAGTGATAGAGCCGTTACTTGAGGTGGCTCTTTCGGTAGGACTTGGCGCTTTAATGGGATATATTTTTACCTTTTTCGAAAAGTTTTTCCATTCAAATTCAAAGCGTCTTTCAATGTCGGTAACCTTTGTTTTCTTGACAGTTGCAATCTCTATGCTTGAGTTTAATATCGGCCCTGTTCATATTGCTTTCTCTTCATTGCTCGTATGTATGATGCTCGGCACAATTTTCTGTAATATATGCGATTTTTCCGAAGAGCTTATGACAAGGGTAGACAGATGGACAGCGCCTCTCTTTATAATCTTCTTTGTTATAAGCGGTGCAGAGCTTGAGCTATCTGTATTTAAAGATTTCTCAATAGTAATAATAGGTTTAGTTTATATTTTAAGCCGCTCGTCAGGTAAATACATAGGTGCTTATACTTCGGCTAAATCGGTAAATTGCTCACCTAATATTGTCAAATACTTAGGTATAACACTTTGGCCACAGGCAGGTGTTGCGCTCGGTATGGCGATTAAAGCCTCAAATTTGGGTGAAGTTGGAAATGTGATTTCCAATATAACCTTGATGTCTGTGTTGATTTATGAGCTTGTAGGTCCTGTATTTACAAAATGGGCGCTTACTAAAGCCGGAGATATCAAGCCGCACGAAAAGACTAGTGCGAGAGGTGCCTTGCACGGAACTTCCACAGCGGCAAAATAGAACAACAAAATTTAAAGACCGTAGACTAATAAATTTAGTTTACGGTCTTTTTTATATAAAATTTATTGTTCCGTATGCCTGCCCGAAATTACTGCCGACGCTATAATTTCGGCGTATTCTTCACATTTTTCACGGCTCTCACATTCTATCATAATTCTGATAACGGGTTCGGTGCCGCTCTCTCTTAAAAGTGCACGCCCCTTACCGCCTATCATTTCTTCAACCCTTTTTAGTGCCTCTGTCACCGATTTATCGGCAAGCACCGCCGCCTTATCCTTTACTCGTATATTTTTGGTGTGCTGAGGATAAAGCTTTACATCACTTGCAAGCTCTGATAAGGGAAGTTTAGAGTCGCAGACCTCTTCTGCTATCATTATAGCGGTTAAAAGTCCGTCACCTGTAGTTGCATATTTTTTTAGTATTATGTGTCCCGACTGTTCACCGCCCAAGGTATAATCACCCGTTTGCATACATTCGTAAACAAATCTGTCACCTACGGTTGTTTGTTCGCATTTAATACCTATATTTTCAAGACTTGAAATCAGACCGCTGTTAGACATAATTGTTGCAACTACTGTGTCCTTATTTAGTGTGCCTCGCGATTTCAGGCGTTTGCCCAAAATATATAGCATAGCGTCTCCGTCTACTATATTTCCGTTTTCGTCTACTGCGATACAGCGGTCGGCATCTCCGTCAAAGGCAAAGCCTAAATCAAGGTGATTTTCTTTGACTATTCGGCAGAGATTTTCTATATGGGTTGAGCCGCAGTTAAGATTTACATTAATTCCGTCAGGCTCGTTGCCGATTACCGTCATCTGAGCACCTAACGCCCCGAATACAGATTTTGCTATCATCCAAGAAGCTCCGTTTGCGCAGTCAAGCCCTATTTTAAGGTTTTTATATGAGTGAGATGCAAGGGAAATCAAATATCCAACATATCTGTTTCTGCCCGATACATAGTCTATAATTCTGCCGATCTTATCCTTTGTAGCTAAAGGCAAATCGTCACTGGATACACCGAGTGCCGCTAAATTGCCGTCTAAATAATTTTCTATCAGTATGGTTGTGGCATCGTCTAATTTTTCACCGTATCGGTTAATAACCTTTATTCCGTTATCGTAATAAGGATTGTGGGAAGCGGTTATCATTATGCCGCAGTCGAAATTATCCTGATTTGCTACATAGGATACGCTAGGGGTTGTTGTAACATGTAGCATATATGCATCAGCACCCGATGCGGTAATGCCTGCCGCTATAGAATATTCGAGCATATAGCTTGAACGGCGGGTGTCCTTTCCTATTACTATTTTCGGGCGGTATGAGCTGCCTTCTTTGCCTGAGAGCTGTGACGAATAGTACCATCCTAAAAATCTGCCGACCTTATAAGCGTTAAGTGAAGTAAGAGTTTTGTTGGCTTCGCCTCTATATCCGTCTGTGCCGAAATACTTTGTTTTAGACATATTAATATCACCTTTCCAAAACTTTTAATTTTATTATTTGAAGTTTAGCTTTAAACTATTCTTTTAAAAAATATGCATGCATAGTATTGAATAATCACTTTTTAAGAGGTTATTTGTATGAATACAATAAATGAGTATTTGGGCGGATTTTCGGTTGTCTTAATAATTGTTTTCGGACTTGTTTTGAGCATTAAAACAAAATTCTTTCAAGGAAAGGGGTTGCTGAATTCTTTTCGACATCTCTCCAAAACTAAAAAAACAGAGGATAACAGCCTTACTACAAGACAGGCAATGTGCACCTCTCTTGCCGCAACAATCGGTACGGGTAATGTTGTTGGTATTTCGGGTGCTATCGCCATAGGAGGCGCAGGAGTTGTATTTTGGATTTGGATTTCTTCGTTTGTATGTATGATAATAAAGTATTGTGAAATTTATCTTTCTATGCATTACCGAAGAAAAGAAGCAGGGCAGTATAAGGGCGGTATTATGTATTTAGCAAAAATTTTACCGCCAAAGCTTCATTTTTTAGGGTTTGCTTTTGCCTTTTTTACGATTGTAGCTTCCTTTGGAACAGGTAACCTTATTCAGATAAATACTGCAGTTGAAAGCTTTAAAAATATACTTCCAAAAGATTTTTTATATACCGATACACTAGCTATAATATTTGCAATAACTCTTGCTCTCTTGATAGGGTTTACACTAATTTCAGGCATAAAAAAGGTGAGCGGCGTCTGTGAAAAATTAGTGCCGTTTATGCTAATTCTTTACCTTGCGGCATCTCTTTTTATAATAATCAAAAATTTAGGAGAAATACCTGCAGCAATAAGCGAAATTTTTGAGGGTGCATTTAATCCAAAAGCCGTTACGGGCGGTGTGGTTTCTTCCTTTTTTATAGTTTTAAGAACGGGGGCTGTCAGGGGAATTATATCTAATGAATCGGGGCTTGGAACGGCGTCGCTCACACATAGTGCCGCAGATAATCAAAACATATCCGCAGAGTCAGAAATTGGTATATTAGAGGTTTTTATAGATACCGCAATCTGCACCCTCACAGCGATTGTTATACTTGTCTCAAGGATGCCGATATTTTACGGCAAGGATATGGGACTTATTCCCGTAAATGATAGCTTTTACTCACAGTTCGGGATAGTATCATCCTATCTTTTATCACTTTTTTTGATACTCTTTGCCGTGTCTTCTGTGCTCGGTTGGGGTGCCTACGGAATTGTAGCATCAGAGTTTTTATGGAAAAAACGGGGAAGAAGTTTATATAAAATAGTTTTTGCAGCAGCTTGTGTTTTAGGTGCTGTTTTGTCTACCGAAAAAATATGGGTAATCTCCGAAATTTTCAATTCCCTTATGGCAATACCGAATATAATAATTCTTACATTTGTTTTAAGAAAATTCGGGATTGCTAAACATCGAAGTTGAAGAGGGAAATTGATTATGGTATAATCTTATAGGATAAAAAAGTAGGGGGAATTACCATAAACGAACGGATTTTAAAACTAGCTGCCGCTTTAAATGCTAACGAAGCGATTTTAATTACTAATGATATAACACGCCGATATTTAAGCGGCTTTAAATCCTCTGCAGGGCTAATTGTTATAACACTCAATAAAGCCGCATTATTTGTTGATTCAAGATATTTTGAAAAGGCAAGTACTACAGTTTCAGGTCTTGAGGTAATATTGCTTAAAGATAAATACGAGCAATTAAAAGAGTTTTTCCTGAAAGAAAAAACTGAATATCTTTACTGCGAAACCTCGAAAATTTCGCTTTCTGAGTTTACGGAACTCAGGAAAAACTTGAGTTGTTTAACTGTTTTGTCTGACTCAAAAATAGATAAGCTTTTAGACGAAGAACGAGCTATAAAGTCAAAAGAGGAAATAGAGTTTATAAAATATTCGCAATCTCTTACCGATAAAACCTTTTCGCATATTTTAAATTTTATAAATGTCGGCAAAACAGAGCTAGAAACGGCACTCGAAATGGAATTTTTTATAAGAAATGCGGGTAGTGACGGCATAGCCTTTGATTTTATAGTAGTCTCGGGTAAAAATTCCTCTCTGCCGCACGGAGTACCAACCGATAAGCCCTTTGAGATAGGTGACTTTATAACTATGGATTTCGGGGCAAGGTATGAGGGATATTGCTCTGATATGACAAGAACGGTAGCTGTCGGCTGTCTTGATAACGAGCAGATAAATGTTTATAATACAGTGCTTTCGGCTCAGGAGAAAGCTTTATCTGTTATAAAAAACGGAGTTTTATGCAGTGAAGTTGATAAGGCTGCCCGTGATATAATTGATAATGCAGGGTATAAGGAATATTTCGGTCACGCCCTCGGTCATTCGCTAGGCCTTGATATCCACGAAGCACCTGCCTGCTCGCCAAAATCGAAGGCTACTCTTAAGAGCGATATGCTAATGACGGTAGAGCCTGGGATTTATATACCCTCTAAATTCGGGGTTAGAATAGAGGATATGGTTTTAGTTACCGATAGCGGCTGCGAAAATCTGACAAAAAGCCCTAAGGATATAATAATTCTCTAAAATAAAAACTCTGTTCATTTTGAACAGAGTTTTCGTTTATTGCAGCTTTGGTATGAAAATTGAAATTTTTGGCGGAAAAAAGCTCCAAACTGCAAAAAGAATTCCTAAAACAATAATAATTAAAATTCCCGAAATTTGTGCCGTTCCGCTCGTTAAAAAATGATTTTTGATTATTAAGTTTCTAACAATTAAAAACATAATAACACCGAAAAAATAAAGAGATATGTCAATAAAGGTTATAGAAAACCCTAATATGCCTGAATAGGTGTAAAAAAGAGTAATAACTGCCATAATTCCGCTTAAAATTCCTAAGGCTGTGGCGATTTTATAATTGTGAGGTCGTCGCTCTGAAAACAGATATTCTCCTATTGAGTAAATTAATGCCGCCCAATATAAAAGCTTTTGGTGCTCCCAAATGCTCTCGTTTACGGCAGAAAATATTCCTACAATTGCGTTTTCACCCGATAAATCATAAAGAAAATGCAAAAAAGTGCCGAGTAGTCCTATAACTATAAATGCGATAATATTTCTTTTAGTACCCATAAAAATCCCCAATACTCGTTTTGAAATATTATATGCATTTCTCTTTGAAAACATAATATATTTATTTTGTGAGTAGATGCGATATTAAAATAATTGTCGAAAAAAATAATTTTATCTTGAATTTACAACTTTTGTCTGTTAAGATAGATATAAAGCAAAAGCTTTTAAAAATTTTTAAGAGGTGCGTTATGAAGAAAATTATCCAAGAATTCAAAGCCTTTATAAATCGCGGTAATGTTGTAGACATGGCTGTCGGTGTTATCATCGGTGCTGCCTTCAAGGCTATTGTAGACTCTGTTGTAAATGACTTAATTTCTCCTATCATCGGAATTATTTTCCAGAAGGACTTTTCAGACCTTACCATCAAAATTTTTGAGGCAGAAATCCGTTACGGTGCATTTATTATGGCGGTAATCAATTTCTTTATCGTGGCAGTTGCGCTCTTCTTTCTTATTAAGTTTATCAATATCTTCCACAAGAAAAAGGAAGAAGTTCCTGTTGCTCCTACCACAAAGATTTGCCCCTTCTGTAAGAGTGAAATCAGCATAGAGGCTACCCGTTGTCCGCATTGTACATCTGAAGTTTAATATCTTTAAACTACAAAACTAAAAGCCCGAGTTTAATGCTCGGGCTTTCTTTTTTATGGGTGTAATTTATCTTGTATTTGTGTCAATAATGTAGTATAATTATTATATATATAGTTTATTGTGGAGTGGTGTAACTTGTTGTCAAGTCTTTTAAGCGGAAACCTTTCTTTTGCAACAGCGGTTGTATATGTAATTTCCTCTTTAACCGTAATATTTCTTACCCTGCCTATTCACGAATTTGCTCACGGGTATACCGCTACAAAGCTTGGGGATTATACCCCTCGCTATCAGGGCAGACTTACCCTAAACCCCTTTGCCCATATAGATTACATCGGTGCTCTTTGCATACTCATTTTCGGCTTCGGTTGGGCAAAGCCTGTTTCGGTAAATTCGGCTAATTTTGAAAATCCTAAAAGAGATATGGCAATTGTAGCTCTTGCAGGTCCTCTTTCAAACATAATTTTGGCTTTTATTTCTCTTTTGCTGCTTAATGTTTGCTCTTTGTTTTCAGGGTTTAAGTATATCATTTATTTATGCTATTTCTTTATTTATCTCGCTCAGATTAATGTTTATTTGGCAGTGTTTAATCTTATACCGATACCGCCGCTTGACGGCTCACGCCTTTTAGCCGCATTTTTACCGAATAGAATTTATTATTCGCTTATGCGATATGAAAGATATTTCTTTATAGTGATTTTTGCTCTTATATGGGTGGGTGTACTTGATGTACCGCTTGACTATCTCTCGGGAGCAATTTTAAACGGCCTTGATTATTTAGCAGCTTTACCGTTTAAGTTTATGTGAGGTTTATGATGGAAAGTAATACGCTACTATATAAGCTTGAAAGCTTTGAGGGTCCCCTCGATTTGCTTTTACAGCTTATAGCACGAAACAAGCTTAATATTTACGATATACAGATTACTCTGCTTGTCGACCAGTATATTGAGCAGATAAATTCATTTAAAGAGCAAAACCTTGAAATCGCAAGTGAGTTTCTCGAGATGGCGGCAAGGCTTATTTATATAAAAACAGTAAGTCTTTTGCCTAAACACGAGGAAGCTGAAAAGCTAAAGGAAGAGCTTACGGGTGAATTGCTCGAATATAAGGTTTGTAAGGAAATGGCAGAAAAGCTTGGTACAATGACGGTAGGCTTTGACCGTTTTGTCAGAAGACCAACTGAGCCTGAGCTTGACCAGACCTACTGTCTTGTTCATACAAGCGATGTTCTTTATTTAGCATATTTAGCGGCAGTAGGCAGAGGACAGAGAAAGCTGCCGCCGCCTGTAACTCCTTTTACCAAAATTGTTGCTAAAAAGATAGTTGCGGTTTCAACAAGGATAGTTTTTGTAATGAGAAATCTTTTAAAGGGCGGAAGCAGTAAGCTTTCAAGTCTTTATAAAACCGCAAAAAGCCGTTCTGAACTCGTTGCTACTTTTTTGGCAGTTTTGGAGCTTTGTAAGGCTAACCGAGTTGAAGTAAGCGGAGACGGCGACAATGCCGACATTAAACTTATAAAAGGCAGGAAACATAAATGAAAACACAGGAATTTTTATCTGCTATAGAAGCAGTTTTGTTTGCAAGCGGAGAGCCCGTGAGTATAGATAGGCTGTCCCTTGCCTTTGAGGCAGAGCCTGAAAAAATCGAAAAGTTGCTTTCGCAGTTAAGTGAAAATCTTGAGGCACAAAACAGAGGGGTTAGACTTGTAAGGCTTGAAAACACCTATCAGATGGTCTCCTCTGAAAAGTATGCTGAATATATCAAAAAGATATTTGATATAAAGAGAAAAACACCGCTTTCTTCTGCAGCGCTTGAAGTTTTGGCGGTTGTTTCCTATAATCAGCCCGTTACAAAGGCATTTATAGAACAGGTGCGAGGTGTAGACTGTTCGGGCGTTGTAACAACACTTGTTGAAAAAGGTCTTATTGAAGAGCGAGGAAGATTAGAGCTTCCCGGCAGACCTCTTTTATACGGAACAACAAAGAATTTTTTAAGATGCTTTTCTCTTAGTGATTTAAGCGATTTGCCGACTTTACCGACAGCAAGTCCCGAAGTTAGCGATTTAGGTGAGCAGTTACCGATAGTAGCCGACGATGAACCCTTAACAGAAAACGAATAATTCTTCTTTATTAAAGGATATTATTGATAGGGGGTGCTTTTATTGACGGCACTAATCATCATCGGTGCAATATTAGGATTTATTATACTGATACTTCTTATAAGAGTTGGTCTTCATCTTCAGTATGATAACGGGTTTTCATTTGCTGTTACAATTATTGGTATACCAATTTACGATAGCAAAAGCCCAAAGAAAACCGAAAAGCCGAAAAAGGCTGAAAAGTCCGATAAACCCGCAAAAACCGAGCCAAAGCCCGATAACTTTATTAAAAAAGTATTCAAGGAAAAGGGAACTTTTGCGGTTGTAGGGATTGTGCTTCGTATTGTAAAAGCACTGCTGAATACTATACTATGGCTCATAAAACGACTTAAAATCAGAAATTTTAATCTCTGCCTTTCGGTAAGGGGAGAGGATGCTGCCGATACTGCTATTAAGTACGGAGCTGTCTGCTCAGGCGTTTATCCAATGATAGCCTTTGCAGATGCAAATCTGAATTTTAAAGCAAAGACAATAAATATTTATTCCGATTTTGACGGAGATAATCAGAATTTTAGCTTTTCAGTAGATATAAAAGCAGAAATAATAATACTTTTAACGGTAGCCGTTAAAGCCTACTGTGAATACAAGAAAATAAAGGAAGTGCTAGAAAATGAGTGAAAATAAAATTAAGGGTATTATGGATACTACCATGGACAAGCTTCGCGCAATGGTAGACGCCGACACTATTATCGGTACACCTGTTGTGCTGGGAGATACTACTCTTCTTCCGGTTTCTAAGGTAGCCTTTGGTCTTGCAACGGGCGGCAGCGATTTTCCAAGCAAAAATCAGACCGAGCTTTTCGGTGGTGGCGGCGGTGCAGGCGTTACAATTACTCCTGTAGCTTTTATTGCCGTCAAGGGTGACAGCATAAAAATGATGCCTATCTATAATGACCTTAATACAATTGATAAGGCACTTAATATGGCACCCGAATTACTTGATAAAGCAAAGGGACTTTTCAAGGGCAATAAATCGGAAGAAAACACATAAAAGAGCCTTTTAAAGCATAACCTTTATTGGTGATGAATTTGAAGAAAACTCTGGCAAATTTGTTGGCAATAATGTGTATAATCGGGATTTTTCCAACCTTGAAAACAACTGCAGTTTTCTCTTCGGCTAAGGCGCACGCCGTAATAAACGCCGAAAGCGGAGAGCTTATTTTCGGCAAAAATGAGGACACGCGTCTGCCAATGGCGAGTACTACAAAGATAATGACGTCTTTGCTTTTATGCGAGTACGGTAATGAAAACCGCGAGATAAAGGTAACTCGTGAAATGGTTGCGGTAGAGGGCTCGTCTATGGGTCTTTTAGAGGGGGATATTGTAACTCTCAAGGATTTGCTTTACGGTATGATGCTGGCATCAGGTAACGATGCGGCAAATACTGCAGCTATTGTGGTTGGCGGCTCGGTTGAAAATTTTGTGCGGCTTATGAATAAAAGGGCAAAGGAAATTGGTCTTTTAAATACAAGCTTTGAAACACCTTCGGGGCTTGACGGTGAAAACCACTATACAACCGCTAAGGAATTGGCACTTCTTGCAGCCTTTGCTATGAAAAACAACCGCTTTAAAGCGGCGGCTTCAACAGTTTCTTATACTGCATTTTACGGAAATCCGCCCTATAAGAGAACTATTAAAAACCATAACAGACTTCTTAAAACCTACGAGGGCTTAAACGGGGTTAAAACCGGGTTTACTAAAAAATCGGGAAGATGTCTTGTTACATCGGCCTCCCGTGATGGCAAGGAAATTATTGTTGTTACTCTAAACGACCCTAATGATTGGCAGGACCATAAAAATCTTTTGGATGCAGGGTTTGATGCCTTGACTACCCTAAAGGCTTCCTATGAAAAGGAAAAGATTAATATAAATGTTGTTGGCGGAAAATCCGATTACATAACAATAGATATACCCGAAATTTCTGTAAACTGTCTTAAAGGCGGTGCAGTTACTACAGAGGTTTTGGCGCCCCCGTTTTTATATGCACCTGTAAAGAGGGATGAAAAGATAGCAGAGCTTTTAGTGTATTTAAACGGAAAGGTTTATAAAAGTGTGCCTCTTTATGCAAAAGAGGCGATAGGGGTTCAGGAAATAAAGCCCCAAATTCGTTTTTTAAAACAGTTTTTGGCTATTTTGTTCTCAGTGTAGCCACTAGTTAGGAGATATAAATGAAAACAGGAAAAATTCGTTTGCAAAAATTCTTGTCTGAAAGCGGTGTTGCATCGCGAAGAAAATCAGAAGAACTGATTGAGGCAGGAAAGGTTAAGGTTAACGGCCATATAGCAGAGCTTGGCAGTAAGGTTGACCCTAAGCGTGACAAGGTTACAGTAAGGGGTAAAACGATAGTTTATAATAAAGAAAAGGTTTATATAATGCTTCATAAGCCGAGAGGCTTTGTTACAACTATGAAGGACGAGTTTGACCGTAAAAATGTATCCGATCTTGTAACCGACTTAGGTATAAAAGTCTTTCCTGTAGGCAGACTTGATAAGGATTCTGAGGGCCTTTTGTTTATGACAAATGATGGTGAGTTTGCAAATAATCTGACCCACCCCTCAAAACATGTCAATAAGACCTATAGGGTAACCGTTGCAGGTGAGGTTGACGATGAAAAGTTGGACAAGCTCTGTACAGGTGTTGAGATAGAGGGCAAAAAAACACTGCCCTGTGATGTTTTCGTTATAGAAAGACGAGAGGACAGAACAGTTCTAAATTTCATAATTCACGAGGGCAGAAACCGTCAAATCAGAAAAATGTGCGATGCAGTAGGACTTGAGGTTTTACGCCTTAAAAGAACCGAGATTGCAGGCGTTAAGATGGGAATGCTGGCCCGAGGTAAATGGCGTCATTTAAATGAGCGAGAAATGCAGCGTCTTACCAATATTTCAAGCTCTAAGGGGGAATAATCTTGGTTACAGTTTTAAAGGAAAAGGATTTAGAGCTTGTTGATAAACTTTTTAGCAGTAACAGTGTTGAAAAGACCGAATATTCTCTTGCCGTTACAGCAAGATTTTCAGACGAAATTTTGGGCTACTGTCTTTTTGATTTAGAGCCCGAAAGAATTGTTATACACAAGGTAGAACCTATAGAGGATATTATGCTTGCAGACGGCATTTTGCGCTCTGCCTTGCATATAGCAGCCGAAAGAAGCATTATGAATGCATTTTACTCAAAGGCTGCCGACGAGGAACTCTTTTTAAAGCTCGGCTTTATTAAGGAAAAGGCAGAAAGGCGCCTTGATATTGATAAGCTTTTCGGCGGTTGTGGCTGCAAAAGAGAAAACGGCTAAAAAACACTTGATTTTTGATGCGTCTTGTGGTATATTATATTTTGCTTAATAATTGTGGAGGTATGTTTTAATGAATGCTCTTGAGATTATAATCGGAATACTTGTTATATTAGTTTCTTTAGTAATTATCGCTGCTGTTCTTCTTCAGCAGGGCCGTCGTGCAGGTATCAACGGTGCTATTTCCGGCGGTGCAGATACTTTTCTTTCTAAGAACAAGGCTCGTACATTCGATGCACTTATTGCTCGCTTAACAAAGTATTTTGCAATCGCTTTCTTTGTACTTGCTATCGTAGCAAACATTCTTGCTTTAAATAAGTAATACTTAAAATTAAAAAGACTGCTCGAAAGAGCAGTCTTTTTTTTATTTGAATTCTTTCATATCTGTGTTATAAATCATTGTGCGACAAATCGAATAGGGAAGATATTGCTCGGCATAATTTTCAAAAAAGGCGTTTAGCAAAAGCTCAGGATTAAGATTATCGGTGCTGCCGGCAGGAAGGGTTAGTAAAAGCGTTGTGTTTTCATCACACTTAATACTTTTAGCCTTTATCATCGGCGCAATATCTATTTCCTTTATTCCGCCCTTTTTGGTTTTCTTAGAGCAGATAATTGAGTCAAGAACCAAAAACTTTTCTAGCCCATCCTTTAAAACACCGTTATCGTTAAAGCTGATTTCAAAATCTGCAAATGCGATACTTCCAACCTTCATAACAGGCTCTGCTACAGAGAAAACCTTAATATATTCGGGGAAGGTTTCGTTAAGCTTCGAAAGGACATCTTCAAGAGGAAAATCATCGTCTACGAGACGGATATCCATAACCTCGTACTCGCTCTCAAACCCTAATGAAAGGGGAAGGGCAAAGGTGATATAAGGATGTGGGTGAAAGCCCTCTGTGTGCCAAATAGGAAGTTTTGCACGCTTTATAATTCGTGACATAAATCTGTTCATATCAAGGTGGGATATAAACTTCATTCTGCCTGATTTTTTATAAAAAACTCTAACATTTCTCAAAGCAAACACCCTCCCCATATTTGTTAGCTCCACAGCCTGCACATTTTTCTCGGCAGTTGGGTGTAGTAATTCCTTTGTGTGCTAAATCGTTTTGGCATATAAGGAATTTTTTTGTAACACCGTAATCAAACATATCCCAAGGATTAACCTCGTCAAAAGCTCTTTGGCGGTTAGCGTAAAAGGCGGGCTCAATACCGCATTCGCTAAAGGCGTCAAGCCATTTTTGAAGGTCAAAGCATTCGTCCCAACCGTCAAAGCGGCAACCCTTTTCAACGGCTGCTTCTATTACTCTTCCTAGCCTTCTGTCACCCCTTGCAAACACGCCCTCCAAGAAGCTTACCGAGCTATCGTGCCAACTAAGAGAAATCTTTTTGGTTGTAAGACAGCTGCGTAAATATGCCTGCTTTCTTAAAATTTCTTCCTTTGTTATCTGCGGTTCAAATTGGAAAGGCGTAAAGGGCTTTGGTACAAAGGTTGAAACGCTTATAGATACCGAAACCGATTTACCTTTAGGACGCTCGGGCATACTGTAATATTCGTTTACTATACGCTGACCAAGCTCAGCAATACCTTTTATATCTTCGTCTGTCTCGGTTGGAAGACCCATCATAAAATATAGCTTTACAGAGGTGTATCCGCCTTTAAAGGCAGTACGGCAGGTGTTTATAATTTCTTCCTCTGTGATATTCTTGTTTATAACATCGCGAAGTCTTTGAGTACCCGCTTCGGGTGCAAAGGTAAGTCCGCTTTTTCTTATGTGGCTTATTTTTTCGAGCAATTCTTCAGAAAAATTATCAATTCTAAGAGAGGGTAGAGCTAAACTTACCTTATCCTTTTCAGACCAAGAAAGCATATCATTTAAAAGCGGTTCTAATTCGCGGTAGTCGCTTGTGCTTAAGGATGATAACGATAATTCGTCATAACCTGTGTTATCGCAAATTGCTTTTGCCTGAGCGTTGTTAACTTCAAAATTCTTTTCTCTGACGGGGCGGTAGATAAATCCCGCCTGACAGAAACGGCAGCCTCTTATACAGCCTCGGTATAATTCCTGAACGGCGCGGTCGTGCACGATTTCTATATATGGTACTACGAACTGTTTTGGGTAATAAGATTTGTTTAAATCTTTTATAATTCGCTTTTCTATTGTTTTGGGTGCATCATATATTGGTACATATTCAGAAATTGTGCCGTCAGGATTATATTTTACGGTGTAAAGAGAGGGGACATATACACCCTCAATTTTAGCGGCAAGACGCAAGAACTCTTGTCTTCCAATACCTTTTTCGCGGCATTCTTTATAAAGGTCAATAACCTCTAAATCTACCTCTTCGCCCTCGCCCAAGAAGAATATATCGATAAAGTCAGCTAATGGCTCTGCATTACAAGCACAGGGGCCGCCTGCTACTATTATCGGGGAATTTTCGTCTCTGTCACAGCTTTTAAGGGGAATTCCCGCCAAATCGAGCATATTAAGTACATTAGAGTATGAAAGCTCGTACTGAAGTGTAAAGCCTACAAAATCAAAGTCACGAACATTATCTCGGCTTTCAAGAGCGAATAGCGGTATATCGTTATCCCTCATAACCTTTTCAAAATCGGTCCAAGGCGCAAAAACACGCTCGCACCATATATCCTCTCGTTCATTAAAAAGGGAGTAGAGGATTTTCATTCCAAGGTGTGACATACCGATTTCGTAGGTATCAGGGAAACAAAAGGCAAAACGGATGTCTACCTTATTTTTATCCTTTATTACACTTCCGATTTCTCCGCCCGAATATCTTCCCGGCTTTTGAACGGTAAGTAAAAGCTCTTCAAATTTTTTATTATCCATAAAACAACTCCAAAACTCGATAGAATACACTTATTTTACAATAAAAGGTCAAAACTTTCAACTATATTTTAATTACCACAGAAAGCAGAAGATAAATTGCCATTATAAATACAGTTATATTCACCTTGCCGTTTATAATAGTAAAAATGCCGAGTACAAAGAGTGTCAGAGAGGAAACGAAGGTTATAATGTTAAGTAACCGCTCGGCAGTCCGAAGTCCTTTTTTCTCCGATACGATGTTGTATAAAACCGTTCCGCCGTCAAGCCCCTTTACAGGCAATAGGTTAAAAATGCCTATTATAAGATTTATAAGTCCGAATTTAATCACCCATTCATCCTTGAAATAAAGATAATTTACTAAAAAAACAAGGAAGATAACCAGATTTACAATTGGGCCGAAAAGAGCTATGATGCTCTCCCCGTAAGGCTTTGAAGAAAAGCCTCTTATTATCTGTACAGATGCGGGAATAAGTTTTATTTCTTTAGGTGTACATTCGCAAAGCCACATTGCAAAAAGATGACCTAGTTCGTGTAGAATTATGGCTATGGCAGAGGGTAAAAATAGAGTTGTCCTATCAAAGAAAAGCATTACGGTTATTACCGCCGCAAATATAAAGGAAATATATATTTTTGTACCGAAAAGTTTAAATTGCATATAATTATCCGTCCTCTTTTGGCTTGTATATTAAGCGGTGTTATGGTATATTAAATGTATATTACTTTAAGAGGTGTATTTATGCCGTTTTTACCGATAACTGCAGAGGAAGCCCAAGATAGAGGGTGGGATTATGTCGATTTCGTTATAGTAACGGGCGACTCGTATGTAGACCACCCAAGCTTTGGCACGGCTATCATATCAAGAGTTTTAGAGGCGGCAGGGTATAGAGTAGCGATAATTCCGCAACCTAGAAGCGACGAGGATTATAAGCGATTTAAAAAACCCCGACTTGCATTTTTAATAAACGGCGGAAATATAGATTCAATGGTAGCTCACTATACCGCCGCTAAAAAGCGAAGAAGTGATGACGCATATACAGCGGGCGGCAAAAGCGGAAACCGCCCCGACAGAGCGGTTATAGTCTATACAAAAGCCGTTCGCAGAATTTTCGGTGATGTGCCGATAGCAATAGGCGGACTTGAAGCATCTCTTCGCCGCTTTGCCCATTACGATTATTGGGACGATAAGGTTCGCCCCTCTGTGCTTATAGATAGCGGTGCTGATATTTTAATGTACGGTATGGGTGAAAAGCATATCGTAGAGATAGCCGATAGATTAAATAGCGGCGAGAAAATATCCGAGCTTACCGATATTTTGGGCACCTGCTATGCGGTAAAAACAACCGATTATATCCCTGCTTCTGCAAGAGAATGTCCGTCCTTTGAAGCGGTATCTGTACCTGATGAACAGGGCAAAATCAAATATGCCGAGGCTACTCGTATACAGTCAGAAGAGCAGGATGCCGTTAGAGGCAGACGGGTTATTCAGCGTCATGGCGATAAGATTTTAGTTCAAAATCCGCCGATGCCGCCCCTTAATACCGAGGAAATGGATAAGGTGTATTCTTTGCCCTTTATGAGAGACTACCATCCGTCATATAAGTCACTCGGCGGTGTTCCCGGAATTGAAGAGGTAAAATTTTCGATAATACATAACAGAGGCTGTTTTGGGGCTTGTAATTTCTGCTCGCTTGCCTTTCATCAGGGCAGACAGATTTCCTGTAGAAGCCACAATTCTGTAATTGAGGAAGCTAAAAAAATCACCGAAATGGATGATTTTAAGGGATATATTCACGATGTCGGCGGTCCTACCGCTAATTTCAGAGCCCCCTCTTGCAAGGCACAGCTTAAAAAAGGACTTTGCGCCGATAAAAAATGCTTGGCGCCCAAAATGTGCAAGGCAGTCGAGGTTGACCACAGCGATTATTTAGAGCTTCTTCGTTCTCTTAGAAAACTCCCTAAGGTTAAAAAGGTATTTGTTCGTTCTGGAATACGCTTTGATTACCTTATTGCTGATAAAAATGAGGAGTTTTTCAGTGAACTTGTGGAGCATCATGTAAGCGGTCAGCTAAAGGTGGCGCCCGAACACTGTTCTGCAAATGTATTAAAGCGAATGGGCAAGCCCACCTTTGATGTTTATGAAAAATTCAAGGACCGCTTTTATGCTCTTACCGAAAGGGCGGGTAAAAAACAGTTTTTGGTGCCATATCTTATGTCGTCACATCCGGGTAGCACCTTAAATGATGCAATAGAGCTATCTTTATTCCTTAAAAAAGAGGGACTTCATCCCGAACAGGTACAGGATTTTTATCCTACCCCCGGTACAGTTTCTACTTGTATGTTCTATACGGGATATGACCCAATTACTATGGAAAAGGTATATGTCCCGAGAACGCCTAAAGAGAAGGCAGAACAGAGGGCGCTTTTGCAGTACTATAAACCCGAAAACCGAAAGATTGTTTTATCAGCTCTTAAAAAAGCAGGTAGAACCGATTTGATAGGTATAGGCAAAAGATGTCTTGCAGCCCCCGAAAAAACCGCTTTAAATAATTCTAAGGCACAAGGCGGCAAGAATACCGCAAAACGCAAAAAGACAATCAGAAATGTGCATAAGCCTAAGAAAAAATAAAAAAATCCCGTATTGCAAATGCAATACGGGATTTTGGCTTATTCAGTTCTAAGTGCTGTAACGGGGTCTTTTCGGGCGGCTATCTTTGAGGGGAACAGACCTGCAATAAATGTTAAAATCATACTTATTGCTACAAGAACACCTGCCGCAACGCTAGGCAATACGGCAAGACCCTCTATTTCCGTGATAGCGGCAATTATAGAGTTTATGGGGATTAAGAGTAGTGCAGTTACGAGAATTCCCATAGCACCCGCTACAAAACCTACTATGAGTGTTTCGGCATTAAATACTCTAGAAATATCTTTCTTTGAAGCACCTATAGCTCTTAAAATGCCGATTTCCTTTGTGCGCTCTAAAACAGAAATATAGGTTATAATTCCTATCATTATAGAGGAAACAACGAGCGAAATACTTACAAAGGCGATAAGAATATAACTTATAGCGTTGATTATTGTAGTAACCGATGAAAGCATAAGACCTATATAATCGGTATAGGTAATTTCCTGACTTTCCTCAACACCTCTGTTATATTCCTTTATGGCTTCGCTTATAATTTCTTTGGATTCAAAATCCTTAGAGAATATTTTTATTGCAGAGGGTACCTCAAGGTCTGAAACGCCTAGAATTTTCAAATTCTTTTCATAGGTTGAGCTACTCTTTGTTTTTTCAAGATAGTCTGAGAACTGAGCGAGAATTTGGCTCTCGGTCATTCCGTTTTGACGCATACCCATTATATATCCGTTAAACTGTTGTTGCTGA
The DNA here is from genome assembly GCA_029227055.1 of Oscillospiraceae bacterium. Taxonomy (GTDB): domain Bacteria; phylum Bacillota; class Clostridia; order Oscillospirales; family Acutalibacteraceae; genus UBA737. The sequence continues at coordinate 12,881 of JAQXZE010000061.1, read as the reverse complement.
GCGGCAGGAAGTGTTGCAATGTAATTTTCAAGGTCTTTAAATGTGAATTCATCATCTTCGGTTTTAAAGGGCAGACCTGTGAATATATCGGTTTTATCGTCTTTCTTTTGAAGCTTTACAATTTCACTCTCGTTTACTTTGTTTATAAGATGGGTCATAAGACCGCTCATATATCCTACTGTGCCGCTAGCTCCGCTAATAGCTGACTCGCTGTTAGCTCTTAAAATTCCGACAAGGTCGAGTGTTTCGGATTTTTTCAGGGTTTCTAGCATATATAACTTATCATCGCTTTTGTTTTCCCAAGTGCCGTTTTTATTCTTTGCAAAATAATCTGTGTTTATAAGAAGCTTAAAGGAAAGGTCAAGCAGCTCATCATAGGTGTAGCTGTGAGTTTTTGGCGTTTCTAACTTTTCACCCTTCATTGCGGCTTCCATTTGTTTTGTAAGCTCGTTTGAGTCGAGAAGTCCTAAGGTATAAAGGGTGTAGTCGCTGACCTGATTTTTATCGTCAACAATGAGTACAATTTCATTGTAGGATTTCGGCATACGGCCTGCAATTACTTCATATTGCTCGCTTATCAATTTTTCGTTGTCAATAAGCTCTTGCCAAACTTCAGCGTTTTGTACGCCAATTCCCATCTGCATACCGCCGTTTTGTTCAGAACCTGAAGTAAAACCTAATTTTTCAAACACTTCGCTCGGATTTACCCTTATTCCGTCCTCGGTATAAATGTTCATAGTGGTGGAATAGGAATATTTTATATCGCTTGTATAGTCTTTTAATTTTTCGGGATTTTTTTCAATATATTCCTTAAAGGCCTTAAGGTCGTTAGCGGTAGCACCGTTTACCATGGTGGTCATCATATCGCCCATAATGTTGCTTGAATAAATTTTATTCGGGTCACGCTCATTATCTTGGTCGTTTTTATCCATAAGAGTGTTTGTAAGGTCGCTTATATCGGTTGCTGTCTGCTCAATTAAAATGGGATAACTTGAAAGAGTATCCTCTTCAACACTCTCGATATACGCAGAAACACCGTTTGAAAGGGATAATATAAGCGCTATTCCGATAATTCCGATAGAACCTGCAAATGCAGTTAAAAGTGTTCTTCCTTTTTTAGTAAGCAGATTGTTTAAGGATAGGGAAAGGGCAGTAAAGAAGGACATTGAAGTATGCTTTTTAAAGGTTTTGCTGTCTACTTCCTCGCTCTCGCTGTTATAGGGGTTGGTGTCGTCTGTAACTTTACCGTCAAGCAACTTTATTATACGGGTTGAATATTCGTTTGCAAGGTCGGGATTATGGGTTACCATAATAACAAGCTTATCTTTGGCAATTTCCTTTAAAAGCGCCATTATCTGAACACTTGTTTCACTGTCAAGCGCGCCTGTGGGTTCGTCTGCAAGCAAAACATCAGGGTTGTTAACAAGAGCGCGGGCTATCGCTACTCTCTGCATCTGACCGCCCGATAACTGATTGGGCTTCTTGCTTAACTGGTCGCCTAAACCCACCTTTTCGAGTGCCTGACGAGCACGGTTTCTTCGTTCTGCTCTTGAAACGCCCGATAGGGTTAGGGCTAATTCAACATTTGAAAGCACGCTTTGATGCGGTATAAGATTATAGCTTTGAAAAACGAAGCCTATTGTATGATTGCGGTAGGTGTCCCAATCGGCATCCTTAAACTGCTTTGTAGATTTACCGTTTATTATAAGGTCGCCCTCTGTATAGTGGTCAAGACCGCCTACAATATTTAAAAGGGTGGTCTTACCACAACCCGAGTGGCCGAGGATAGATACGAATTCATTTTTTCTGAATTCTAAGTCTATCCCCCGTAACGCCTCTACCTTATCGTCACCTACAGGATAATCTTTTTTTATACCGTTAAGCTTTAGCATTGAATTTCCTCCGAATTTAATTTATCATTCATATAGCATTATTATATTCCCAAAATATAACAAAACTGTGAATAAATAAAATAAATTTGCCAAATTGTAAAAAAAGTGTTATAATACCATAAGATTTGGATAAATTTTAAATTTTTTCATCTAAAAGAGGTGTTGTTTTAGTGGAAAAAATTATAAAGGTTACAGCTCTGGTTTTATCTGTTTTGATAATTCTGTCTTCTGTCGCACTTCTAGTAGGTGCAAATGCAGATAAAAAAGCAGGCGGAGTGGACTTTTTCGGCTATAAGGATATAGTAAAAAACATAGAAAATCTTGAAATTAATCAGACCTCTATCATTTATGTTAGAAATGAAAAGGGTGATTGGGAAGAGTATCAGCGTCTTCACGGCGAGGAAAATCGTATTTGGGTAGGTCTTGATAAAATTCCGCAAACTCTGATTGATGCCTTTATTTCTATTGAAGATGAGCGTTATTATTCCCATGTAGGTGTTGACTGGAAGCGTACAACTTCTGCATTTTTAAATCAGTTTTTAGGCTTTTATTCCTCTAATCAGGGTGGCTCAACTATTACTCAGCAGTTAATCAAAAACATAACTAAAGATAAAGAGCAGAATGCCACAAGAAAGGCGCGCGAAATTGTAAGAGCTCTTATTTTAGAAAAAGCTCTCTCAAAAGAGCAAATTTTAGAAGCATATCTTAACACCATATCTCTCGGAAACGGAATTTGCGGAGTACAGGTTGCGGCAAATTACTATTTTAATAAGGATGTAAGTGAACTTAGCCTTGTAGAGTGTGCAGCTATTGCCGCTATAACCAAAAATCCGTCGGCATATAACCCCGAGGATAAGCCTGAGGGCAACAGAGAGCGCAGGGTTACGGTTCTCAAAAAAATGTATGAGTGCGAAAAAATTTCCTATGAAGAATATTATAATACAGCCCTAGAAGATATAGTAGTTGACGATTCACAGCGCAAAGAATTGGAAGCGCCAATAAACAGTTATTTTGTTGATACAGTTATTGATAATGTTATAGAGGATTTGAGTGAAAAATATTCTTGCAGTAAGGAAACTGCGTCCTCAATGCTTTATAACGGTGGATATAAAATTTATTCAACGGTTGATTTATCCATTCAGTCTAAGATGGAAGAGGTTTATAACGAGACAAACCGATATTTCTCTCAGAAGTCGTATAAAACGGGAGAAAAAGTACAGTCAGCTATGACTATAATGGACTATAAAGGTCATATTGTAGGAATAGTTGGCGGAGTAGGGGAAAAGACAGTAAACAGAGGACTTAATAGGGCAATGCATTCCCCAAGGCAACCCGGATCTACAATGAAGCCATTGGGTGCCTATGCTCCTGCTATTGATAAGGGAATTACAACATATTCTTCGGTTTATGAGGATTCTCCCCTTGAAAAGTATTATCCTGACGGTAAAGACGGTCCTCGAGAGTGGTACGGTTATTATGCAGGCAATATGAGTGTATCAAAAGCACTCGAGCGTTCTGCTAATACAATTCCCTGTAAAATTGTAAAGGAACTCGGGGTTAAAGAATCATTCAAGTTTTTAACCGAAAAGCTTAATTTTAAATATCTTACCGAGGCCGATAAAAACCTAGCATCTTTAGCTATCGGCGGTTGTTCTTACGGTATTACTACTACCGAATCTGCAGCAGCCTATGCAATTTTCGGCAACGGAGGAAAGTATTATAATCCCGTTACCTATTATAAAATTGTAGGCCCAAATAACGAAATAGTGCTACAGGATGGCAGAAACAATCAAGCAATAAAGCTCGGTACTGCTACTGTTATGAACAATCTTCTTCAAAAGGTTGTTTACGGTTGGAGCGGTACAGGTAGAGGTATTGCAAGCTATAGTAAAATGAAGGCTTATGCAAAAACCGGTACTTCAAGTGAATCTAACGACTTGTGGATGGTAGCAGGTACACCTTATTATGTAGGCTCGGTTTGGTACGGCTTTGATACCCCTCAAACCGTTTGGAATCAGGCTGCGGCTGCAACCGTTTGGCGTACTGTTATGAAGGAGGTACATAAAGACCTCGAAATCAAGGAATTTGAATTTTCTGATGATATAGTAGAGAAAGAATATTGTCATTATACAGGGAAGATAGCGGGTAAAAAGTGCTATTGGAAGGAAAAAGGAATTTATGTTGAGGGTATAAAGCTTGAAACCTGTGACGGAATTCATAAAACAGAATCCTCATCGTCATCTTCAGGCTCTTCTTCCTCTTCAAAACCTGTATCGAGCTCAAAACCCTCGTCGTCGGAAAGTTCTACACCGTCAGAACCTGACGACAGCACTACTACCACTCCAAGTAATCCGAGTGAAGATACTTCTACTCCTTCACAAACTCCTGGCGGTGACGGTGGTGACACTAGTTCAGACGGCAGTTCTTCTGAAACTTTATCTGCAAACCAATAATAAAAAAGATGTGAGAAAATTTCTCACATCTTTTTTTGTGTCCATAATATTCTTTTATTTTCTTAATACAACATTGTTTTGTGATTTTACAATACAGTTTTCAGGATAAACGCCTCGCAGGGCGGTCAAGGGATAAACCGATGTGTTTTTGCCGATTACAGTACCGGGATTTATTACACAGCCGCAGCCTACATCTGCACCGTCTGCCAAAATACCGCCGATTTTACGAAGTCCTGTATCAATTTTTTCGTCGGCGTGAATAACAACGGCTTTGCCGTCTGATTTAAGATTTGAACAAATAGAACCGGCACCCATGTGGGCTTTGTTTCCTAAAACAGAGTCTCCTACATAATTGTAATGAGGCACTTGGACTCTGTCTAATAAAATGCAATTTTTAAATTCACTCGAATTTCCCATTACACAGTCAGAGCCTGTAATAACATTTCCTCGAATATATGCGCCGGGACGAATTTCGGTGCGGTGACCAATAATTGCAGGAGCTTCAATCGTTACAAAATCGGCGATTTTCACATCCTTGCCCACAAGTACACCGGGTTTGAGCTCGGTAAAGTCGGGTATTCCTTTTTCTATAAGCTCAAGTATTAAGGATTTAATTTTAGGAAGCATTTCCCAAGGGTATCGAGAGCTTTCAAATAAATCCTTTAAATATGGAACATTACATTCGTATAACTCACAGGTTTTTATTTTTTTATTCACAATGGCCTCTTTCTCTAATTAGCGAAGCAATCATATTTGCATATTCTTCGCACAGCTCTATTGTTTCACATTCTAACATTACGCGGATAACAGGTTCAGTACCGCTGGGTCTTAAAAGTGCTCTGCCGTTTCCGTTTATAAGCTTTTCAACCTTTTTGAGTTCTTTTTGAACCTCGGCGTCATTCATAACAGCTGACTTATCTTTAACCCTAAGGTTGATGAGATGCTGAGGGTAGAGCGTTACAGGTTCAACTAATTTGCTCAAAACAGATTTGCGGTCGCACATTTCTTCGGCTAACATAATGGCTGTTAAAAGTCCGTCACCTGTGGTGGCGTACTTCTTTAAAATAATATGACCTGATTGCTCACCGCCAAGACTGTAATCCTTGTTTTGCATAACCTCATAAACAAAACGGTCGCCAACCTGAGTTTGTACACATTCAATTCCGGCTTTCTTTAGTGATGCAAAGAAACCGCTGTTGGACATAACAGTTGCTACAACGGTATTTCCGTTAAGCATACCTCGTGATTTAAAGCGATTTGCAAGGATATACATTATTCCGTCACCGTCTACGATATTACCCTTTTCGTCAACAGCTAAACAACGGTCGGTGTCACCGTCAAAGGCAAAACCGACATCTAGATGATGTTCTTTTACAAGTGCGCAAAGCTTTTCGATATGAGTTGAGCCGCAACCGTTATTAACATTAAGACCGTCAGGCTCGGCACCGATTACTACAGTTTGAGCACCAAGTGCATCAAAAACAGCCTTTGCAATCATCCAAGAAGCGCCGTTTGCACAGTCAAGACCTATTCTCAAATTTTTGTATGAATTTGAAGCAACCGAAATCAGATAACCTACATATCTGTTTCTGCCTGAAACATAGTCCACAATGCATCCGATTCGCTCTCTGTGGGCTAGAGGTAAATCATCTCCCTGAACTCCTAAAAGGTCTAAGTTGCCGTCTATGTATGCTTCTATAAGAGAGGTTGTATGGTCGTCAAGCTTTTCGCCGTATCTGTTAATAACCTTAATTCCGTTATCATAAAAAGGATTGTGGGAAGCAGTTATCATAATACCGCAATCAAATTCATCCTGTCGGGTGACAAACGAAACGCTGGGTGTGGTTGTAACATGGAGCATATATGCATCTGCACCCGATGCGGTAATACCTGCAACGATTGAATATTCGAGCATATAACTTGAACGGCGTGTGTCCTTGCCGATTACGATTTTAGGTCTGTATCCTGCTTGATTACAGCCCGAAAGCTTTGAAGAGTAGTACCAACCCAAAAATCTACCGACCTTGTATGCCTGCATAGAGGTAAGATTTAAGTTTGCCTCACCGCGAAAACCGTCGGTACCGAAATATTTGTTTTTAATCGGTGTATTTGCTGTGTTAATTGATATTTTGTCATACAGCAACTCGTTAGCGGATATGTTGAAAATCTCGCAAAGAAGTAAAATTTTATCAATCTGAGGCTGGGATTGGTCCATTTCCCATTTTGAAACAGATTGGCGTGATACCGAAAGCTTATCTGCTAAAGCTTCTTGCGATATTCCCTTAGCATTTCTTAAATGGGTAATTTTTTCACCTATTGTCATAATATCCTCCTGAAAGAAATTAGATTTCTTGAATTTAATCAAAACACATCTATCATCATCATCATACATTATCTGGAAAGAAATTACAAGCAACAAAACATTGAATTTTTCGCAACTATAGGTTGCAAAGCTGCTAATAATATGGAAAATTACTCTAATTTTTTTAAAAATAAAGGTGTTTTTTGGAAACTAATGTTTACTTTTTGCGCCGAATAATATTATGAATTTCGCTAAATTTAAAGAGGTTTGGTTTTTATAATGGTTATAGTAAATCGAAATAGCATTAATTCACGCTATTTCGACACAATATCTTTGATATTGTGCCAAATTTTTCATAAAAATTTGGACTAATCCATTGCAATGAATGTAGAGCATAATTAAATTTTTTGAAATTTAATTATGCGAAAGCCGATAAAATCGGCTTGTCGAAACGAAAATAGTCGTTTCGACATTCTATAATCATTATCAAAAAGGTTGTCATATTAGAAAAATCCCACTCATATCTTTATACAAAAGAAGTTTTTTAAGTGGAGGAAGCTTTTATGACAAACGCAAACATATATAGCGATATTTCGGCTAGGACCGGCGGAGATATTTATGTTGGAATAGTAGGACCGGTCCGCACAGGCAAATCTACATTTATAAAGCAGTTTATGGATAAACTTGTTATGCCGAATATAGCTGAGGAATACGAAAGAGAACGCGCTAATGATGAGCTTCCTCAGGCGTCGTCAGGCAGAACAATTATGACAACCGAGCCCAAATTCATACCCGAAAAGGCGGTAGAAATCAGCATAGATAATTCGGCGAAAATGAATGTACGGCTTATAGACTGCGTAGGCTATATTGTTCCGAGTTCCCTAGGTTACATAGAGGGCGACCAACCTAGAATGGTTATGACCCCTTGGTACGATGAGCCAATTCCCTTTAATATGGCGGCTGAAATCGGGACTAGAAAGGTTATAACCGAACATTCTACAATAGGTCTTGTAATTACAACAGACGGCAGTATCAGTGATATTCCTAGAGAGGAATACGCCGAGGCAGAAGAGCGTGTAGTTGACGAGCTAAGGCAAATCAATAAGCCCTTTATAGTGCTTTTAAACTGTATGTACCCCGAGAGCGAGTCGGCTTATGCACTCTCGGAAGAGCTTTCCTTAAAATACAGCGTTCCTGTTATTCCCGTAAACTGTCTTGACCTCAATGAAAACGATATAAAAAATATTCTCTCTAAGATTTTATTTGAATTCCCTGTAAAAGAGATATGCTTTAATTATCCTAAGTGGGTAAACTCTTTGAGCGTTGAACATTGGTTGCGGTCAAATATTACAGAAGCTATACGCCACTCGGCAGAGAATATAAAACATATAAGAGATATAACAGGATTTAATGCTGAGTTTAAGGAAAACGAAAACATAGAAAATGTATCTATTGAAAGTATAGATTTAGGGCAGGGCAAGGCAAAGGTAAAGGTGGAAATTAATCCCGAGCTCTTTTATAAGATTCTTGCAGAAACTACGGGTCTTGTTATAAGTGACGAACAGGAGCTTATGAGCTGTATTTCAAGTCTCGCGGTTATGAAAAAGGATTACGAGCGGATTAAAGGTGCGCTCGACGAGGTAGAGGCAACGGGCTACGGAATAGTTATGCCGTCTATTGAGGAGCTAACCTTAGAAGAGCCAGAAATTGTAAAGCAGGGCGGAAGATACGGCGTGCGGCTTAAAGCGTCGGCACCATCAATACATCTTATGAAGGCTAATATTACTACCGAAGTAAGTCCGATTGTGGGAAGTGAAAAGCAGTCGGAAGACCTTATTATGTATTTACTTAGCGAATTTGAAGAAGACCCCGTTAAGATTTGGGATTCCAATATATTCGGAAAATCACTTCACGAGCTTGTAAACGAGGGACTTCATACCAAGCTTGCAAGAATGCCGGTTGATGCTCGAATGAGGGTTCAGGAAACAATCGAGCGCGTAATAAATGACGGCTGTAACGGACTTGTTTGTATAATTCTGTAGATTTAAATAACTTTGTATGGGAGGCGTTCAGCCTCCCGTTTTTGTTTAATGAATAATGAATGATGAATAATTAAAAATGAATAATCTTGGTGTGCCTACGGCACAAATATAAAAATGTATGTTTTTATTGTCTTTTATGGGTCTATCTGGCAAAACACTAAAAGTATAACTATTCCGGATAGCGTAATAATTAAAAAAGAAAAGGAAATCAAAATCGATGGATTTATAAAAATTTAAATAAATATTGACAAAGTATTTAGAATGTGTTATCATAATACAAACGCTTGTAGAAAGCTATTTATTTTTGTTTGTTACAACAATTATCTGTTAGACTCGGATAATATAATTAGGTCTTGAATGGGAAATCAAGGCTTGGTTTGTTGTAACTTTCATTAATAGATATTTTTCTACAGGCGTTTTTCTATTTCCCAGAAAAAGAAATAGAGGAGCATTTATATGTATTATTCAACATGTAAAGAAAACGAAATTATGTATGTAGATTTACACAAGTTATCCGTTGTAATGGCAAAAGATGTTCTCACGAAAAGCGTGTTATTAGCGCCGAGTGATGTCAAAGAGATTGTTGTAATTCATGGATATCATAGAGGAACCGAATTGCAACAAATGGTACGTAACGAGTTTAAGTGTAAAAAAGTTGCGCGCAAGTATTTAAGTTTGAATCAAGGAATAACCGTTTTGATAATGGCACAATGAAAGGATATAATTGAATGAATGATTTATATTATGAGGAATTCGTGCCCACTGGTATTGATGAAGAACAATATGACACAGTGCGTAAATACTATGATGTTTTTCTTTCGGACTTAAACGGTCAAGATATTAGAAACATCGCAATTATATCCAATAGAATATGTGAACAAAAAGGTCGTAAATATTTGAAGATTGTAGGTTTAGATGTTTTTACGGGCAAAGTGGTTTCTTTAATTGATAATCACGGTAAAAACTATGGTCTTTGTTCTTACAGTGAGGATTGTGCAAAACTAAAATCAAAAATGGTAATTAAAGTGCCTGTTGAACTTTGCGAAAATGTATTTGTGCAAGCGGGTAAAATAAGTATAAAATTATTTAATGTTTTGAGAATAAAAGGGAAACATGAGGTTTTAGGTACAACAAATTGGTTTAAACTGAAAGAAAAATATGAAAAATTGCACTATACGTCTAAAAGTGATTTGTTTAACCTTTTTATTCAACCAATCAGCGCATTTAAAGTTTTTGAATTGTTCAAGAATAGTGAAAACTTATCATTTTATATTCCTGTGCGTTTCCCAGGTACACACTACATAAAAACTGAGGGCGCAAAGGCTACACTATACAATCCGGAAACAAGAAAAAGTTTTAATTTCATTTCAACAACAAAAAAACTTTTATACAACACAGGAAAATATATGGATGGCATCGTTATTGCAAAAATAACTATAGAAGATAACAAAACAACAGTTTTGATAGATAAAGCTATTATTTGCAAATATTTTCGTTATTCAAAGTCTGAACGAAACAATGACTTTTTTAGAAAAATAGAGCAATATTATGCGGATTTAGAAGCTGAGGATATGGCCTCATATCCTGAATATATTTATGATTCTAGTGGTTATGATGATGACGAAGCAGATTATTCAGATAAATATAGACTTTATGACAGCATGGAAGAATATTGCGACGAATATGAAAAATTCCGTGAATTAGAAACAAGTGATGAAAAATATTTTTGGTATTAAGACTATGAAGAACAGTTTATCAAAAGGAGAATTCTAATGGAAAAGAATGATTGCTTAGAAGAATGGTTGTCAGAAGCTAAATTTTTATATATGGATGTATATGATGATAATTTTGCAATAAATTTTGATAGAATAACTCGTCAAGAATTAATTGGTAAAGAGTTGCTTGAGGAATTAATAGAGAAAGGATTGTCTTTAGAGGAAGAAGAATTGCCTTTTTAGGAGGAGAAAAGATGAATATAAGTGAATATGAATTAAAAAACAAAAATCCTATATATAAAACAGTCAAGCTTCGAAATGACGATATAGATGAAATCAAAACTTACCTTGATAGTAGAAATGTTGCTTCGTTCTTGCATTTTTCACCGATTTGCAATTTGGATAGTATTTTGAAGAATGGCATTTGTTCGAGAAATTACTGTGATAGATATGGCATAAAATATCAGTATACAGATGCAACGAGATATGATAATTTAAAAGATTTCATTTCATTGTCGATTTCATTTCCAAATTATCAAATGAGATATAAAAAAGAGCAAGAAATGAAACAACGCTTTATCATAATTGAAATAGACCCTTCTATAATAAAAAAATTTGATATTGATGAAAGACTTTTTTGCAATGTAAATGCATCTTCCAAGGCTCCGGATAAAGCGATAGGTCCAGACCTCAAACATTTGGAGTATATGTTTGCTTGTGAAAACATGAGAAAAGACAGAGATTTACCTTTGTATTATACTACTGAACCACAGGCTGAGATTTTGCTTAAAGGACCAATACCAATTGAATATTTCAAAAAAATATATTTTGATAATAATAGTGATTTTTCTTATTATTTTGAAAAATATCATTCGCCTTTATTTGCTGTGGACAGAAAATTTTTTACTTATAGAAAAGATTATGCCTATTATCAAAACCACAATGTATTAACGAAAGAGGATAATACCGTATGGCAAGAAGACCTACCTTTTTAATTAGTGAAGGCAAACCTTATTTTAAAGAAATAAATATGCAGTTTACGTATTTCAATGGATTTGCTATTCGACAAAAGCAAAAATCCGTTGATAGTTTGCATGCTGCAATCAAAAAACTGCAACCTGAAGTTAAGGTCTTAGAAATTTCACGCTATTCACTTACTGAACTTGGCACGAAATTAAGTGCCTTTAATTTGGGCGTTTCAATCGATGGTAAAAAAACGACGGTTGAATCTGCCTTTCAGTCCAGTAAAGTTTTTGAAAATGGTGGGCCATATACCGATTTATTTTATAGTCCGTCGATAGTTTCAAAAAGAGACGAAAGACTGTCGAATAGCGGACGATTAATGAAATTTGTTCTCTTAGGTAATGAATTTCCCATAAATCCTAAAACATTTTTTTATGATTGGTTATATGTTAATGCTGTTTCACAAAATGAGGAACTGCTTACAAAATTATCTGAATATAACGCCTTTACTGATATTGCTTTTAATCCAGAAAAATCAATTAACTGTCAGGCAAGATCCGCTGCGATTTGCGTATCTTTATTAAAAAAAGGCTTGTTGTCGGATGCATTAAAGAACAAGGACGCATTTAAAGAAATAGTATATTCAGATGAAAATAAAATTACTGAAGGAGTTCAAATTTCATTTTTTTGATTACTTTTTGTGAAGGAAGATAAAAAATGAAAGACTGCAATAATTTTAAAAGTTGGAAAAGTAACCACTCTAGTTTTATGCGAGATTTAACCTTTGCTAAGCCTGATGACATTTTTATTTATACTTCTTTTAAAATGTCAACTCCATTTGAGGTTGGAGAACATCAAGTTCTTTTTGCGGAGAATGTTGAAGAAGCTGCAAGATATTTCAGAGACATATTTTTATACGATTTATTAGTTGATGCCACCGATGATTTGGAATTAGACGAAGCATTAAGAACTGAAGAACGACAACAAGAAGCATTGTTTTTATTGAATCTTTGGTTTAGAACTGGTAAAGCATTACATAAGTCTGATATAAAAAAAGTACTTTCTGGTTTAATAAAAGAATTTAATCAACAATTCAACAACCAAAACGAATTGCAATATGAGTTTCAAATTTTATGCGGAGCAAATGCTTTAAAACAATTTTTAAAATCAAAATTCAAAGACAAAGAGAATTTTGACGAAAAGAAATTGGAGAATATTTGTAGCAACCAATTGTTTGCTGGAAAGTTGTTATCAGATTTTATAGAAGGTCTTAAAGATTAGTTTTTCAACTGTATAAAACAACAAACCCGCCGTCTTAGAGTTTAATCTAAGATGGCGGGTTTGTTGTTTTTGTATCAGAGGTCACACCTTACGGCGAAACCGCCGCAAAAGAAGTAGGTGTTCATCCAATACTCGTTTGGTGGAGGCGAGGGGAATTGAACCCCTGTCCAAAAAGTAATTCCTTTCGGCATCTCCGAGCGCAGACGCATCTTTTTATTCCCTTATATCGCCGT
>JAQXZE010000060.1 GCA_029227055.1 Oscillospiraceae bacterium | reverse complement strand
GTCAGTCACAAAGAAAGTTTTAAATTTATATATTATAATATATCATAATAATAAATATATGTCAATTAATAAACCCTGCTTTCGAGCCGTTTTTTCAAAATTTGGGAATATTCAATAAAAGGAAACAAAAAGCAGTAAAATAATTATCAAAAAAGGTGTTTTTTTAAACGAAAAAAGCCGCCGAAAACCATATTGCTTTCGGTGGCCTTTTTAACATTAATCTGTTGTGTAGTTATCAAAATAACCCTGAATATAAACGATAGGAGTTCCCTTATCGCCTGAGCCTGAAGTAAGGTCACAAAGAGAGCCTATAAGGTCGGTAAGCTGACGAGGTGTTGTACCCTCAGATGCCATTTTACCCACAAGATTTTCATCCTTCTTTACAATTTCGTTTTTGATAGCTTCCTTAAGCTCATCGCCTGAAAGTGATGCAAAATCATTATCGGCAAGATATTTAAGTTTTAATTCGTTAGGTGTACCCTCAAGTCCCTCTGTGTAAGCGGGAGAGACAACGGGGTCTGCAAGCTCCCAAATTTTGCCTACGGGGTCCTTAAAGGCACCGTCTCCGTAAACCATAACCTCAATATTTTTGCCTGTTTTCTCTAAAAGCTTTGCGTGTATCGCATCAACTACAGGCTGGCAGTCTCTCGGGAAGAGCTTAACTGTATCCTCAGTAGACTTATTAGAACCCAAAAGACCGTAATCAGCATTATAACCGCTTCCGTTTATAGACTCATTCAATATCTGGTCAAGACCGTAAACCTTCTCAGCCCCTGCATTCTTCAAAATTCTTCTTGTACGCTCACGGGTATGAATATCGCAATTTAAGACATTTTTGGTGTAGTTCAAAATTGCTCTCGCATCATTTGCGAAGATTATCTCCACATCTGCACCGCATTCACGAATTAACTGCTCATAATACTCAACATAGTCAACACCTGTAAATCTATGCTTTTCATATCCGAAAAGCTCACGGTATTTCTTTAAATCGAGTACATCTTTATAGGGGTCTATTCCCTTTTCGTCAAGAGCATCAATAGATATAAGATGGTTACCTACCTCGTCAGAAGGATAGGAAAGCATTAAGACAATCTTTTTAGCTCCCTTTGCTATACCGCGAAGGCAAATAGCAAAACGGTTACGGCTTAAAATCGGGAAAATAACGCCTACAGTCTCCCCTCCGAATTTTGCTTTAACATCCTCTGCGATATCGTCAACAGAAGCATAGTTACCCTGTGCTCTGGCAACGACAGCCTCGGTCATAGCAACGATGTCTCGGTCGCGAAGAGCAAAACCGTCATCAGCAGAAGCCTCTAAAACAGAGTTTACAACGATATCTACGATATCGTCTCCCTGTCTTATAATGGGGGCGCGAAGTCCTCTGGAAACAGTACCAACCATACGGCTCATACAAAACACTCCTTGAGATTAACATTTTTCATGTTAATCTAATCAAAATTTTTCACACCCATTAGTATACCAAGAAATGAGTGAAATGTAAATTAAAATTTTTATCAAAATTACAAATATTTTTATATATTTTTTTAGTTAATGCGGAAAAAACAAAATTCATAGCCATTAAACTATTGATTGAGGATGGTATTTGTGATAAAATTGTGTTGTATACACTAAAAGGAGATGTTTTTATTGTCTAACATTTGGCACGATTTAAATCCCCAACGCGTTCGCAGTGACGATTTTATAGCTGTAATCGAAATTGAAATGGGTTCTAAAAACAAATATGAGCTTGACAAGGAAACAGGACATATTATTCTTGACCGTATTCTTTATACATCTACTCATTACCCCGCAAACTACGGTTTTATTCCCCGCACCTATGCTGATGACGGCGACCCCCTTGATGTTTTGGTTCTTTGCAGTACAAAGCTTTCTCCTTTGAGTTTAGTCAGATGCTACCCTATAGGTGTAATAAAGATGCTTGACGGCGGAAAATTGGACGAAAAAATCATAGCAATCCCCTTTGATGACCCGACCTATTCTTCTTACAAAAGCATTACCGACCTACCGAGCCATGTATTCAACGAGATGCGCCACTTCTTTACAGTTTACAAAAACCTTGAGGGTAAGGACACCCTTGTAAATGAAGAGGAAGGTCCTGAAGAGGCGAGACAGGTAATTGAAAAATGTATAGACAACTATATAGAAACTTTTTGTAAATAAGAAAAACGGTACTTTCTGCATAAAGAGAGTACCGTTTATTTTTTAAAAATTAATTACACCTAAATGCTCTAAAAGGATTTTAAGACCCATTAAAATAAGGACTACTCCCCCTGCAAATTCGGCTCTTGACTTATATTTTGCTCCAAAAATATTACCTATCTTTATTCCCGCAGCCGAAAACAAAAATGTTGTAACACCGATAAGGCTCACCGCAGGTATTATATCGACATTTAAAAACGCAAAGGTAACACCCACTGCTAAGGCATCAATACTTGTAGCAATAGCGAGCGGAAGCATTGCCTTAAAGGAAAAGGAATCACACATTTCCTTTGTGCACTCTCTAGACTCCTTAATCATATTAAGACCGATTAAAAGAAGCAAGCCAAAGCCTATCCAATGGTCGATTTTTTCGATTGCGTCTTTAAAGTTCACACCTAATAAATATCCTATAGTCGGCATAAGTGCCTGAAATCCGCCGAAATAAAGACCCGTTATAAGAAAATGTCTTTTCTTAACATTTGAAACCGAAAGTCCCTTACAAATTGAGACCGCAAAGGCGTCCATCGAAAGACCTATGGCTATTATAAAAAGTTCAATAAGTCCCATAAATTCACCCTGAAATTTAAGAATATTAAACGGTTGTCTAAACCATAAGACAACCGTTTTTACTTAATTAATTAATAAGCCTTACCCCAATAAAGCATATGCTTTGCAGGTTTACCGCAGCATACACATTTACCGTCAATTGTTTCCTGCTCAAAAGGAATACAACGAGAAGTAACACCTGCCTTTTCCTTTAAGGCGTCCTCACATTCTCTGTCACCACACCACATAGCACGGATAAAGCCGGGTTTGTTTTCAGCAGTATCAATCATTTCTTCCATATTGTGAGCATCAAAGGTCATATTTTCGCGGCGAGCGAGTGCCTTCTGATAAAGGCCTTCGTTAACAGCCGCTAAAAGCTCAGGAATTCTAGTGGAGAGCTCTGATATCGGAACTACAATCTTTTCTCTGTTATCGCGACGAACAACAACGCAGTTGCCCTCTGCAATATCTCTGGGACCTACCTCTATACGAAGCGGAACACCCTTCATTTCATATTCAGCAAACTTCCAACCTGGTGTCTGGTCGCTATCATCAAGCTTTGCACGGCAAACCTTCTTTATATCTCCAAGCATAGCATTTGCAGTTTCCAAAACGCCCTCTTTATGAGAAGCAATCGGAACAATTACTGCCTGAACAGGTGCAATAGCGGGCGGTAAAACAAGACCGTTATCGTCACCGTGTGTCATAATAATAGCGCCTATAAGACGGGTTGAAACACCCCAAGAGGTCTGGAACGGTGTAGCTAATTTGTTATCCTTATCGGTAAACTGAATACCGAAAGCCTTTGCAAAGCCGTCGCCAAAGAAGTGAGATGTACCCGACTGCAAAGCCTTACCGTCGTGCATCATAGCCTCGATTGTATATGTATTTACAGCGCCTGCGAAACGCTCTTTTTCGGTCTTTTGTCCCTTTATAACAGGCATAGCAAGATACTTTTCAGCAAATTCTGCATAGACATTCAGCATCTGAATAGTTTCTGCCTTAGCCTCTTCTGCGGTAGCGTGAATTGTATGACCCTCTTGCCAATGGAATTCACGCGAACGAAGGAAGGGGCGTGTTGTCTTTTCCCAGCGTACAACACTGCACCACTGATTATAAAGCTTGGGCAAATCACGCCAAGAGTGAATTATATTTTTATAGTGGTCACAGAAAAGTGTTTCGGAGGTAGGTCTTACGCACATTCTCTCCTCAAGCTTTTCTTCACCGCCGTGAGTAACCCACGCAACTTCAGGCGCAAAGCCTTCAACGTGGTCCTTTTCCCTTTGAAGAAGGCTTTCGGGAATAAACATCGGCATAGAAACATTTTCGTGACCTGTTTCCTTAAACATACCGTCCATTATACGCTGAATGTTTTCCCAGATTGCCCAACCGTAAGGGCGGATAATCATACATCCCTTAACCGACGAATAGTCGATAAGTTCTGCCTTGGTTACAACATCGGTATACCATTTTGCAAAGTCCTCATCCATAGAAGTTATGGATTTTACCATTTTTTCATTAGCCATTTTTATCACCAATTATATAAAATAAATTTTTTAAAGAATTTTAACCTCTACACCTTCGGGTGCAGTATATTCGGTAGAGACCGTACCGTCGGCATTCTTTTTATGAGAAACAGAAAGAATACCGTATGGCGTAGGATAAGTACCCTTTGCCCACTCTAAATCACCGAGATTTGCAGAAATTGTAATCTTTCGGCAAGCCTTATACGCAATCTTAATTCCAAGCACACATTCTGCCAAAAATGCGGTAGGAGCAGATGCCCAACCGTGACAGAAGCTATGACGAAGACCCACATAGCAGTATCTTCCGTTATCGGCGTGGATATCATACTCGCCCTTCTCTGCAATAACATCTATCGGACGAGCATTACAGAGCCACTTGATATCGAAATCCTCCCAAAAGGTTGTAGCGCCAACAGAGAGCATACCACCGTAATAATCTCTGAGCATTTGTAAAGCTCCGCTCATAGACTGACTTGCAGCAACCTTTAATATGAAATAACTCATAAAGGTAGACATACCCTCAGCGCCGTCCTTAAGCACAAAATCTGCAGATTCCTTGAGGTCTGCAAGACCTGAAAGACCTAAAAATGCGGCGGTCTGCTTCTTGCCGAAGTTATCAAGTCTTCTCTTTTGCATAGCAGATACCTTATCGGCGCATTCCTTTGAAAGTGCGCTATCCCCTGCCTCTTCGGCAATTTTCGCCGCTGCTATAAGAGCAAGCACCAAAAGTCCTTTAACGCCTGCTGTTCCGGCATCTGTAGAAACGGTAGGCCAATCAAGGAAATCATAATCGAAGGTATCACTACCGTCATAATCTACATAATCTGCAACCTGACGGATAAGTCTTAAAGCGTAATCTTTATTTTCCTCAAAGAAGTTTTTATCGCCATTATAATAATACCAATCCCATACCATCCAAAGCCACCATAGCGAATAGGAATTCATACCGTTCATCCACTCGGGTAGCGGTGTTATCTGCCTTGCAATACGGATAGCATCGTCCATAACCTTATTACTGCCGAAAACAGTTCTTATAGTAAGCATTTCGGGATACATATCGCCTACCCACACAAGACGGTCACGCTTAATGCCGTCCCAAAGGTAACGCTGCATACTTAAATGACAGGTATATGCACAGGTATCATATATCTCGTTAAGAAGCTCGTCATTACAGGAGAAAGAGCCTTTATACTCAAGGTCCCTGTAAACGAAAACTGCCGTAACAGATTTTAAATTTATTGCTGTGTTGGGGCTTTTTAGTCTTATGTAAGCAAATCTGAAGCCTGTCTCCCCTACCTCTTGGTCGCTAAAAGACGGCACAACTGCCGAAAAATCACGAGGAGTATGGTCGTTAGTAGCGTTTTTCTCACAGAGGAGTTCGCTTAACGCCTCAGTTGCAGATTCGCCGAATTTAATATCTACATCAGCATAGCGTGCTTCGCCAACAGTAGAAAAATTAAGAATACGCAAGGTTCCGTTGATTTCCGTTCCAAAATCGAGCAAAATGGCAGCCGCAGGCTCGCCCGCTTTGTTTTCAAGAGTTGTAACCTCTTTTTCAACGGTTGTAATCTGCAAATCTTTTTTATTTAAAAGCGCGTCAGGGTTAGTTACATTTCCCCAAGTTTTGATAACTTTTACGGGGAACATATTTCTTCTTATGCGCTCATCCTTGTCTGCAAATTTGAGATTTTCTATCACTGACATAAAAGCACCTCTCTAAAAGTAAATAGAACATTTTACCTTGTGCAAAATCTTTCATTATGATAACACAGTTTTCCTCCCTATTCAAGTGAAAAAACATATTATTATAAAAACATTATAAAAATATCACAATATAAGCCAAAAATTTCCTTAAAATTTAATTATTCCGTTAAATTTTTGAATTTATTAAAAAAATGCTTTATTTTTTAGTGATAATTTGGTATAATATTTTGGCTATTCGAGAACATCGAATAAAATCGTTATCCATTTCGATAGAAATTATTTTTTAGGAGGTTGACTTAAATGAGTCACAAGTATGTTTACCTTTTCTCAGAGGGCGACGCTTCAATGCGTGAACTTCTCGGTGGTAAGGGCGCTAACCTTGCAGAGATGACCAAAATTGGTCTTCCCGTTCCGCAGGGCTTTACCGTTTCTACCGAAGCTTGTACACAGTATTATGAAGACGGCAGAAAAATCAACGACGATATTCAGTCACAGATAATGGTTGGTATCGACAAGATGGAAGAAGTTGTTGGCAAGAAGTTCGGCGATAAGGAAAATCCCCTTCTCGTATCCGTTCGTTCAGGTGCTCGCGCTTCCATGCCCGGTATGATGGACACTATTCTTAACCTTGGTCTTAATGAAGAAGTTGTTGAAACAATGGCTGCAAAGTCAGGCAACGCTCGTTGGGCTTGGGACTGCTACAGAAGATTCATCCAGATGTATTCTGACGTAGTTATGGAAGTTGGTAAGAAGTATTTTGAAGAGCTTATCGACAAAATGAAGGAAGAAAAAGGCGTAACACAGGACGTTGAGCTTACCGCTGACGACCTTAAGGTACTCGCTAATCAGTTTAAAGCTGAATACAAGAGCAAAATCGGTAAGGACTTCCCCTCCGATCCTAAGGAACAGTTAATGGGCGCTGTTGAGGCCGTTTTCCGTTCTTGGGACAACCCCCGTGCAAACGTTTACCGTCGTGACAACGATATTCCTTATTCTTGGGGTACCGCTGTTAACGTACAGATGATGGCATTCGGTAACATGGGTGATGACTGCGGTACAGGTGTTGCATTTACTCGTGACCCCGCTACAGGCGAACCCGGTCTTATGGGTGAATTCTTAACAAACGCTCAGGGTGAGGACGTTGTTGCAGGCGTTCGTACTCCTATGCCGATTGCTGAAATGGCAAACAAATTCCCCGAAGCATTTGCTGAGTTTAATAAGGTTTGCGCTATTCTTGAAGACCATTACCGCGATATGCAGGATATGGAATTCACTGTTGAAAACGGCAAACTCTATATGCTCCAGACACGTAACGGTAAGCGTACCGCTAAGGCTGCTTTAAAGATCGCTTGTGACCTTGTTGACGAATGTATGATCGATAAGAAGCAGGCTGTTGCTATGATCGATCCCCGTAACCTTGATACCCTTCTCCACCCGCAGTTTGATGCAAAGGCT
>JAQXZE010000059.1 GCA_029227055.1 Oscillospiraceae bacterium | reverse complement strand
TTAGCTGATGCAGAAAAAGCATTCGGTGCATCTTTAGGTGTTTTCAGTCAGGTTGCGGGTTCAACCGTAACCTTAGGAGTAATTGATGAACTAAAGGTTACAATGCCCAATCCTAAATTAGAAAAGGTTACCTTTGACCATTTCAATATTTCGAATGGCAGCTACGGTTATAATGAAAATTATTTAGCGCTTTTATCTCATTACGATAAGGGACTTGTTAATAAGTATTTTTCAGGTAACGTTAAGTTTACGGTTGTTGGCGGCAAAAAAGCTGAATTTATTTTTGGATATACCGGAACTGACGGATGGATGGGAACACGAATTACCGCTGAAAGCAGTACACAGCTTGCTATTCGCAACAAGAATCAAAATGAAACATATGCCATTTTGAATGCGGCTAACACCCCGCTTGCCAACTTCTCTGATAAGATGTTTCGTCTCGGCGTTAGTGTAGAGGCAGTCGATAATGATGGTGACGGTGAGCAGGATGATGCAAAACTAGGCTTCTACTTCAATGAGGTTTTGTATAATGATTCCTTTGTATATATTAACGATTACATAAAGGAATTCGGTACAGGACTTTCGATATACACTGCAGGTAACGGTTCTAAAATAGACCTTGAAACTATACCTGAATTTTTACCTAAGATAGATTTCAAGACACCTAATGAAGAGTTAGAGCTTATAACTCTAAATGACTTCGGTATATCTGATAATACATATAAATTCAACAATAATGATTTTTCAGTTGTTGGTAAATATTCAAAGTCTTTAAATAATACCTATTTGATAATGAATACAAAAATCGATAATCCCGAAAACGCAACTATATATTTCCGTTATGGCGGCGTAGGCTGGGGTGGCCTATCGATAGAAATCCGCGAGGATAAGATAGTTGTTTATGAGGCATTTGGATACCAAGATCCAAACGGTTTAGTTGCAGTATACAATCTAACTGCTTCTAAGTCGGGAGTGGATTCCTTCTACGGAAAAAAAATGAAGCTCGGTATCTCTACCGAAATTTTGGATATCGATGGTGACGGTAAAGCAAACGACGTTAGAATGGGTATATACGTAAACGATAAGCTTTGCGCAAATACATATTGCGACTATATTGGATATGCCTCCAGCTTAAAGGACGGATTATGCTTGTATATGTCCTCTGATAGTGCTGCAGTAGAGCTTTCTTCACTTACCATACCCGTTAACTTTAAGCTTTTCGGAGTTACCGAGAATTGGGCAAAGGAAATAGGTTATTACAACCCTAATTCCGGCAGTTCAGGTTCTGGTAATGGTGGCGTTCAGTCTCCCGTTACCGGTCAAAAAGCTAATGTACTTAAGGTTATTTTGATTTCGTTTGTTACATTAAGTGCGATTCTGACTTTAGATAATAAAAAAATATTTAGGACACATTAATATTGGATGAACCGGATACATCTCCATACAAGCAGTTTAATCTTTGCCGTATGGAGATGTCGGTTTTTTTGCTGAGAAATACCAAGCTTTTCATTTCGTAAATTGCAGGAATGATTGGTTATATAAAATCCCTTTTACAAAAAATGCTTGATGAAGGTATGAACAGAAAGGATATACTACATGACTAAATTGTATGATTTAATAAGCGGCAAAGAAGCAGGAGATAATATTTTTCCTCTTTTCTGGCAGCATGCAGAAGACGAACAAACCCTAAGAAACGAAATACAAAAGATGAAAAGCGCGAATCTTGCGGGTTTTATTGTCGAAGCAAGACCTCATCCTGACTTTTTAGGTCCGCTTTGGTGGCGCGATTTAGATTTCATTATTGACGAAGCCAAAAAATGCGATATGAAGGTTTGGATATTCGATGATTCGGTATATCCCAGCGGATGTGCTAACGGATACATAAAGAAAAATAATCCCGAGCTTGTAAAAAAATATATCAAAGAAAACCATATTGATGCAATTGGTCCTTTAAGAGGAAGCTCTGTTATTGTAAAACAATGGTATGGTGACGATGAAGAATTATTAGCAGTAGTAGCGGCTAAAAGAACTGATATGGAGAATGAAATCGATAGTAATACTCTCGTAGATATTACTTCACATGTAAAAGACGGTATGCTTTATTGGGATGTACCTGAAGGTGCATGGAGAATTTTCATTTTCATTGCTACAAACAACGATGGAGAAGAATGGACCAAAGACTATCTTAATCCAATACAACAGGAAGCGGTTAAGGCATATATAGACTATATTTATGAGCCCTATTATGAAAGGTATCCCGAAGAATTCGGAAAAACAATTGTGGGATTTTTTACCGATGAAGCGCGGTTTGGAACCTGCAGCACTTATGAGGCTATTTTGGGAAAATGCCCAACGGTTGTTCCTTATAAGGATGGTTTGTTAAAGATTCTTTCGGATAAATGGAATAGTGATTTTACAAAATATTTACCGCTTTTATGGTATAACAAGGATATGCTTAGTGCAAATGCTAAATTTGTTTATATGGATACCGTAAGCACCCTTTTTGGAGAAAGCTTTCAAGGACAAATAGGGGATTGGTGCCGCAAGCATAATGTCAAATCTATAGGACACGTAGTTGAAGATAACGGAGCTCATGCACGGTTGGGATATGGAGCAGGACACTTTTTTAAGGTTATCAGAGGACAGGATTACTCGGGATATGATATCGTTTACCAAGTTCTCCCTGAGTATACAGACGGAAAATACAACTCTCCTTTTGGCGTACTTGATGCTGAATTCTTTTATTGGGGAATATCTAAAATGGCGGTATCTGAAAGCCATATAGACCCTAAAAAGAACGGTATTACAGTATGCGAAATTTTCGGTGCATACGGTTGGCAAGAGGGCTTAAAACTTATGAAATGGCTAACCGACCATGTTTGCGTAAGAGGTACTAATGTAATTATTCCTCACGCCTTTTCTCCAAAATATCCGGACGACGATTGTCCGCCACATTTTTACGCGCAAGGATATAATCCTCAATGGAAGGATTTTAGTATTTGGTCAAACTATACTAATAGAATATGTAATTTAATTAAGGGTGGAAATCATATTGCCGATGTTACAGTTTTGTATCATGCTGAAGCAGAATGGTCAGGCAAATCACAACCCTTTGAAAAAATTGTTAAAAATCTTTCGGAAAACCAGATAGACTGCGATGTTGTTCCTTTAGGAGTTTTTGCCGATAAAGAAATATATGAGTGTAAAAAGGGTAAGTTCAGAATAAATAAGGAGGAATACTCCGCACTGATTATACCGTATAGTGAATTTTTGCCCGATGTATTTTTAAGCGAGGTTCTTAATCTTCTGAAAAACGGCATAAGGGTTATTTTTGCGGAGGATTTCCCAACAGCAGCCTTAGGTAATATAGAGTTAAACGCAGATGTTATTCAAAAAATAAGGGAAAATAAACAGTCGCTATGCTGTCTCACTGCTAACATCTCAGAGCAGCTTAAGGCAGACGGTATCGGTGTAGATATCAGCATACCTACACCAAATAAATATTTAAGGCACTATCATTATGTTATTGGAGATATGAATATTTACTTCTTAACTAATGAAAGCAAATATCAAACCTTTAATGAGGTTGTTAAATTTCCCTTTGCAGAGAATTCTATACTCTATGATGCTATGGATAACAGGGCATATAATTCTTTCGCAGAGATAAAGGATGGGGAAAGTGAAATTAAAATTTCACTTGAACCGTATGAATCGTTATTTGTTATTTTCGGTAGCGATGTTAAATCTGATTCTGTGCGTATTAAAAGCGCGGATTTACAGGATGTTATGACCGTAAACGGAGACTGGAGGGTTTATAAAACCTTATCTGAAAACTATCCTGATTTTGAGCTTGATGAGAAAATAAAAGGTTTGGAAAATGTTTCTGATAAGGATTTATATCCTGATTTTTCAGGAATTTTCAGGTATGAAACCGAATTCAGTTTGCAAAATGTAAGCGAGGGTATCTTCCTTGATTTGGGAGAGGCCTACGAAACGGTTAGTTTATATCTAAACGGCGAAAAGGTTGGCACAAAAATATGTCCGCCATATCTGTTTGATGTTACATCGTACATAAAAGAAGGTAACAACATTTTAGCTGTTGAGGTTACCAATACATTAGCCAAAGCAAAAGGAGATAACCTGTTTGACAGATATATGCCACAAGAGCCGTCAGGCCTTTTAGGACCTGTAAAACTTAAAAAAGCATATTAAAAAAATCCCCACGTAAAGTGGGGATTTTTTAACTTTAATCAGCAAAAAAGTAAAATCGCTTTTGCGGTCAAAATCTAAATTGTTGGAAACAAAGAATAAACCGATTATCCTAAAGCTACCATACTGAAAACGAGCGCAAACAATGCAACTGTTTCGCAAAGACCTACAACGGTGATGTACTGTGAGAAGCCTTTTCCTGTTTCTGCCAAAGCATCAGCACCTGCAGCACCGGCTTTACCCTGAACTACTGCTGAAACTGCCATAGCAACACCCGATGCAATACCTAGACCGAATAAAAATGCGGGGTCAGCAGAAGAGCCCTTCATCTGCTGCATTAAAAGGAAGCCGTAAATGGTCTGTGTTAAAGGTGCACCTGCGAAAACGGTAAGAATAAAGGGTGCTGCCTTATTGGTCATATAGCACTTTTTCC
>JAQXZE010000058.1 GCA_029227055.1 Oscillospiraceae bacterium | reverse complement strand
TATATATTTCTTCGTCTGTATAGACATATCCAAGTCTTTCCCTAGCGGCTTTTTCTATAAGCTTATCCCTTGAACCGCTATCAAGTAGTTTTTTAAGGTCATCAATCTCCACTTGCTTTGCAGCCTTCTCTGCTTCAAGCTCAGCTAACTGCACCCTGCTTTCATTAAGGGATGCGCAAAGACCCGCTAAGGTAACTATCATATATACCGAAACACCAATGAGCAACAGTCTCCAAATTATACTCTTCTTGCGTTTTCTCTTCATAGTTTTACCTCATTATACTTTTCACCATTATACATAGTAAGTATACACCATTTATTATGTGTTTTTCAAGACTTTTTTATCTTTAAATCGCACCTTTTTAAGAAATTTTCCCACAGGAGATAAAATATTCCTTAAAAATGCCCCTAAATGCGAAAATATTCGCATAATCACTCCTATCAGAAATCTCAAAACAACAAGAAAAATCTTTGATAGCGTAAATCGGCAAATAAAAAATCCCGTTGCTACCGTAAAGAGAACATAAAAGCGTACCTGACCGTTAGTAAAAATCAGCAAATGGCAATATACAGGCAATACACATATCAGAAAAAACAGTATATCTAAAATCAGCGTTACCACAAATCGCGGCTTTTTAAAGCTTTGGCGTACAGCTTTAAAAATATCATAGATAAAGCAAAGAGCGACACCTAAAAGAAGCGAATATAAAAAGCACTGCCCCTCAAGTTTTATATCTAATTCCCACATAAGCTATCTGAAAATTTTGGAAATTATTCCGCTTTTGACCTCTTGTGACATATAGACAAGGGCGTGGATTTTGCCTTCCACCAAGATATCACCGCTCTCGGTATTGAAGTTTATAATATGAAGGTTTTCTCCCTTTACGGTCATTTTCCCCTGTACGCTTACTAGTATCACCGTTTCATCGTCGAACTCTTTTACCTCTTTAACACCCGAAATACTCAGAGATTTTCTTTCGTCTATAAACACCTTATGAGTATAATTTATATTCTGTTCCAAAATAAAACACCGTCCCCAATAAAATATATTATATGGGGACGGTTTATATTACGATATAATTTCATAAAGCAA
Organism: Oscillospiraceae bacterium; assembly: GCA_029227055.1. GTDB lineage: Bacteria > Bacillota > Clostridia > Oscillospirales > Acutalibacteraceae > UBA737. The sequence continues at coordinate 6,692 of JAQXZE010000058.1, read as the reverse complement.
TGCAGCATCGTCTTTTCTGACAACTTCGCTAACCTCGGTAATCTTTAGCTTTACCGTTTTTGTGCCGAAGGATATTTCTACTATATCCCCCACCTTAACATCGTACGAAGCCCTTGCCGTTTTGCCGTTTACAGTTACTCTGCCTGCGTCACACGCTTCGTTTGCAACAGTTCTGCGCTTTATGAGTCTTGAAACCTTTAAATACTTATCTAATCTCATACTAATTCCTTTTGAATATAAAAATAAAAGGACTGCCGAGTTGGCAGTCCCTCATCTGCTTTAATTACTTAGCAACAGCATCCTTTAATGCCTTACCTGCCTTGAATACAGGGTTCTTAGAAGCAGCAATTGTGATTGTCTGCTTTGTCTGAGGATTGATACCTGTTCTTGCAGCGCGCTCACGTACTTCAAAAGTACCGAAGCCTACGAGCTGAATCTTGTCTCCTGCTTTAAGTGTTTCAGCAACTGTATCGGTAAATGCTGCGAATGCCTTTTCTGCATCCTTCTTGGAAAGACCTGCCTTAGCGGCGATAGCTGCAACTAATTCTGTTTTGTTCATTTTAAGAACCTCCTAATAATTTTAACAACCCTAGTTGTTTATTGATTGTATGAATCTTCATAGGTTTTCCCATAAAGATTTACTATATATATTTACCACACATTTTAACAAAAATCAATAGATTTTATGAATTTTTTAACTTCCGTAGATATATAATTTCCATTTTTGTGCAATTTAACGAATTATCTTAAGCTTTAAGCAGATATTTAAAAGTTTTTCGCCCTTTGGAAGAGCCAAAACATCCTCGCGCTCAAAGGTATTAAGTAATATAAGAACAACCGCATATACCACAGCAGCTACAACAATGGATAAAAGCGTAACAGTTTTGCCGCTACCGATAAGCGAAGTGAAATATGCCGCTACTCCACATAAAAGGGATGCTATAAAGGGTTTTATGAGTACCTTAGAAAAGGTAGGCTTTACTCCCGTTACTTTTATAAGGGTTAAAAGGTTTGCCACAAATATGAAAAGATAGGAAGCCAAAGTACCGAATGCGGCACCCTGAATATTTATCTGCGGTACACCTACCAAAACGAAATTCACTATAATCTTAAGTCCCGCACCTATTGCAACATTTCTGAGAGCTGCAACCTGATGACCTACCGCCTGAAGCATACTCGTCATCGGAATTGCAAGACCCGCAAAGAATGCTGCAAAGCCGAAGATACGCATCATTGCTCCACCTATTTCGACAGATGCAACCGAGGTATACAAAAATCCCATAATCTGACCGCCCAAAGCTACAAGACCTGCCCCCGCAGGCATTGAAATTAAGGCTGTCATTTTAATCATCGAATCTACATTTTTCTTTATTAAAGACTTGTCTTTCAGCACCCAAGAGGAAGCTAAAACCGGCAATGCACTAACACCTAAAACCGAAGTAATGGTAGGAATAAGATTATAAACCGTAAAGGCTTTGCCCCTTATTCCGTAAAGGAAAGTGGGTACGGCGTCGGCAGTTAGTACTTCACTTGCAGCCGCGTTGTAGGCGTCTATTGAAGTCTTGTACATTGAGGTTATAACTTCTCCGCTTGACTCCATCAAATTAGCAAGCTGCCATTTTACCATTGAAACATCCACTAAAGATGCAATATTGTTTGCAAGAGAAGATACTACAACAGGTATAGCAATAGCTATAAGGGCTTTAAGGGTAGCACTTTGAGACAGCGGTTCTGCACTTCCCTCAAGCTCCTCCTCAGTAATCATATCGCCCTTAAACTTAAATCTAAGTCTAAGGTATAAGGCAGACAGTCCCGCCCCTACTGTAATACCGAGCATCGCGCCTGCGGCAGCAAGAGCAACATTATCGGTAAGCTTCATTACAGCAAAAGCAAAGCCTAGTCCTAAAATGAGCTTACCTGACGCTTCAATTATATCGGAAAGGGCAGTCGGGTACATATTGCGAAGTCCCTCATAATAGCCTCTGTAGGTAGACATCACGCAACAGAACACTAATGACGGCGCAATCGCAAAAAGACTGTATATTGTTTTACCTGTAGCATCGGTAATTTTTACAAAGGGGTAAATAAGCAGAAGCATTAAAACAAAGCCTACAAACCCTGTTACGAAAAAGGCACGCTTTGTAACCTTTAGTGACTGATGCACATCGCGGTATCTGCCCGCAGTCATATTCTCAGCTACCAAACGCGAAACCGCAATCGGCAGTCCCGCCATAGAAAGAGAATAAATAGGGGTAAACAAATCATAGGCAGATGAGAAATAGCCAAAACCTAAGTCGCCTATAAGATTTGAAAGCGGAATTTTAAAAATTGCGCCTATAAGCTTTACAATCATAGTTGAGCACAACAAAATTATTGCGCCGTATTCAAAGCTTTGCTGCTTCCTTTTCTTGTTCGCCATTTATCTGACTCCTAAATTTTAATCGATAATTTCTTTCACAAACTTTAAGAAAATATCTACAAGTGTACCATTGCCTGTTTCGTTCATATCGTTATAGCTATCAACTGCATCGTCTCCCGCATCATCAGAAATTCTTCTTAATGCTATAAAGGGAAGCGAGAACATATCGCAAACCGACGCTATAGCGGCAGTTTCCATATCGCAGGACATAGCCGAGAATTCATTTTTAAAGAATTCTCTGTCCTCGTCCTTACAGATAAAGCGGTCACCGCAAACGGCAGTGCCGTGCCCCGTTTCGGGATAAATTTTAAGTAAAACCTCTAAAAGCTTGCTGTCAGCTGTATAGATATACTTTTGTCTCGGCTTTTCACAGGGCTTGTATCCTATGGTAGTAAGGTCAAAGTCGTGCTCTAAAAATCTGTCAGCAGCTATAACTTCGCCTCTTCTGACCCCACTTATACCGCCTGATAATCCATAGTTTAAGATTATTTCACAGCCAAGGTCTGCAAGGTGAACAGCGGCAGCTGCCGCATTTACTTTACCTATTCCGCAGTTTATGCAGTAAAGCTCTGCGTCCGCCTTTTCGCCCTTTAAAAGATATGCGTTATTATCGCGTTGCATTTTAACGGGACTGGAAATTTCACTTTCTGCCAAAAGCTCGCATAAAGGCTTATATTCCTCAACATCTGCAACCACAACGCCGATTTTAATATTACTCATATTTTACTCCAACCGATTTATTCTTCACTGCTATCGAAAACGAGCTTTTCTCCGCAAGCAGGGCAAAATACTGCACTCTGAGGGATTGATGCCTTACAAGCGGCACAAATCTTCTTGTTTTTTGCAGTTTCTATTTCCACATTGAGCTTATCAATCTCTGCAATTTTTGCATTTATCGACTCTACCATTTGCTTTACTTCCTCAGGTGTTTCGGCAGAATTCTTTAAAAGCTCAAAATAATACTTGCCGAGCTTTGCATAATCCTTTTCAAGCTTTGACTTTATGCTTGAAACATCAAACTTCTGTTTTTCAAGGGTTACAAATTCGCCTGTTTTCTTAGAAACTACATCAATAGCTTCCTTTGCTTTATTTAGTGCGTTATCTAAAAAATCCATAGTGATTCTCCTTTTCTTTTTTATTTATTTTATCACAATTATGGTTTTCATACAAGTGGGTTTCCTATAAACTCCCTTATAAGCGAGCCTTCGGGTATATACTCTTCTTCAAGGCAATAAAACTCCGATACGCCCTTTACGGTTTTAAGAAAATAATCATAGCCCTTATGATTTTTATCTACCCTTTCCAGCAGTGCCGAAAAGCGTTTTTTATAAAGGCAGGGCTCATAAAAATGCAGTGTTTTAAGATTAAAATCTGCCGTTTCTTTAAAACAGTAAAGGTATTTTCGCTCAGCTAAAACTACATCTTCCCAAAGTGTTAAGGTTTTATTTACATCTGTTCCTCTGAAAACCTCGTCCCTTAGAGTTCTGCGCATAAGCCTTATCTGACGGCTGGATAAAAGTTTATTTCCCTCATCATCAAAAATGCCCTCATTTACGCTGACATAAACCTTGTAAATGTTGTTTCGAGGTACTAGGTCAGTTATAACGGGATTTAAGGCGTGAAGCCCCTCTACTATAACAATTCCTCTGTCTCCGATATCGATTTTTCTAGCATCAGGTTTTGAGGTCTTTGTTTTAAAATCAAACTCAGGCAGAAAAGTTGCACCGCTTATTATAACCTCATTCAAACATTTTTTTATAAGCTGTTTATCAAGGGCGTTTACCGACTCAATATCCTGTTTCCCGTTTGGAAGAACGGGTAGTTTATCGCCCGGAAGATAGAAATCGTCAAGCGATACGATATCCGTTTTTTCGCCCAATAGGGTAAGCCTTTCCTGCAGAATATGGGCAGAGGTTGTTTTGCCTGAGCCTGAGGGTCCCGCAAGAGATACAATCTTTATATCGTCATTATCAGCAATTATCTGAGCTAGCGCATAAATGCTTTCTACATATTCCCTCTCACACTGCAAAACAAATTCCTGCTTATTTTGCAAAATCCCGTTATTTATTACAGATAGGGTGTTTCTCATAAAATTCAACAATACCGTCCTTTCGGGTAAGTTGTTCTGAAAATCTGCTTATATATTCGTATGGGTATTTAAAGTTAAATATTCTTGAAATAAGGTTTCCGTCAGGCTCACGAAGCTTTGTAACAGCCGAGGCACCGCAAGCCAAAATGGTATGGGTTTCGTCCATAATGTAAACATTATAAAGCCCCTCAAAGCCTTTTTTTGCATAGCCTACATTTTCAAGATTTCCTACAGTTTTGCTCTGTCGGTACATATAGTAAGGCAATATCCCGTTTTTCGACAAAGTTTCCCTCGCATAGTCCACCATTGCCGATGCCGTTTTGCCCTGTTCTATTTCGGGCAAAGCGTCCTCCATACTTAAGGTAGACGCCCTCTTCATCGAAAGGGAATGTATCGTAACACTCTCAGGATTAAGCCCCAAAATTTTTTCTACAGTACTTTTAAAGCTTTCAAATGTATCGGTTGGAAGACCTGCAATCAAGTCCATATTTATGTTATTAAAGCCGAGCTTTCTTGCAAGATAAAATGCCTCTTCTGTGTCTTTTGCTGTGTGGCGTCTGCCTATTACGGATAAAACATCATCGTTCATAGTCTGAGGATTAATGCTTATTCTGGTAGCACCCAGACGCTTTATTGTATCGAGCTTATCTGCCGTCACGGTGTCGGGTCTGCCCGCCTCAACGGTGTATTCCCGCAAATGATTAAGGTCGAAATAGTCTTTAACCGCCGTCATTATTTCGCCTAACTGCTCCGCGCTAAGTGCTGTGGGAGTTCCGCCGCCTATATAGACCGTTTCAAGTCTTAAATTAAGCTTTTTCGCGATTTCGGCGGTAAGCCTTAATTCCTCCTTTAAGAGCCTTATATAATCGGGAATAAGGTTCTTTGCCTGCTCTACAGAATGGGAGACAAAGGAGCAGTAGGCGCACCTTGTGGGGCAAAAGGGTATAGAAATATAAAGGCTGTATGAATCGGGCGCGGAAAGGGCGGTAATCCTTCCCTCGCTTTCGACCGTCTCGCGGCAGAGGGAAATTTTATTCTCGCTTACCATAAGTCCCTTTTTAAACCAGTCCTCCGCCGAAGAAAGACCGTCCGACGAGCAAAGACGTGAAAAAAGCTTTGCGGGGCGCACGCCCGTAAGTATCCCCCATTCGGGAACATAGCCCGACGCGCTTACAAAGCAGTTATAAAGCGCAACCGCCAAAAGCCGTTCACATTCATTGTCATAGTCGGGAATGTCGTTTAAAATGCTTTCGGAAAAGCCGTAGCTTTTATTATCGATTAAAAGCTTGGCTGAAAGCAAGGTTTCCTTTTCTCCCTTAACAAGCGAGGTGACGGCAATGCGGTCGCCCTCCTCTTGCGTTTCGGAAAACTCAATTTTTTCAAAAGGCAGAAAAATCCTTATAAGCTTTTCAAGCTCGTATTTGTATGAATGATTTATAAGACACAGCTTCATTTTCTTACCACACAAACATATTATTATCTCGTTCCCGCGCAATGGTTGTAAAATCGCCGTGACCGGGATAAACCTTAGTATCATTAGGCAGGTTCATAAGCTTTTTAACCGAACGCTTAAGCACCTTTAGGTCGCCGCCGGGGAAATCGGTACGGCCTATCGAGTTTTCAAAAAGGGTGTCGCCCGAGAAAAGGCAGTCCCCCGTAAGATAGCACACCCCGCCCACGGTATGACCCGGAGTTTCTATTACCTTAAACTCGATATCCCCGACCGTGATTTTTTCCCCGTTTTTAAAGGTCAAATCCGGCTTAAAGGGGGCGATATTCGCGTGAAACATATCCGAAAGATTAAGGGCGGTATCGGCAAGTCCCTTAGCGTCTAATTCTCCTATTCCAATCTTAACTCCCGTTTTTTCGCGCAGATACTCCGCCCCGCCGATATGGTCAAAATGGGAGTGGGTTAAGAGAATAAGCCGCTCCTTATCGGATTTTTCGTTCAAAAAATCAAGCGGACCCTCCCGTACAAAGCCGGGGTCGATAACCACCGCCGCCTTTTCGGTTGAAATAAGGTAGCAGTTGGTTTTAATAAGTCCCAAATGTAAAGTCTTAATTTTCATTTTTTCTCCATATATCGGTGTCAAATAGTATTGTCACAGGTCCGTCGTTTACAAGCTCGACCTTCATATCGGCGCCGAAAATTCCCTTTTCCACCCGTTTTACGCCTAATTCCTT
>JAQXZE010000057.1 GCA_029227055.1 Oscillospiraceae bacterium | reverse complement strand
TAAATAAAAATATCCCCGATGCCGCAGGACTTGGCGGCGGCAGCGCAGATGCCGCAGGGGTTATTTTAGCGCTTAATAAAATTTACTCTGCCAATTTATCCGAAGAAGAGCTTTTAAATATTGCCCTTAAATGCGGTGCCGATGTTCCGTTTTGTATAAAGGGCGGTACCAAAAGGGTTAAGGGGATAGGTGAAAAACTAATCGACTGTCCCCCTTTTAGAAACTGTTTTATTATAATTGCCAAAAACGGCACTAAACCCTCTACTGCCGAAATGTACAAGTGCTTTGATGAAATAAAAAACCCAAAAACTGCCGATAACGATGCCTTTTTAAAATCATTAGAATGTGAAAACACCGAAGAAGCGCTAAAGTTCGCCGAAAACTCTTTTGAGGCTGTTACGGGACTATACGGCATAGACGAAATTATTTCCTCTACAAATCCGCTTAAGGTCTCCCTTTCGGGAAGCGGTCCCTCTGTTTTCGCTGTATACAAAGATGAGGAGAGCGCCGCTTTATGTTTAGCTCTTTTAAAAGAGAAAAACATAACTGCCATTAAAACAACCCCTGCCGACAAATCGGTAATATTTGAATAAAAAAAGATACTCCTGTCAATGCTTTTGATTGTAAAACTTTGACAAGGAGTATTTTTTATGAAAACAAATAGAAAACATATTGAGTTAAGCATACTTTTCGGTCTGATTTTTGCGATTTTGGTAAGCTTTTCAGGATTTGATGCAGCTTGTGCGGATATCAGGAAAAATGTTGTAAGACTGCATATAATAGCAAACTCTGATTCGGCTTGTGACCAAGAACTAAAATTAAAGGTTCGCGACGCTATACTTGCCGAAAGCGAGGCTATTTTTGAAAATTCAGAGAACTATGCTGAGGCGGTAAGTGTATGCACCGAAAACCTTGAATTTTTCGAGGATATCGCCAACCGTACAATAGCCGAAAACGGCTTTGATTACACGGCGGTAGCCGAATTTACAACCTGTTATTTTGAAACAAGGCACTATGAAAGCTTCACACTTCCTGCAGGAAATTATCAGTCGCTTAACATAAAGCTCGGAAAAAAAGAGGGCAAAAACTGGTGGTGTGTTGTCTTCCCCGCCGTTTGTATACCTGCAGCAGTAGATACTGATTTATCCAAAAGCGTTAACAAAGAGGGTGTTAAAATCACCTCAAACCCCACCAAATATATTATGAAATTTAAAATAGTTGAAATTTATGAAAATATTAAAAACGCACTAAATTTTAGTTGGGACTAACAAAAGGTATTCCGAAATAATCAGCTAATGAAATTACAACATTCTGAGCTATAGCGTTAATGTTGTTTGCTATCCAGGTAGCATCCTCGTAGTTATCGTGATAGGCAAATTCTATTAAAACAGCGGGTGCTCTGGTGCGGCTTACTTCACCGAGCGTGGTTGTAGGAATTGTTCTTACCCCATTTGGAACAGGGTATATTATCTGCAGATTGTTTGCTATAATTTCTGCCGCTCTTCTGCCGTTTTGTGAGGTAGGATAATAATATACCTCACTTCCTCTCCTACTGCCTGCCGTACCGCCCGAAGCATTAGAGTGCAGACTTAAATGCAAATCGTAATTCCCCGCATTTGATGCCCTTATAGAGCTTCCTGCCGTCATTTCGGGTGTGTTTCTGGTAAAATCTATACCCGTAGCATACAGATACGGCTCCATCGCATCGGCAATCAGGTTCATATAGTATTCTTCTGTTCCGCCGATTATATAGGGGTTAAATTCCTGTGTTGAGGGACTTAAATAAATACTTGGCATAATAATCACCATTTCCTTTCACAGACACAAAATGCGATAAATAATCTCGAAATGGTGATTATTATAACGCATGTGCCACGGTTGCCACTTTGTTGGCGAGTGGCACGCGCCCTATGTTTTTTTAGCGTGATTTTTAACGCTAAAACGACCTCCCGTTCAGTATATGAAACGGAAGGTCGTTTTTATTCGTTTTAAATTATCTGTCTAATCGGTATTCACAGACAGTTTTTCTGATTTCTGCCGAAAACCAACAGTAAAGCGCTTCTCCGCGCTCTTGGAAAATCGGGTCGCCGTCTCTTGAGCAGAGCATCGCAAAGGTCTGCCCTATTCTTCGCTCAATATCGCCGCCGCGCCTGAAAGCAAGATAATAAAAGGAAAATGCACCCATATCCGAAGATGTTTTATAAATTTCTTCGCTTTCACTTCTTAAGCGGTCAATAAAGCTTTTCTGCGCAATACCTGCGAGGGTATCATTTTTGCAAAATCGCTCAAAACCTACGGTTGCCGTAAAGGAAAGTAAAAGTCTGCGCTGTAAAACGGCGTCATAGCCGTATTCACCGTCGTCTCCCTCTAAAAAGTTCTGGGATTCGGTTATATATTTTTCGGCTATTTTAATTCCGAGCTTTTTGGCGCTTTCAGCTTCATTTGAAGGCGCCGTCTCACCCATATTTTCCTTCATTTTATTAAGCTTCACCGAATAGGAAGGCTTGTCACCTGCTATTTTAATATCTTCATCCAAATGCATTTTCTCACCTTCTTTTTTTAAACTTCGAAAATTTTAAAGGTTTTCTGCCTTGTATTTTTTTAGAGCATCAGCGAGCTGAGCCGGACAGGAAGTGTTTTTAAATACGCAACGGATACCTTCGAGCTTTTCTATAACATCATCAATATGCATACCCGCAACCAACGCCGATATGCCCTGCAAATTGCCGTGACATCCACCTGTATATTTTACGGATTTTATTATTTCTTCCTCAATGTCTATAAGAATAGACACAGAACATACTCCCTTAGTTTTATATGTAAATTGCATCCTAAATATTCTCCTAAAATCAGCGGTCCTTAAATTTGTTGCTTCTTACGGGGTGACGAAGCTTTCGAAGTGCCTTCGCTTCAATCTGACGGATACGCTCACGGGTAACATTAAACTCCATACCAACCTCTTCAAGAGTATGGCATCTGCCGTCGTGAAGACCGAAACGAAGCCTGATTACAGACTCCTCCCTTGGTGTAAGGGTACGAAGAACGCTGTCAATATCTTCATTTGTAATGGTTTTAAGAGCCGCATCGTCGGGAGCTAAAGCTTCTTCGTCACGGATAAAGTCCATAAGACGAGAATCCTCCTCTGGACCTATAGGTGTTTCCATAGAAACAGGTTCTTGTGCTACACGCATAATCTCGCGAACTCGCTCAACGGGCAGGTCCATCTTCTCAGCTATGAGCTCTTCGCTTGGCTCATATCCGTTTTCGTGTAAAAGCTGACTTTGTATTTTCTTTAATCTATTAATAGTCTCAACCATATGAACGGGAATTCTTATAGTCCTTGCCTGGTCTGCAATAGCGCGTGTTATTGCCTGACGAATCCACCAAGTAGCGTAGGTGGAAAACTTAAAACCTCTTGTGTGGTCAAACTTATCAACCGCCTTAATAAGACCTACATTTCCCTCTTGAATAAGGTCAAGGAAATACATACCCCTGCCCACATACTTCTTGGCAATACTTACAACAAGACGAAGATTAGCTTCGGTAAGACGCTGTTTTGCATACTCGTTTCCTTCGCTGATTTTAACGGCAAGCTCTACCTCTTCTTCGGAATTTAAAAGCGGAACTCTACCGATTTCGCGAAGATAGACTTTAACAGGGTCATCAAGAGAAATATTGTCAAAGCTTGAATCATCCTCTGTCTGCTCCATATCAATTTCTTCAAGCTTTAACTGCTCTTCTGTAGGCTCCTCGTCAAAATCAAGCTCTAAAATAGGAGGCTCGGCGAAAAGCTCATCCAAATCATCGGGAGCATCTTCAAGCTTATCAATAGAATTATCTCTATCATCAAACTCTGAAAAATCTTCTGTAGCTACCTCGTTTTCTTCTTTTAAATCCTTCTTCTTTTCTTCCTTCATTACTACTTAATTCCCCTTTGTTTTATTTTTAATAATATTTGCCAAATTATCCGCCCATTCTTCAACCGACATATCCCCGCTTTGTTTTACAGTCTTTAAGTCGTTCTCAAAAAGGAGGGAGCTTATACAGTCATAAAGCACCTTTTCGGGATTACGCTCTCCCTTGTCACTATTCTGAAGAGACACAAGATAACCCATTTCTGCAGGTGATAAAAACTGCCCCAAATACGAAAAATCCACGCCCTTGCCCGACTCAAAATTCTCGCTAACAATAGAATAAATCTTTCGGTTTAGCGAAGTTAAGAATTTTTCCGAAGGCAGCCTTTGAGTAGCCTTCTGTATCAAATCGGGATGCTGTAAAAGAATTGCAATAATGCACTCCTCTGCAGCGGCGGCCTTTGGAAAACTGCGTTTTTCGGGATTAACCTCGCCGCTTTTTCTAGTGGGTGAAATCACCTCTCTAATTTCCTTGCGTTTTTCCTGCCTTACATATTTTTTACGAAGCTCCTCAACCTTTGCTTTAAAGGTAGTAGAGGAAATTCCGTATTTTTCCGATAATCTTCCGATATATATATCCCTTGTTATTATATCGGGGGTCTGAGCTAAAATTTCTGCCGCTAAATTGAGGTATTTAACCTTACCGTCGGCAGCTTCGGTATCAATGCCTGAAACGGCGGTAAGCAGCTTGTACTCTATTTCACTGACGGCACCTTCAAGCAACGCCGCAAAACGCTCTTTTCCGTTTTTCTTTATATATTCGTCGGGATCCTTACCGTCAGGCACTAAAACTACCCTTACCTTAAGTCCCGTATCGGCTAAAACCTCACCTGCTCTGCGTACCGCCTTTTGACCTGCGGCGTCGGCATCAAGCATTAAGACTACCTCTTTTGTATATTTAGTAAGCAGCTTCGCCTGCTCGGGTGTAAATGCAGTACCGAGTGCTGCTACTGTATTTGTAAACCCTGCCTGATGAAGTGAAACTACATCCATATTTCCTTCAACCAATATAATTCTTTCTGCACAGTCCTTCTTAGCGAAGTTCATAGCAAAAAGATTATCACTCTTTTTATAAACAGGGGTATCTGATGTGTTCACATACTTGCCGCCTGACTTATCCTCGCCCGGCATTGCTCTACCGCTAAAGGCTACTACATTTCCCCTTATATTTATTATGGGGAAAACAACCCTTTTTCTAAAGCGGTCATAAAAGGTTCCTCTCTGACTTTTTCCTATAACATTCGCCTGTAGCATATCGTTTATAGAAAAGCCTTTAGCCTTTAAATGCTTTAAAAGAGCGTCCCACGAATCAGGGGCAGCGCCCAAACCGAAATGCTTTATTGTAGAAACCGAAAGACCACGGCCAACTAAATAATCGAGCGCCCATTTACCGTCAGGCGACATTAAATAATTATGGAAAAATCTTGCCGTTTCTTTATTTATATCATAAATGGTATTTTTAAGCTTTTGCATCGAATTATCATAGGAATTATCATCAATAGAAATTCCCGAACGCTCTGCCAAAAGCCTTATTGCATTTACATAATCAAGATTTTCTATAAGACTTGTAAAGGTAAACACATCGCCGCCTACCCCACAACCAAAACAGTAAAATGAGTCGTTTTCAGGATAAACCGTAAAAGACGGAGTTTTTTCGTTATGGAAAGGACAAAGTCCCACCAAGTTTTTACCTCTGCGCTTTAGGTTTACATAGGGTGCCATTACCGTTTCAATGTCATTCCTATTTTTAATTTCACTGATTATTTCCTCAGGTATTGCCAATGTATTCACCTGCCTTTAATTGTTAATTATAAAATCAAAGCTTCCAAAACTTTGGAATGTATATATCCGAATATATTGATACTGCGAAATGGTCGGTCATACAAGCGATATAATCCATTACAGCACGCTTTACGCCCTCATTTTCACAGATTTTTACATACTCCTCCGACATCTTTTCGGGGTATTTAGTAAAGTAATTAAAAATTCCCTCAACAATGCCGAAAACCTTTGTTTCCTCCGATTTAGCAACGGGATTTCTGTAAACCGTTTCAAAAAGGAAGCTATGTAATAAATCGTAAGCCTCTGATACGCTTTTCTCCATTACAATATCGTTATCACTGTTTTTGATAACCGAATTAACAAGGGTATTTATTCTAGCACTTTTAGAAGTACCCAGCACCGATGTAATATTATCAGGTATCTGCTGCTGAGTAATTATCCCTGCCATTACGGCATCCTCAATATCGTGATTGATATAGGCTATTCTATCCGAGACCCTTACAATTTTACCTTCAAGGGTGCTTGCCCATTCGTCCTTAGTGTGATGCAAAATACCATCTAAAACTTCAAAGGTAAGATTTAATCCTTCTCCGCCCTTTTCGAGCTTTTCACAAACCCTGACACTTTGCTCATAGTGGGTAAACCCGCCTCCGCAAAGGTCGTTAATTGCCCTCTCTCCTGCGTGACCAAAGGGGGTATGTCCAAGGTCGTGACCCAAAGCTATCGCCTCAGTTAAATCCTCATTTAGTCTCATTGCTCTCGCTATTGTACGGGCTATCTGAGAGACCTCTAATGTATGTGTAAGGCGGGTACGGTAATGGTCAGACTCAGGGGCTAAAAAGACCTGCGTTTTATGCTTTAAGCGTCTGAACGCCTTAGAATGTATAATTCTGTCGCGGTCACGCTGAAACTCGGTTCTGAGTTCGCATTTTTCTTCAAACACCCGTCTACCCTTAGAATCACTGCTACACATTGCCTTTTCTGACAAGGTTTGTCTTTCAATCTGTTCGCTCTGTTCTCTGATATTCAAAATTCCCGCCTCCTATCTCCTTAATAAATATATACGGATTTTTCTGCCGTTTTCCTCTTTTTTTAGAGTAAAAAAGCAGAAAATTCTTCGCTTTTCCTTTTATTTACAATTCTTGCAGAAAAAGTTTCTGTAAGGGCGGCTTCAAAACCGTCAATGTCCTCACTTTTAAAGGAAAAGACAAGCTTTACGCTATCGGTAAATTCCTCACTGCTTATACTGCCGCCACAGTCTTTTATAAGCGCTGTAAGTTTTTGATGGTCGGGATAAGGGCATATAATTTCGCAAACAACCGACGGGCACATTAATACCCTTTGGGCATTTTCAATAGCAAGTCTTGCGGCTCCCGAATAGGCTCTGCAAAGACCGCCTGTGCCAAGCAAAATACCGCCGAAATATCTGGTTACAACCACTAATGCATCGGTAATTCCGCTACCCTGCAGTACATCAAGCACAGGCTTTCCTGCGGTGCCGTGAGGCTCACCGTCATCAGAAAAACGGGCGGTGCCGTCCTTTAAAATATAGGCGTATACATTATGCCTTGCGTCCCAATATTTAGTTTTAGTAGCCCCCAAAATTTCTGCCGCTTGCTCTTCTGTTTCAACATGAAAAAGAGTTGCTATAAAACGAGATTTTTTCTCTACAAGTTCTGCCGTATTTTCTGTATTTACAGTAATATAGGACTGCATACTAACACCCCTTTTGAAGTGATAAAAAAATCCGCAACTGCCCTTAGGCTGTTGCGGAGTATATGGTAATTACTTATCCATACCGAAACGCTTCTTGAATCTGTCAACACGACCGCCGGTATCTACCAATTTCTGCTTACCGGTAAAAAACGGATGACATTTAGAGCATATATCCAAACGGATATCCTTTTTAGTTGAGCGTGTTTCAAATTCAGCACCGCAGGCACACTTAATAACTACCTTTTCGTACTGCGGATGAATACCTTCTTTCATCATTGTCACCCCTTTCATTTCGATAACGAAGATATGATATCACAAAAATAATCAAAAATCAAGTATTTTTTTCAAAAATTAGTTTCACTTTTCTTTTTTAAATTAACTGTTGATCGTTTATCGAAAGCTTGAAGATAAGTCCTAGTTTTTCTGCCGCCTTTCTGCATAGCAACATTCTCTCCATAAAAATCTCAAAGAAATCCATAATAGAGCTATATTCGGTGTCGATATTCAGAGATAATCTAATCTGAGTTTTTTCTTCATTTATTAAAAGCTTTGCATTTGTAACAGAATAATTTACACGGTCGTGTATATCAAAAGATGACTTATCAAGCTGCCTTACTCTTGTTCGACGAACATCCGATTTATCGGCTAAAATAAGGGCGGCGGAAAGCTCGTCTACAGGAACGCCTGTACCCTCATCGTGATTACCGATGGCGGTAACGATTTTAGCAATCATTTCTGCAGGCATTTTTAAGTTATCAAGTATTCTGAAAGCCATAACAGCACCGCTTTGCGAGTGGTCTACACGGTTTACAAGATTACCGATATCGTGAAGATAAGCCGCGATTTTTACAAGCTCGATTTCTTCATCGTCATAACCTAAGGTTTTTAAGATATCTGCCGCCGTTTGCGCTACTTTGCCGACATGGGCAAAACTATGCTCTGTAAAGCCAAGCGCTAAAAGGGATTTATTTGCGGCAGTTATATATGTGTTAATATCTGAATTGTGTTTTAACTCTTCAAAAGTCAGCATTATTTTCCTCCAAAAATTTAATGGAATTCACCCTTTTGATTATATCACACATATAAAAAATTTTCATCATTTTTCTTTAAAAAATCATAGTGAAATGTTGACAAACTTTTTTTGCAGTGATATACTTTTTTCATATATTAAATCGCAAAGGAGATATCCGCTTTGGAAATCAAGATCACAAAAACTTTATGTCCTAAAGAAAAGCCTGATAGCAGTACGCTAGGCTTCGGTCAGGTGTTTACAGACCATATGTTTATTATGGATTATGATACAGAGAAGGGTTGGCACGATGCGAGAATTGTTCCCTTTGAGAACCTTTCTATCCACCCTGCTTCTACCGTACTTCACTACGGCTCCGAAATATTTGAGGGTCTTAAGGCATACCGCCGCGCAGATGGTAAGGTTCAACTTTTCAGACCCATTGAAAACATCCGCAGAATGAACTCTTCGGCAGAGCGTTTGTGTCTTCCCGAAATCCCCGAAGATATGGCAATGGAAGCTTTAACCGCTTTTGTAGATATGGAACAGGATTGGACCCCGTCAGCTGAGGGCACCTCCCTTTATCTTCGCCCCTTTATGTTCGGTAACGATGAAACTCTCGGTGTTCACGCTGTACACCACGCAACATATATTATCATTGCCTCACCTGTGGGCAGTTATTATAAAGAGGGTATCAATCCCGTTAAAATTATGATTGAAGCTGAGGATGTAAGAGCTGTTAGAGGCGGTACGGGATATATTAAATGCGGCGGCAACTATGCCGCAAGTAACAGAGCCGGCGCAAAGGCTGAAGCTTTGGGATATTCTCAGGTGCTTTGGCTTGACGGTGTTGAGAGAAAATACATCGAAGACGTGGGCGCTATGAATGTTATGTTTAAGATTGACGGCGAGATTGTAACTCCAGCCCTCACAGGCTCTATTCTCCCTGGTATTACAAGAAAATCTTGTCTTGAAGTATTAAAATCCAAGGGTTATAAGGTAAGCGAGCGCCTTTTAAGCATTGATGAGTTAAGCGCCGCTTTGGCAGACGGCAAGCTTGAAGAGGCTTGGGGCTGCGGTACAGCCGCTGTTATTTCCCCCATCGGTGAGCTTTGCTACAAGGATGTTAAATATCCGATAAACAACGGTGAAATCGGTGAGATTACAAGAATGCTCTATGACACCTTAACAGGTATTCAGTGGGGCAAAATCGAAGATACTTTCGGTTGGACAAAGGAAATTTAATATAGTTTCAAAGCTTTTAGGGTGCAGAAATCTGCACCTTTTTTTATTTAATCTGAACTTGTAATATATTGGGGGTTATGGTAGAATATAAGGGTAAGAAATTTAGTCGGAGAAATGCTATGAAGACTTTTTATAAATTTATATCCCTTTTACTTTGTCTTGTTATGGTGCTGTCCCTTTCAGCTTGTGGGGGACTTAGTTCAATAATAATTTATTTTGAGATATCAAACTCCCCCGATACTTTAGACCCGCAGTTAGCCTCCGCTGACGAAGAGCTGCTTATTGTAAGAAATATTTTCGAGGGTCTTTTACGCCAAAACGAAAAAGGTGAAATTGTTTCGGGTGTGGCTGAAAGCTATAAAAAAGATGGGCTTACCTACACCTTTAATCTAAAGGAAGATACCCTTTGGAGTGACGGCACTCCCCTTACCGCCAACGACTTTGTTTTCGGTTTTAAAAGAGCGGTAGACAAGAAAAATAAAGCCCCCTTTGTAAAGAGGCTTTTTGCAATTAAAAACGCAGAAAAAATATATAATGGTAATGCATCCCTTTCCTCTTTAGGTGTTAAGGCGATAGACGATACAACTCTCCAAATCACCTTAGAGAAAAACGATAAAAACTTTGAAAAAACTCTCACCACCTCGATATGTATGCCCTGTAACGAAGAGTTTTTCAATGCCTGTAAAGGACAGTACGGACTTAAAAACAGTTATATAATTTCAAACGGCTCCTATTCGATAACAAAATGGAACCGTGAGGATTTTGGAATAAGAATTTACCGAAACCGAAAATACAGCGGCGATTTTATAGCGCAAAACGGCGCAGTCTTTTTCTCATCTGAAGAGGACCAAACCGCCGCAGAGCGTCTTTTAAGCCATAAGGCAGATATTGCCTTTATCGATAACGCCGATATAAAGGAATTTGACAACAAGGAATTCTCAACCATAACTCACCAAAATATTTGTTGGGTTTTAAACATAGGCAAGGGCTTTAATGCAAATTTAAGGTCGGCTTTCGCAATGATTACAGACCCTAGTGTTTATGAAACAAAACTTAAAGACGGTTTTTCTCCCGCATATTCTATTTATCCGTCAAATCTATCACTAGAAGACGTCTATGATAAAATCGGAAAAGCCGAATACAATAAGCAAAAAGCTTTTAATCTGTTTTCTGCAGAGGTCGTTAAATTTGAGGATAAAAAACTTCCAAAAACCACGCTTATCTATTATGAAAACGAGGCTATGAAACCCGCTATAACTTCGGTGGTGGGTCATTGGCAACAAACCTTGAGCGCCTTTATAAACATTTCGCCATCAACGAACAAAGAATATATGATAAATGAACTTAAAAATCCCACTGCACAGATGTCGGTTTTCCCGATAAAAGCCACAAGCGGATATATCGAAGAATATCTCGATAAGTTCGGTGTTGACTATTCAGGACAAAATCTTGCAACAGTGCAGAAAAACATTCTTAAATCCAATAAGATTATACCTCTAGCTTTCGAAAACACCAATATCGTTCACAGTGAATATTTAAGTAATGTTCACTCAAACGGAGAAAACGGATATATAGATTTTTCAATTATAATTAAAGAAGATTAAAAATTAAGAGCCGTGATTTTCACGGCTCTTCGTTTTTAATTATCAGATTTTTTAATATGTAAAACAAAGCCTGCAACAATTTGGACAATCGATAAAACAATCGCAATAACAATCGGGATTATGCCTAATTTGTTGTTATAATCACTTATCAGCACACATCCCCAAATAAACAAGGCTAAAACACCCACCAAAACCACTATTGCAATAAAAGCGGTAATTATTCTATATTTCTTGGTTGTTGCCTTTTTTTCAGGAACAATAAACATCATCAACTCTAAATAAATTTCAAAGACTATTTCAAGCAAAAATTCCATATTATCACCGCCATGGGTATATTATTGCATAAAAGCAGTGAGGGTGCAATAATTATTCATTATTCATCAGCGAACAAAGTGAGCGACTTCAATATTCATTATTCATTCGAAAATCCGTTCCCTGTTAATGAATAATGAATGATGAAAAATGAATAGTGAATAATACAAACAAAAATCCGTCCTCTTTCGAGAACGGATTTTCGTTTGGTGCGAGTGATGGGACTTGAACCTGAGAATAAATGAAAAACAAGTTAAATTTAAAGATTGTCCTCGTTCTTATCTTCTTAACACAAACATATTTCAATGATTATTTTATATTACAAAAAACTCAATTCGAGTACCCTGCAAGTACCCATATTTAAAAATAATGTTTATTTTTAAGAAAAAACGCAATAGGCATTAGGCACTTTCAAAAGAATTGTTGAAGATATTATCAAGTTTTTCTGCCGCTTCTTTTTTGCCTTCTTCGTAGGAATGTGCATATCGGGTTAAAGTTATGTCAATATGGGAATGGCCCATGAGGGCGCTAACAGTTTTTATGTCCAGGTTGGCTCTCAAGAGCTGAGAACAGAAGGTGTGCCTAAGCATATGGAAATTTTTAGGGGGAATATCGGGGTTTCTTTTCAAAAATCTTTGATATAGGTTGCCGATTCCTTGTGGTGTATATGGTGTGCCATTATTGTGCGTAAAAATAGCTTCTGAATCAATAAAGCCTTTGCCATATTTTAGCTTGTGAGTTAAATAGTCATTATATACTTTTCTTAACTCATCCATTAACAACTTCGGGGCAATTACTTCACGAATACCGCTATTTGTTTTAGGGGGCTTGACATACGCTTTGCCTTTGACAACAACTCTGTTTTCGTCAATAGTAATTTTGCCTGTTTTAAAATCAATTTTAGAAAACTTTAGTCCTATAATCTCGCCACGGCGTAAACCGAGAAAGAGTGCCACGAGCAAAAGCAAGTATATTTTATCATTATTATCTTCTTTTGCTCTTTGTAAAATCAATTTTACTTCTTCCTCTGTATAGGCATCTGCGTTTGGTTTTGTCAATTTAGGTAAAACAACATCGTCCATAGGATTGCGGTCTTTTGTTATAATACCCATTTTGATTGCAAGTTTAAATACGGATGAGATTACCATATAAGTGTTCTTTATTGTTTTTGCACTTATTCCTTCTTCGGACAATCTGAGAATATAACCCTGTAAGCAAGTAAGATTAACCTTATTTATAGGTAAATTTCCTATAACATTGAATACTCCATAAGGTTTGGAATTTTTTAAGATACTTTCGTAACTAGCTATGGTAGTGGGAGATAATCCAATTAAAAATTCTTTGAGGTAAATTTCTGCTAATTCCTTAAATGTTATATTACTATTTTCGACCAATAGTTTTTTGCCTGTTTGATACTCTCTATCCTTTTGTAAAGCAAATGCTTTAACTTCAGCGTAGGGAGTTTTGGGCGGAAATGTGCGACTACTTTTTCGTCTTTTGTTATTATATCTTGGTAGGTCAAAGCAAACTTTATATAAAGTCTTACCGTCACGATTTATTTTACTTATTGAACTCACTATGAGCCAACTCCTTCCTAAGTATTTTAGAAATAATATATAAATATTTTTGGGGTTGCTGCACCGTGCATTTTTAACACACGGTGTAAACAGTTATTTTACAATTAAATCGTATGTTTTAAAGAGCGTATCTTCAATTTTACGGTCAATTATTTTAAATACTGTTAACTGTGAATAAGTGACATTGCCATCTCTATGGTGGAAAATCCAATTAATTTGTGATATTATTATCATAGTTAAAGAGAAGGATTTTTCAATTTATTATTTGCTATCTCTTTGCTTAAAAGGATGTATAATAAACACATCAAACGTAATCGGGAGGTGTTCTAGTGAAGAAGTTTTCTAAATATATAAAGAATTTCTTAATAACTATTATTTCGCTAATCTGTGCATTTGGACTCAGTTTGCTTTTTCAATATATATTTGAGGTGCAAGAGCATATTACTACTGTGTTTGTGTTCGCTGTTTTTCTGGTTTCCTTACTGACCGATGGATATTTTTATGGCGTTGTAGGCGCTTTTATTGGAACGATAGCAGTAAACTATGCTTTCACATTTCCGTACTTTGCGCTTAATTTTACAATACCGGTCAATATGATTTCAGGCGTTATTATG
>JAQXZE010000056.1 GCA_029227055.1 Oscillospiraceae bacterium | reverse complement strand
AAATGATTACTACCCCTCCCACACAAGAGCAGGTTAATCTTTTAACTTCTCTTCAAATGAGACGAAAGAACCTTGAAGAAAGCGAAATTTTACACCTTGCTCCAATGCTTGTGGGTAATTACAACGCTTTTAAGACTTTACAGGTGATTGCACTTGAAAGCGGATTCACTTTGACGGTCCCCACCTCTCTTGATTACGAAAAATTAGGAAGGGCGGTTGAATGGTCAGAAAAATATCTAAATGAGCGAATTACAGATTTTACACAACCGTGGAGACAAATGTCTCCGACCGGCAGGTGCTTCTTTGGTGCAGAATGGGAAGATAATATGTATCTTGAACAGGCGGTGCAAGTGCTTGATGAAAATGCTCAAATGAATGCTCCCACTCCTACCATTTACAAGCGTGAACTTACCGACTCCGAGAACCATATTCTTGAAATGTTATTCGATGGCTATACCCCGGATAATATGGCTACTCACATCAACGAAGCGGCTAAAAGCGATGAACTAAAATCGCTTATTATGCTGCATCCCGAATATTCAAAGTATCTCGTTGAAGAAGGGGCAGAATAAGCGGTTCGTTAAACGCCCTGCCGTACCCGGTAGGGCGTTTGTACTGAGGAGGTGAAATAAATGCCCAAAAGGCGAGTAAAACCCTCTGTGATGTTTTCTAACGATGATTTATATAAATTATGGCTTAATTTCAAGGATGATGAAAACGCCATAACGATTTTATCGGATTTTATGGTAGCAACCAAGGAAGAAGCAAAAATATTAAATGAACAGTTTGAAATCCGTTATCAATCAAGTGCTTTGAATGGTAGCAACAGAGGGAAATCGGACAGAATACGAAAACACATTTGATATTGAGGTGATTTATTATGAGTAATGATGCAAAAAAGCAGGAACTTCAAGAACTTTTGAAGGTTGGCGAAGAACTTGTTACACAAAAGAAACTTAAAAACGGCGATTTATCGGAAAGAGTATATCCATTTGAGGGGAGAAACGAAAGTCTCGCACCGAGTGATATGTCAAGGTTCATTCGCCAAGCTCGTGAATCGGTAGAGTTGCCGGAGATTGATATTTCCAATCCCGAACAAGTACAAAATCGAATAAATTGGTATCTTGACCGTTGCGAGATGAATGGCACTAAACCAACTATCGTGGGGCTTTGTAATGTAATCGGAATTGACCGAAAAACCTTATATCGTTGGGGTGCAGGTATCGATAGAGCATCGACCCATCAGAAAATGATAGTAAGATATAAAAATTTGCTTGAAGAACTGTGGGAAATGGAAATGCTCGAAGGAAAAATCAACCCCATTGTGGGTATCTTTATCGGTAAAAATCATTTTGGTTATACCGATAAGCAGGATATTGTTGTAACACCGAACAACCCCCTCGGTGAATTAAAACCGACCTCAGAACTCGAAGAATACTATCTCGAAAGTGTCGCAGATGAGAATGTATAAAAAATAAAAAAGAGCGGCTACGACCTCTTCAAAATCCTAACCGCTCTCGTTTTATATTGTTTCCCCCGTATCGTTGAGGGTGAACAATGCATCAAATGAACAATTCAAAGCATTTGCAATATCTCGCATCTCTTTATCGCTCAAATTGTTTCTTGCAAATTTGTTTGTTAAGTTTTGCCGGGATGTTCCGAGCTTTTCCGCTAAATCCGAAATAGTTAATCCTCGCCTACCGAGAATTACTTTAATTTTCTCGCTTGTTGTGAGTTGCATCATATCACCTCTTTCTTGATAATTGTACACTAAAAAGTTGCAAAAGTCAAGAGATATTAAAAAAAGAAACCGAAAAATTAAAATTCACTATTGACAAACGACACCGAATAGTGTACAATGTAATCAAAGCAAAGGAATTGCTTTGGAAAGGAGTGCTATAAATGGCTAACACTCGAAAACGAGTAAACAAAGATGGCTCTGTTGTTTACGAGATAAGGGTCTCCCGTGGATATGATGAAAACGGGAAACAAAGAAAGCCTTATCAGATGACTTGGAAAGCTCCTTCGGGGTGGAGTCAAAGAAGCATCGATAAGGCTCTCGAAACAGTAAAAAATGATTTTGAGCGTGATTGCCGAGAGGGTAAAATCTTAACCCGTGAAGAGCGTATCGAAAAAGAAAAACGGGAAAAAGAAGCCGAACTGCTGCGGCGTGAAGAGGAGGAACGACAACTCACTTTTGAGAAATATGTGGAAGTCTTCATAAAACATCGTGAGAGCGTTTTCGCTGATAACACAATCGTGGGCTACCGTCAAACGCTTGGCGAAGCCTGTGTAGCGTTCGGTAAAAAGAAAATGATTGATATTCGCCCCGTTGATATTAAGAATTATATCACCGATTTGCAGACAAAGCGGCGAAGTCAATATTCGGATAAACCTCTCGCCCATAAAACTGTTTTGAAGCGTTATATAAACCTTCACGCCCTCTTTGAATCGGCGGTCGAGGATGAAGTTATCCCCTATTCCCCGATGCAGAGAATGAAACGACCCAAACCGAGAAAAGACGAAGCAAAAAACACAAAGCCGAAATCATACACGGCTGAGGAAGTTCAGCGAATTATCGCTTCTCTTGATTCCGAACCGACAAAGTGGCAGGCGTTAATGTTATTTATGATTGACTCCGGGTGCAGACGGGGTGAAGCCATCGGTTTGAAATGGGAAAACATCGATTTTGAAAGCGGCAAGGTTGAAATCATCAATAACGCTCAGTACACCGAGGGGAAAGGAACATACATCACAACCCCGAAAAGCGGCAAAGGAAGAACAATCACTATAAACCCACCCGTATTAAAAGCGTTGTTAAAATGGCGTAGAGAGCAATCCTTGCTTTTCTTTCAGCAACGAATACCACGAAGCGAGTTTGTATTTACTCACGAGGATGGTACTTCGATGAACCCACAAGCACCAACCGCTTATATGAAAAGGCTTGGTAAAAGGTGCGGCATCGAATCCCTGCATCCTCACGCTTTACGCCATACGATGGCATCTTTATCCATAGCAAACGGGGCTGATATTGTAAGCGTATCGCAAAAACTCGGACATTCTGAGGTAGCAACCACGCTCAATATTTATGCCCACGAAAACGAAGAAGCAAAAGAAAAAGCAAGTCAAGTTCTTGCTGATACTATCTATATGAAACGAGCTTAGGAGGAAATAACAATGGCAATTATTGAATTTGAAAGACCTTTTATCGTTGGTGATTTATTGCAATTATGCGGTCTTTCCATCGGAACGAAAAAAGCAGAAAACACCATAATCAGTTCATCAACGATTGATGAAATTTACGAAAATTATGGGTATGTAAATCTAAAACAAACCTTATCTTTGATTAAGAACACTTGGGGCGGCGATAAAGACTCTTTTCATCATAATATTATGAAAGCCGTTTCTACATTGCTCACGGCACACGCATATTTGAATGAAGTTATTTTTATAAAAGAAGTTGGTAAAGTTTCTGCAAACAATCTCATCCGCTTGGGTAAGGAAAAGAGAGCAGGATTTTTGGGAGTTGCGGAAGCAATTATGGAACTTTATAACAACAGTTATGTTTTGTCCGAAGACGAAAAAATCGATAAAAATCGTCTTTATTTCACAGGATGTAACGACACAACCCGAACCACCTTCAATTCGTTTTGGAGTCATCCAACACACGATGAAGAGATAATAGCGATGATTGCTGATAAAATGAGAAATGCTTCAACAACGGAGAACTTTATGCGGCTTGTAGCGGCTTTTATGAATGAATTAGACCGCATAAATGAGGAAGAACAAATAATCGAACAAGGTCGCAAAGCGGCTCTGAACGCCGTTGTAGCCGCCACAGAGAATAAATAAACGGAGGTAAAACCGATGAAAGAAAAATACATTAACGGTCTTTTAGAAAACACTTCAACCTTACGAACAATGTTCTCTCTTGTATGGGCTGATAGAGAGAACGCCGACTACGGTCCCGAAGAGACCCACCCAGATTGGGAAAGTGTCAAAGCGGCATTTGCTCGTGTTTGCAAGGGCATACAAACAAATATAGACTTCTATCGTGATTTAGATGAGGTTATCAAGTGTTATGCTGAAACATATTATACGATAGGTTTAAGGCAGGGCTTAGAGTCTCTTCCGGCGTTGCTGCCTGTTTCAAATATTGTAAGAAATCCGTTTTCTAAGGCTGAACCGAACGATTGCGAAATTCAACCCAATGCCGATGAAAACCAACTCGCAGAATTAAAAGACACAATCCGCAGATTGAGAGAAATCGACCCGTCTAAGGAAGAGTTCATTCAACAGATTGCTCTCAAAACCGAAGGCTTCACCGTTATTAAGAAGAGTGCCTGTGATAGACTAATCGACACCCTTAACGAAATAATTCAAAACTATACTTCGGAAAATGCAGGAGAATAACACAATATATCGGAGGTTCTTATGGCAGGAACAATAAATGAGTATGCTTTCAACCGATTGGCAAGATATGCGTTGACTCAATGCCGCAAATATCTGAAAGACCCTGCTCACCGAAAAGAGTTTGAAGAATGGTATTTTCGGACATACGGGCATAGATGGGAGGACAGAGAAAAATACAGAAATAATACAACTCCCTCCATCGATAATATATCCTCAAATCATTGACTTTATCGGTCAAATATGGTAAAATATAAAAAAGAAAATAATATTATTTGACCCATAAAAACAGTTGTGGGGAAACAGTCAACAGGGACTATGAGCTTAACGGCTCGTAGTCCTTTTTTTTTTGTTTTCTTTTATTATCGTTTGAAATGAGGTGAACGCTATTGTAAAGAAGGAATTTTACACCCTTTCGGAAATACAAGAACTGTTTCGTATATCAAAACCTACGGCAATACGATTGGTTCATTCCGAAGGATTCCCCAAACTAACCGCCGTGGGGAGACGGCTTTTAATCCCAATAGAGCCGCTTAAACAATGGTGTATCAATAACACCACTTGGGATGCACTCGAAAAGGTGCAATGCGATTTTAATAACCTTAAACTACAATAATCGGAGGTAATAACAATGAAAATTAACGGAAAAGACTACAATCTCGGAGAAATCACTTTTAAGACAATGTGCGACCTTGAAAGTATGGGAATCAATGTTTCAAATATGATGGATAAGCCTATGAACACAATTCTCGCTTTTGCAACAATCGCCATAGGTGATAAGCAGGTCGCAGAAAGAGAGATGAACGAACATCTCATCAACGGCGGTGATTTTAACAGTATCGTGCAGAGCATTCAGGAGGCGATGGCTGAATCGGGTTTTATGAAAGCAGTCCGAGCAGACAACACCAAACCGAAGACTACGGCGAAGAAGTCAACCGCTCAGAAAACGGAGGATTAAAGAGTTACTCGGACACGATTTATAATATCTTCTTGCCACAGGCGTTAAATCTCGGCATTGATTATCATACCTTTTGGGAACTAAATCCCCGTAGGCTGAAACCTTTCGTTATAGCGTATGAGCAAAGAACAAAACAGGATATGGAAATCGAAAGAGAGCGTATGAACACAGAAGCGTGGCTCATAGGTGTATATGTTCAACAGGCTATCTGTGCATCGCTCTCTAAATCGTGTAAATATCCGCAGAAGCCTATCGCCATAACGGCAGATGCGGTCAAGAACGAGAAGTATATCGCAGCAAAGGCAAGAATGGAAACATTTATGGTGAACTTTAATCAAAAATTCGCAAAGAAGGAGGTGGAATAATTGGAAAGCACAATGGAAAATCTTAATATTGTCATAACCGCAGATGTAAAAAAGGCGTTATCGGGGCTGAGTTCGATAAATACCCAACTTTCAAAGCTCAGCACAACAACAGGTGCAAAGGCAACAAAATCCATTAACACCGTTACAAAAACGGCTAAGAGTGGAACAAGTTCGATGCTCGCCGGGTTAAGTAAATTAACCATTGTAATACAAACGCTCAGAAGGGCTTTTGATTATCTCGGTAAATCAATTCAAGAGTCTATGGATTATGGGGAAACGATAAACCTTTTCCAAACCTCTATGAGAGCACTCGGTAAAAAAGCCGGGGATGAGTTTGCTTTTCTTGGAAAGGCTGAATCGTTCACGAGTTCGCTATCTGAGAGTTTGAGCCTTGACCCCGATTTGATGATGAACTATCAAGCAATTTTTGCTCAAATGTCAAGTTCAATGGGTGTTACAGAATCGGCTGCTTATGACCTCTCGGAATCCTTTACAATGCTCGGAGCAGACATTGCTTCGTTGTTCAATATTGATGTTGAATCTGCCTATCAGAAATTACAATCCGCTCTGTCGGGTCAAGCTCGTGCTATGAGAGAGTTCGGTGTTGATATTTCTGTTGCTACAATGCAAGAGAAGGCATATGCACTCGGTATTAACAAAAGCGTTACTGCTATGACCCAAGCCGAAAAGGCTCAGTTAAGATACATAATGATTATGGAGGGTCTCACCGTTGCACAAGGAGATATGGCGAGAACACTTGAAAGCCCTGCTAATCAGTTGCGTATTTTGTCGGCTCAGTTCGTACAGTTGACCCGTGCAATCGGTAATGTTTTCATACCTATGGTTACGGCGGTATTACCCTATATAAACGCCGTTGTGATGGGTGTTAAGAATCTGATAACATCCCTCGCAAAATTGGTTGGTTATGAAATTCCCGATTTTAAAGCGACCCCTGTTCAAATATTCGATACAGAGGATGCGACCGGCGAGGTTGACGATGTTACAGAATCGGTCAAGAATCTAAAAAAAGCGACTCTCGGCATTGATGAACTGAATATTATGAGCGATAATTCCTCTGCTTCTGCCGGGGCTACCGCAGGAGGTTCAAGGATTGATTTATCGGCTCAAATTGCCGAAATGAACGCCGCATACAAGGATATGGTTGCAGGTATTACCGATAGTGTCGGCTCAAAATCTACGGATATTTTGGAATCGTGGAGGGTTTCTTTCGCTGAGTTCAAAGCGGCTTGGGGTGGAGAGTGCCAAAAAACGCTCGGAATTATTCTCAACATCTTTAATAATATCGGGCAAAGTGTTGCAAATCTGTGGACAGGTCTCAAAAACGCTTGGAACGAAGCCGGGAACGGCACATCTATTATACAAGGTGTATGGGATGTTTTTAACGAGTTATTGTTGCTTGTAGAACGAATTTGGGGTTCTACTGCCGATTGGCTCGGCGGCTTAGATTGGTCTCCTTTTATGAGTTCTGTCGCAGGAGCAGTATCAGCACTTCAACCGCTTGTTTCGGTTCTCAGTAATACCCTCGCTTGGTTGTATCAAACTGTATTACTTCCCATTGCTACTTGGACAATAGAACAGGCGGCACCGGCATCAATCGCAGCAGTAACGGCGGCGTTACAAATGCTGAGTGCATTCCTTGAACCTTTCTTCGCAGGATTCCAACAGTTATGGGCATCCCTTCAACCTATTGTGCAATGGGTTGAAAGCGTTGTTATCGTAATTATCGATAGTGTACGCTCTGTGTTTGAGAAACTTGCGGCGGTATTTACTGAAAAGGGTTCAAAGATTCAAGGCATTGTATCGGGTATAGGTGATATTATTTCTGCCGTTTGGGTGGTAATAGAACCTATTTTCAATACGCTTAGAGATTTAGTCGGAAATGTTTTTGAATATGTTGGAAACATCATAAGCACAACAGTTGGTTATATTATCGATTTGTTTAGCGGTCTGATTAACTTTGTTGCCGGAATATTCACAGGCGATTGGGAAAGAGCTTGGGGCGGCATTAAGGAAATTTTTGTCGGTATATGGGATTATATTAAGGGCATTGCCCTCAGTATATGGGAATACCTCAAAGGAATTTGGAACGCTATCAAGGAGAATGTAGAGTCCATTTGGAATGGTATAAAATCGTTCTTCTCAACTATTTGGGGAGGAATAAAGGATGCTGCTTCAAGCATATGGAATGGAATCAAAAATGTTGTTATGGGCGTTGTAAATGGGCTTAAAAACGGCATTACAACCGCTTTCAACGCCGTTAAGACCTTCTTAACCTCTTGCTTCAATGCTATTAAAAATGTCGCTACAAGCGTGTGGAACGGCATTTGGGGATGTATTAAGGGCGTGATTAACGGAATCCTCGGCGGTATTGAAGGAATGGTTAATGGCGTTATCAAGGGCTTAAACTTTATGATAAATGCCTTAAACAAGCTCAGTTTTGATGTTCCCGATTGGGTTCCAATTATCGGTGGCGAGAAGTTCGGTTTTAATATCAAGAATGTTAGCGAAGTCAAGATTCCTCGCCTTGCTGATGGCGGCGTTCTGAACTCCGGGCAGATGTTTATTGCACGAGAAGCCGGTCCCGAATTGGTCGCAAATTTGGGAAGACAAACCGCCGTTATGAATAACGACCAAATTGTTGAAAGCGTTTCCAATGGTGTTGCTGCCGCAAACTATGAGCAAAACGCCATCCTTAGAGAGTTGGTTTACATCGGTAAAAAGATACTCGAAAAGGATACCGTTGTTAATGCTGTTGTCAGTGCAAATAACATTATTGATGGTTTGGAGAGAAAGAACCGCAGAGACGGAAAAACAGTTATCCCTGTCGGGTATTAAGGATGTGGTTATATGGTTACTGTAAAGGGTTTAGATTCGCTTATAAAGCGTATCAACACAATGCAAAAACAAATACAAGGCCGCATTCCGCTATTTTTGGAACGCCTTGCTCAGATTGGTGTTGATACCGCTTCTGTTCGGTTCAAATCTGCTCAATATGATGGTGTAAACGATGTAAATGTATCTGCCCGTATGAAGGGTTCAAATACAATCGTAATAACGGCATCGGGTAAAGCGGTTTTGTTTATCGAGTTCGGAACGGGTATCACCTATACAGAAGAGCATCCCAAAGCAAGTGATATGGGAGCGGTTCGTGGCGGTTATGGTCAAGGCAAGGGAAATCAAAGCTCGTGGGGTTACTACGGAGAAGCCGGAACAAACGGCAGGATAATTAAAACAACTGATAAAGGCGATTTAGTTATCACCCGTGGTAATCCTCCGGCTCGTGCAATGTACGAAGCCGACAAAGCGATTATGTCTCAAATCTTGAAAATCGCCAAAGAGATTTTTACCCAATAAAAATGAGGGGTTGCAGTCCATAAGGGTTGCAACCTCTCTTTTCGTTAAAAATATTTCTTCCCGGTGCTTAACTTATATAAGCCGTTGAGCAATGTTATAAATAACATAAACGGGAAAAGAAACACCCAAAACAAAACCTTTAATACTTTCATTTCGTTTCCCTCTCTGTTCGGATTATAGTTTGATTTGGAGCAGTCTCATCATTTCTTTTTGGGTCTCGACTTCCTGCTCTGCGATAAACTCCACAAATTTTGAAGCATCGCCCTTGTTCTGATACAAGCGAATATATCCGTTATAATCGAGTTTATAAATCGGCGGCACGATAACAGGCAAATAACCCTTTTGGATAAGAGCAAGGTTTGTGAGCAATCTTGCAGTTCTGCCGTTTCCGTCAATGAAGGGGTGTATTGTTACGAACTTCAAATGCAGGAGAGCGGCGAACTCAACAGGGTGATAATTGTCTCGTTCGGTCTTAATCCACTTTTCAAGCTCAGCCATCTTCGCCTGTAATTCTTCGGGCAGAGGAAAAACATAATCCGAACCCGAAACAAAAATCGGCTGCCTTCTCAACGCTCCGGCGTTCTCTTCGTCTATGCTTTGATAAAAGAGTTTGTGAAGCATCAAGATATTTCCGGTCGTGATTGTATCGCTCTTAATTAGAGTGAACATATAATCATACGCCTTGCCGTGTCCGATTGCTTCATAGGTGTATTTGAGAGGTTTACCGCCTACGGTCAACCCGTCTTCAAGAAGTATCTTTGTTTCGCTCTCTGTGAGGGTGTTGCCCTCGATAGCGTTTGAAGTCCAAGTAGTACCGACTCTGTAATAATCACGGGTTTGTTTTAACATTTCACCCTCAAAGGGTCTGTATCGGTCTATTGCCGATTTATTGAGGTCTATCTTTTGATATATGCTCATTTATGCTCCCTCCTCATCCGAAACGAATTCGAGTATCTCGCCCGGCTGAACCTCTAAGTATTCACAAAGGCGGTTGATTATTTCCATATTAACAGGTTTATGGGCTGAGAGTTTCGCCATCGTTGCCGATGAAATTCCCACAGATTCAGATATTTGCGTTTTAGACAGGTCTCTTCGTTGCATTATATCGAAGAGTTTATAGTATTTGATAGCCATTTGCAGCCCTCCTTAGTACAATACTATTATATCACATATCTTTGCATTTGTAAAGATATTTTTGCAAAATCAAATAATAATAGTTAAAAAGTGAGATGCAAACGAAACCGCCCCATTATAAAAAGGAACGCTAATCAAAGAGCGGTAACACTTTTGAGCCTTCGGTAACAGAAAGGTAACGGAAATCGATTTGAAATTTTGCTATCATAAACGCTCATAGCGTACTATGAATTATCGCAATTTATCATAACTTTTGAAGTAACGGAAGTAACACGAAAAAACAACTATATACACATATATGGCAGGGGTAAAGATATATTCATTCGGTGGGCGTGTTGGGGATTTATTGGGGATTTGCTTTCTACTGACAAAAAGAAAAGCCCCATATCCCTTGAAATACAAGGAATATAAGGCATTTCTGATAAGATGTTGTTATCTCTTTGAGAACTGAGGTGCACGACGAGCGCCTTTGAGACCGTATTTCTTTCTTTCCTTCATTCTCGGGTCACGAGTGAGGAAGCCGGCCTTCTTAAGCTCAGGTCTGAGTTCAGCGTCAGCCTGAAGTAATGCACGGGAAATACCGTGACGGATTGCACCTGCCTGACCGGTAACACCGCCGCCGGTAACACGGCAAACGATATCAAACTTGTCAGCAGTTTCTGTAAGGTTAAGGGGCTGACGAACGATTAACTTTAAGGTTTCAAGACCAAAGTAATCGTCGATATCACGGTCGTTAATGGTGATTTTACCTGTACCGTTGTATACGCGAACACGGGCGACAGAACTCTTTCTTCTGCCGGTGCCGTAAAAATAAGGCTTTCCTTCAAACATTTTTTCTGTCTCCCTTCTTAAAATTCATACTTTTCGGGCTTCTGAGCAACCTGTGCGTACTCAGTGCCGCTGTAAACGTGAAGTCTGGTAAGAGCTTTTCTGCCGATTGTAGTATCGGGAACCATACCCTTAACTGCAAGCTCCATAGCAAGCTCAGGACGGGTAGCCATAAGGGTAGAATATTTAACTTCCTTAAGACCGCCGATGTAGCCTGTATGACGGCGATAGAATTTCTGGTCAAGCTTTTTACCTGTTAAAACTGCCTTATCAGCGTTGATAACAACAACATGGTCGCCGCAATCAACATGGGGAGTGAATTCAGGCTTGCCTTTACCGCGAAGTAAATCTGCAACCTTAGTAGCTGTACGACCAATCGGTCTGTTAGCAGCATCCACAATGTACCATTTACGCTGAATTTCAGCAGGTTTTGCCATAAATGTAGACATAATTCAAAACCTCCAAAATAATTTGTTTTTTAATCAGCTTGAATATAATAACACATTAAAAACCGCTTGTCAACACTATTTTTTGAAAAAATTAATTTAGATTTTAATATCTCGTTTTTTCTCGCATTTGCTCGTTTTTTCTTTTGTTTTCTCACTTGCGATTTTCGAAATTTTTTAAAAAAATACGGCAGAAGTAATCTTCTGCCGTTTCTTTATCTAACATTTATTTTATCGCAAGCTCTTTTTCTCTTTCGGTTTCCTTTTCTGCGAGGTCGCTGATGTTGATGTTTGCATTGTGGGGGATAGCCTTCCACTCAACCTTCATAAATAGCGCAATACACATTGAAAGTTTGCCGATTAAATCGAAGAGTGGGAAAGTAAGAGCAAACCAAACCTTTTTATAGAATTTTTGTGTTTTAATTCGTTTATGCTCGATTATAAGGATATATGCTGCACTAATAATGCCGTTTATGTAGGAGTTTAAGCTCCAGGCAAGTGCATAGAATATCACCCAAAAAACGCCGCTTACGGTCGATTCAAAAGATGGTGATATATCAAATATATCGAGTATTATGCGTATAAAATCGGGTGCATAATATTTACTGAAAGAGGCGCCTGCCGCACAAACTAAAACAATTCGCAACGAATAGGAAACAAGCTTTTTGAAAACTAAGGTTAACTGACGCGGAAACACGACCATTAGCATATCAAAGCTCATAAATCTAAAGCGCAAATTTCTTATAAACTTCTTAAAAAGGGGAGCGCTCTTATCTTTATTTGCCATACCGCCTGTATAGAAGATATGCCAAAATAACTTTGGTCCCGTTTCAACAAAGGCTTGTAAATGTCCCTTTGCCCAGCGTATACGCTGACGCATAGCAATTTTAATATCTGTAGGCTGTTCATCAAAGAAGATAGCCTCATTGTTATAAGAAATTTTATATCCCTGTGCTACAGCGTCGGCGCAAAAAGCGCGGTCCTCTGTAAGACTTGTATAGTTCCAACCGTCACGAATGAGCTCGTTTGTAAATAAAAATCCTGTACCTTGGATACGGGTTGCCAAGTGGAAAAGGGAACGGGCTCTGTGCTCGTTTCGGACAGTTCTCAGCCAATGAATACCATAGGAAGCCGAAATCCAGTTATCATCAAAATTTTTCGAGTTTCTGTAAGAGGTTACTATCTTTTCACCCGCATCAAAAGACTCGTTCATACGGGTGATATAGTCGTAATTGAGCAGATTATCAGCATCGAATATAAAATATCCGTCAAAACTTTCAATGCCGTAATCCTCTTTGATTTTCTCTACTAAATAGCGAAGCGCATAACCCTTAGTGCGTTCGTTGGGGTTGGTTCGCTCGTAACAAATGGTGCCCATTTCTCTTGCGATCTCGGCAGTTCTGTCGGTGCAGTTATCTGCTACTACAAAAATTTCTACAAGGTCGCTTGGATAGTCCTGCGTCTTGATACTGTCAATCAAATTTCCGATAACAGTTTCTTCGTTACGGGCGGCAACAAGTATCGCATATTTATGAAAGTTTTTTGCAGTGGAAAATTTTCGTGTTGCAAAGACACCTGTAATTTTAAAGATATCTCTGTATCGATAAAGACCGGAAACAACCGCTGAAATCTTAGAAATGATTTTTATAATCAGATTTATTATGTACATAACTAAAACTCCTATATAGTATACATATTATCAAAAATATTCTATAGCGTTGCTTTAGACACACAACATACGAATTATACCACACCATTAAATATTTTGCAATATAAAAGAACCCCCGAGCACCGTTAGATGTTCGGAGGTTAAAATTATATTTTGAAAAGAAGCTCACTGTAGTGGGGGTAGGGCCAATGTTCAGTGGCAACTACTTCCTCGGCAGCGTCCGTTATGCTGCGGATATCTTCCATAAGACTTAAAATTTCGTCGTGATAGAACCTTGCTTTTTCTTCAAGATCTGAAATATTTTCAGCAGATTTAACCGCTTGTCTAAGCTTTTGGTTTAGTTTTACAAGATTTGCTGTATCGTTTGATAAGCGCTTAATCATATCGGTTTCGGTAGTTATGTCGATACCCTCGCAAACTTTCTTTTTACCCTCAGCCAAGCGGCAAAGGTACTCGATATGCTTGCCAATTCCGGGAATAATATCGCGCTGAACCATACCGATAAGGGTCTGTGCCTCGATATTGAGTATCTGACTATAATTTTCGAGGGTTATATCTGCACGAATATTGATTTCTGTTCTGTTGAGTACGCCGTGACGCTCAAACAGTTCGATGTTCTTGTTATCTTTAAAGTGGGGAACAGCGTCTACTGTGCTGCGAAGATTTAAAAGACCGCGTCTTTCAGCCTCTTTCTGCCATTCCTCTGAGTATCCGTCACCATTAAATATAATACGCTTATGAGCTTTCATAGTATCGCGGATGATATTATGAGCCTCTGCAATGCAGTCCTCTGCCTTTTCAAGACGGTCGGCATAACCCATAAGTACATCTGCCACCATTGTGTTTATCATGGTATTTGTATCCGATACAGATGCAGAAGAGCCTAGCATACGGAACTCAAACTTATTACCTGTAAAAGCAAAGGGAGAGGTGCGGTTGCGGTCGGTATTGTCCTTTCTAATATAGGGGATAATATCGGCGCCCATAGACATTTTAACACGCTTTAAATCGTCGTGGTGAGTACCGTTTTCAACGGCTGTTAAAATCTCGGTTAATTCTTCGCCCAAGAACATAGAGACTATTGCCGGGGGAGCTTCAGCAGCGCCTAAACGGTGGTCATTACCCGCAGAGGCGATAGAAATTCGCAATAAATCCTGATGCTTATCTACCGCTTCAATCAAAGCCGCAAGACTTAAAAGGAAAAGGGGATTATCACTTGGATTTTTGCCCTGCTTTAAAAGGTTTACGCCTGTATCGGTAGACATCGACCAATTGTTATGCTTACCGCTACCGTTTACACCCGCAAAGGGCTTTTCGTGTAAAAGGCAAACAAGACCGTGGCGGTCGGCAACCTTTTTCATCATTTCCATAGTGAGTTGATTATGGTCAGCGGCAATATTGGTTGTGGTAAAGATGGGGGCAAGCTCGTGCTGAGCGGGAGCCGCCTCGTTGTGCTCGGTTTTAGCTAAAACGCCGAGCTTCCATAACTCCTCGTCAAGCTCTTTCATGAAGGCTGCAACACGAGGCTTGATAACACCAAAATAATGGTGGCTCATTTCCTGACCCTTAGGAGGTTTTGCACCGATAAGAGTTCTGTCGCAGAAGATAAGGTCAGGGCGCTTTTCGTAAAATTCTTTATCAATTAAAAAATATTCCTGTTCAGGACCTACAGTTGTGTTCACACGCTTTACATCGGTCATACCAAAGCAATGAACAATTCTCAGTGCCTGACGGTTTAATGCCTCCATACTGCGAAGCATAGGGGTTTTTTGGTCTAAAGCCTCACCGCCGTAGGAGCAAAAGGCAGTAGGAATACAGAGGGTTCCATCCTTTACAAAGGCGTAGGAGCTAGGGTCCCAAGCGGTGTATCCTCGAGCCTCAAAGGTAGCTCTTAGTCCGCCAGAGGGGAAAGAGGAAGCATCAGGCTCACCCTTTATAAGTTCTTTGCCCGAAAACTCCATAATGACACTGCCGTTTTCTGCAGGAGATATAAAGCTATCGTGCTTTTCGGCGGTAATGCCCGTCATTGGTTGGAACCAATGGGTAAAGTGGGTAGCGCCTTTGCTTATTGCCCAGTTTTTCATAGCGAGAGCTACTGTATCGGCAATACTGCTGTCAATACTTGTACCTTGACTTATGGCATTTTTTATTGACTGATATGTATCATTCGGTAACATTCTTTGCATTACCGAATCGTTAAATACATTAATTCCGAAAAATTCGCTTACATTGCCCAAAGCAATACCTCCCGTAAACTAAAATCTATACTGTTTAGTATATAACTTAATCTACGGTTTGTCAATTTAAAATAACCCATTTTAGTTTATAAATCGCGCTTTTTCGGCAATTTCTGTGAGATATGGAGGCCAGTAGTAGCAGTCAGGGACAGTAAGGTTTGTTTCGGTACTACTTATTATGAAAGAGAAGTCCTCTTTTGTAATACCTACATCAGCAATTTTTTCAAATATTATTCTGACTACCTCTTTTTTAAGGTCTGAATTATTGTTCCCTGTGTAGATTTTATCTATTATTTGTACACCTGTATATCGTAATGTTTTGCCTGAATCATAAAGCTCGATTCCGCCGAGTCTGTCTATAAATTCGGCTAAAAAGGTATAGTCACAAAGAATTTCGTAGGTTGCGGTGTAGCCGAAATAATCTTCGCTGCCGTCGTAGTCGGTTACTGTAGTTATCAGTAGCTCGTCATCTGCAAAGCCCAAATAAAATAGATATCCGCAGTTATCAGGCAATAAAAAGAGAACCCCAACAGAATCGGGGAGGGGAGCTGTATATGGTATGTTTTCCTGAGAGTTGTCGGCATTGTCTGCTCTGAGCGATGCTTCAAGATAGATATAGGCACTTCCTACCATAATTCCGATCGATAAAAGAATTACTCCTATAAAAATTAAAACAATTTTGAGCCTCTTTTTCATATAACCACCACATTTTAGCATAATTACATAAATTATTCCCGAAAAAATACTTTAATATGCCGTGAAGTTCATGTTTATTGTAATTGACAAATTATGCTATTTATTTTAAAATAAATTTATACGGTTAAAAGGTGTGATTTTGTGTTTTCAAAGCTTATTAGTATCGGTCTTTTCGGTATTGATACATATATGATTGAAATTGAAGCCGATGTGTCGGGCGGTCTGCCGTCCTTTGATATCGTAGGTCTTCCTGATGCGGCGGTTAAGGAATCGAGGGATAGAGTTAGAGCCGCAATCAAAAACTGCGGATATAAGTTTCCTACGGGCAGAATAACTGTAAATTTAGCTCCCGCCGATAAGAAAAAGGAAGGCTCGGTTTATGATTTACCTATACTTATAGCCATTTTAAAGGCTTCTAATCAGCTTGATATTGATGTGTCGGACAGTGTTTTTGTCGGTGAAGTATCTCTAGACGGCAGAGTTCGAGGCGTTGGCGGTGTTTTGGCTATGGCAATTACCGCTCTTCAAAACGGAATAAAAAAGATTTATGTTCCGAAGGAGAATGCTATGGAGGGTGCTGTGATTGAGGGTGTTGAGGTTTACGGTGTGGATAATATATCCGACCTTATAGCCCACTTGAATAACACTAATCCAATACCACCCACAGAGTACTGTCAGAATTCAGAAGAATTTGAGAATGCTATGCTTGATTTTAAGGATGTAAAGGGACAGGTGTTGCCTAAAAAGGCCCTTGAGGTTGCGGCGGCAGGCGGTCATAATATATTGCTTATAGGCCCTCCCGGAGCCGGTAAAAGTATGCTTGCTAAAAGACTTCCTACAATTTTACCCGAAATGACCTTTGAAGAATCTATTGAGACTACAAAGATACACTCGGTAGCGGGAGTTTTGAACAGTAAATTCCCGATTGTCACTACAAGACCTTTCAGAGCACCGCATCATACAGTCTCTACTGCAGGCCTTACGGGTGGCGGTACAATACCAAAACCGGGTGAGATATCGCTTGCCCATAACGGCGTTTTGTTTTTGGATGAGCTTCCCGAATTTAAGCGCGAGGTTATGGAGGCACTAAGGCAGCCTCTTGAAGACGGCAAAGTTACTGTATCGAGGGTTTCGGGAAGCGTTACATATCCGAGTGAAATAACCTTTGTTGCTGCTATGAATCCTTGTCCTTGCGGATTTTACGGACACCCGACAAAGCCTTGTACCTGTTCATCAAATATGGTGCATAAATATTTAAACAGAATATCAGGTCCTATGCTTGACAGACTTGATATTCATGTAGAGGTGCCGCCTGTTGATTTTAATTCATTGAATACAAATTTACCTGCTGAGAGCTCTGCAGAAATAAGAACAAGGGTAAATAAAGCGAGAAAAATTCAGGTAGAGCGATATAAGGGGACAGGCATTACTTGTAATGCAAGACTTACCCCATCAATGCTTAAAAAGTTCTGTGTTATGACAGATGAGGCAAACGAATTTCTTCGCCGCTCATTTGATGATTTAGGATTATCTGCAAGAGCCTATGACCGAATTTTAAAGGTTGCAAGAACCATTGCAGATTTACAGGAAAGCGAAAAGATAGATAAGAATCATATTTTCTCGGCAATCAGGTTTAGAAGCTTAGACCGAAAATATTGGGGCGAATAAAAAAAGACTGTTTCACAAAATGTGAAACAGTCTTTAAAATTTTACTTTTTAAGCTCGTTCATAACCGCATCGGCTTTCTCTGCAGATATATTAGGCTTTTTATAACAATATTCAACCACCTCAAGAATGAATTTCTTATCATTTTTGGATGCGTGGCGAAGTATCTGCAATACATTTCTTTCGGGAGGTGTGAGTGGAAAAACATCGTTTTCTTCGGTAGTATTAGATGGGGAAGGCTGACGAAGCTTTTCGGGGACATTAGCGTTTGCCTTTTGATTGTCTGTGTTCTCTGAGAACAATTCTGCAATGGTGATTCCAAGCAAAGTGGCAATTTTAGAAAGCTCTTCAGGCTTAAAGGTGCCCTTGGATTCCTTTCTTGAATATGTACTTGGCTTTATACCAAGACAGTTCGCAAAGTCTGCTTGAGTAAGTCCTTTAAGATTTCTAAGCTCCGCAATTCTTTTGTTAATATAATTATCCATAAAATCACTCCTGTGTCCCTAAAATATGGGTTGTATTATCCGTAAAAAGACTTGACTTAAATTGTAAAACTGATATAATATATTAGTAATTTGTGCTGGAGTGGCTCAGTTGGTAGAGCAGCTGATTCGTAATCAGCAGGTCGTGGGTTCAAGTCCCATCTTCAGCTCCAATAGAGAGCCTCGACTAGCAATTCGCATAGTTGAGGCTCTTTTTTCTATAGCCATTGTTTTGAGGTAAAAGAGGGTTAAGGGCACTCTAATACACTTTCTTTAAGTGTATTTTATTATATATTAAATGTCGAAAAATGTCAAGAAAAAACACAAAAGGCAGAAAAATGCTAATTAGTAAAACTTTGCGGTCTAATGCTAAATTTATAAACATATTTTAGATTAGTAATAGCTGCGGAGTGATTGTGTGAATATAAAACGGCGATTAAAAATATTTTTCTCAATTATTTTAGTTTGTGTTTTGGGACTTCTTAGCAATTTGCAAAATGATAATATTAATGTTTCTACCAAAGCAGAAACTCCGTCAAAAATCATATTAGATGCAGGCCACGGCGGGTTTGACGGCGGTGCAGTTGCAGACGACGGCACCGTTGAAAAAGATATCAATTTAAACATAACTAAAAATGTATGTAAGATGCTAAAATTGTCGGGTTTTGATGTTATAATGACAAGGACTGAGGATATCGGTACCGACAGTACCGGCAGTGATAAAATTGCCGAGCGGAAAAAGAGTGACCTTAAAAACAGACTTCTGCTTATGGAAAAATATCCTGATGCAGTTTATATAAGTATTCATTTGAATAAATTCACTACATCGGCTGCAAACGGTGCACAGGTTTTTTATTCTAAAAACAGTGAAGAGTCGGCAAAAATTGCAAAATTTGTTCAAGAAACGATTAAAAATCAGTTGCAACCTTATAACGACAGAGTTATAAAGCAAGGAACGAGTGCAACTTATTTGCTTCACAATGCTACTGTTCCGGCGGTTATTGTTGAGTG
The DNA here is from genome assembly GCA_029227055.1 of Oscillospiraceae bacterium. Classification (GTDB taxonomy): domain Bacteria; phylum Bacillota; class Clostridia; order Oscillospirales; family Acutalibacteraceae; genus UBA737. The sequence goes on along the minus strand of JAQXZE010000056.1, from coordinate 19,465 downwards.
CGGATTTTTGAGCAATAAACGGGATTTGGAAAATTTAAAAACTAAGGAATACCAAAGTCGGATATCATTTTCGATTCTTTGCGGTATTCTCGAATATTTTAGTGAAAAATAAAGGAAGAAATTTTATGGCAAGTAAAGTCAAAACGGTTTATGTATGTAGCGTATGTGGACACGAGGCACCCAAATGGACGGGGCAGTGTGATGACTGCGGTTCATGGAATACTATGTGCGAACAAATCAAAACCTCTGCAAAACAAATAAACAGTGAGCCGTCATCTTTGAATTTTTCAGATGCTAAAACCCTTTCGCAGATAGATTCAAATTCCGAGTTCAGATTTGTTACTAAAATTTCGGAGCTTGACCGCGTGCTTGGCGGTGGAATAGTGAAGGGCTCTGTTGTACTGCTTAGCGGTGACCCCGGAATCGGTAAATCCACTATTTTACTTCAGGTGTGTAACGCCTTTAAGGATACCTTAAGGATTCTTTATGTATCGGGAGAAGAATCTGCTGTGCAGATTAAAATGCGAGCAAATAGGATAGGCGTTAGCGGAGATAATGTGACCGTTATAACGGAAACTGATGTTCAGTCGGTTTGTGAATACATTAAAACTGCAAAGCCTGATATAGTTATGGTAGACTCTATTCAGACTATGCAGATTCCCGAGCTTTCTTCTTCGGCAGGCAGTATCGTGCAGGTAAGAGAATCTACTAATATGCTTTTGAGAGTTGGTAAAACCTTGCAGATACCGATTCTTATTGTCGGTCATGTTAACAAGGGCGGAGATATTGCAGGTCCAAAGGTTATGGAGCATATAGTTGATACTGTGCTTTATTTTGAGGGTGAGAGAAATCAGTCATATAGAATTCTCCGAGCTATCAAAAATCGTTTCGGCTCAACTAATGAAATTGGTGTTTTTGAAATGACCGAAGAAGGTCTTTCCGAAGTTGAAAACCCTTCTGCAATGCTACTATCAGGTAGAATGAAGAATGTTTCGGGTGATTCTATCACCTGTATGATTGAGGGAACAAGACCCATTCTAGCCGAAATTCAGGCACTTGTTACAACAACGGGGTTCGGTAATCCTCGCCGTATGTCAACGGGATTTGATTATAATAGACTGAATTTGATTCTTGCCGTTTTAGAAAAGCGTATAGGAATATACTTCTCTAATTTGGATGTTTATCTCAATGTAGTAGGCGGTATAAAGATTGACGGCACAGGTTCTGACTTGGCAGTATGTATGGCGCTTGTTTCTGCTATCAGGGATATACCTCTTGATGACGGTATGATAGCAATCGGTGAAATTGGTCTTTCGGGTGAACTCAGAAGTGTTTCCGGTATACAGCGCAGAGTAAATGAGGCGGCGCGCCTTGGCTTTACAGAGTGTGTTTTACCAAAATCCTGTCTAAAGCAAATTACTTTCTGTCCCGACTCAATGAAACTTATAGGTGTCAGAAATATCGGGGAAGCACTTTCCCTTATCAGATAGCTTTTTATCGTAGTGAGGACATTCGCTCTTTAGCGAATTTACAGTAGATATCGCTTCAAGTCCGCAGTATCCGTCCCTTTGATATTTACAGTCTAATATACACTGAATTATTTTCATTTTAAAAAATCATCCCTTATGCTATCTTATTATTTAAAATATAATATAAAATATTCAAAAAAATAAGCTCACAGAAAAAATCTGTGAGCTTAAATCTTTTTTATAATCAGTCACTGTTTTTGGTTGTGGAGTTGAGAATTGCAACAAATGCAATAATAACTGCAGTAACTATAAATATACCGAGCATTCCTTTGCCCATAATAGGTAATACATCAACAAGATTTTCAAGAGAAATTTTCATAATTACATCTCCTATCTAACTAATGCTAAGATTAAACCGCCTGCAATTACCGAAGCGATTTGTCCTGAAACATTAACACCTACAGCGTGCATAAGTAAGAAGTTTTGATTATCTTCTTCAAGACCGAGCTTGTTTACAACTCGGGCAGACATCGGGAAAGCCGAAATACCGGCAGCACCTATCATAGGATTGATTTTGTTCTTCGTAAAGAGGTTAATAATCTTGGCAATCATAACGCCGCCGAATGTATCAAATATAAACGCTACAAGACCGAGTCCCATAATAAGAAGGGTTTCAAGCTGTAAGAATTCGTTTGCAGTCATTCTGGAAGCTATTGTGATACCTAAGAATATGGTTATAAGGTTTGCGAGTACCTTTTGTGCAGTCTCAGATAAAGAATCAAGAACGCCACATTCTCTAATAAGGTTACCGAACATTAAGAAACCGATAAGAGCAACAGCGTCAGGAGCTACTAATCCAACTACAATTGTAACAACAATGGGGAAGAGAATTTTTGTAAGCTTTGATACCTTTTTGCCAGTATAGTTCATTCTGATAAGACGCTCTTTTTTGGTGGTGCAGAGCTTGATGATAGGTGGCTGTACCATTGGAACAAGCGCCATATAAGAGTAAGCAGCAACCATTATAGCGGCAGTATAATTTGATTTTAATGTGTTAGCTACGAAAATCGAGGTAGGACCGTCCGCCGCGCCTATAATAGCAACAGATGCCGCATCGTGAAGCTCGAAGCCGAAAAGGGAAGCTAAACACATAGTAAAGAATATACCAAACTGTGCAGCCGCACCGAAAATCATAAGCTTAGGATTTGTAAGTAATGGCTCAAAATCAATCATTGCGCCGATACCGATAAAAAGAATTAACGGGAATAACTCATGACTGTCAATACCGATTTTGAAAAGGTGGTCTATAACTGCTTTAGCACCTGAATTTGGAAGGTTTATAAGGATAGCACCGAATCCCATAGGTAAAAGCAAAGAAGGCTCCATTTTCTTCTTAATAGCAAGATAAATGAGCACGGCGCCGATAACCCACATAACCACTTCGCGCCAACTGATAGTAAGTAAATTTTGATACAGAACTTCCAATTTAATACCTCCGAAAAAATATTCTTTTTCAAACACATCTATTTTATCATAATTTTCCAAAAAGTAAAGTGAATAAAAGAAAAAAGCGGTCTTAAATTTCAAAAAATTCAAGACCGCTAAATATTTTTAATGTAATTTTACATCAATCCAAAGATTTTCATAAATAAGACGGGTTTTAGAATCCATATCGTGATAGTACTGAACTTTCGGCATATCTTCTTTATCAGGATATAGAATTTTATTCTGATAATAGTAATAATCGGGATTTTGTAATACCGCTGTATGAGGACTTGCATATCCTATATATTCTGCGTTTGCGAGAGCTATGTCGGGCTCTAACAAAAAGTCAATATAAAGCATTGCCGCCTCATAATTTTTAGAGGTTGATGGAATACAGATGGAGTCAACAAAGATATTTGTACCCTCTTTTGGATAGAAGAAGTCCAAATCCTCGTTGTTTTCCTGCATTGTAAGAAAATCACCCGCATAGTATGGACCGATAGCGGCTTCTCCCGTTTCCATTTTTCCGTAAATTTCATCCATTACATAGGACTGAAGATATTTCTTTTGTTTTTTAAGTAACTCTGCCGCGGCTTCCCATTCTGCCTTTTTGGTAGTGTTAAGATCAATGCCGAGAATAAACTGAGCCGTCATAAAAGCGTCTCTAGGATTGCTGAAATTAAGGGACATATCTTTATATTTTTTATCCCAAAGAGCTTTCCAAGAATGCTCAGGCTCTCCGATAAGACGGCGGTTATAGATAACACCAACCATTCCCACATTGTAGGGGACAGAGTACTCGTTATTGGGGTCAAAATAAAGATTTTTATATGCTTCATCAATGTAATGATAATTTTTAAGGGATGATACATCGATTTTCCTTAGCATATTTTCGTTTTTAAGGCGCTCAATCATATAATCAGAGGGAATTACAATGTCAAATGTAACGCCGCCGCTTTTAATCTGAGAATACATAACCTCATTACTGTCAAAGGTTGTATAATTTACCTTTATACCCGTAATACGCTCAAATTCTAAATTGGTATCAATACAGTCATCTGAGCCTTCGGAAATATATTCACCCCAATTATAAACATTAAGCACAGTACCCTCAAGACCGCTGTAGTCGCCTTCAAGCTCAAGCTCTGCATATTCATAGCCGCAACCCGAAAGACTGATACATAGGGCTAAAATTAAAAGTAATGATAATATCCTTTTCATATCAGCCCCTCCTTTTTTCTGCTTTGGTCTGTAAAGCGTTATAAAGCACTAACAGTAGGAAAACAGATGCAAAAATAAGGGTTGAAAGTGCGTAGGTGTCAGGAGTTACCGTCTTTTTGGTCATATTGTAAATTACAATAGGTAATGTCTGATAATGACCGCAGGTAAAATAGCTTATTACAAAGTCATCAAGTGAAAGTGTGAAAGCCATTATCATACCCGTTGCGATACCCGTTGAAATTGAGGGTAAAACAACCTTAAAAAACGCCTGAATAGGTGTGCAACCAAGGTCAAGAGCAGCTTCGGGTAAATGTGAATCGGTTTGCTTTAATTTTGGCAAAACCGAAAGTATTACATAGGGAAGATTAAAGGTTATGTGGGCTATAAGGACTGTAAAAAATCCGAGGGATTCGTGGAGACCTATAAGCTTTCCTATAAATACAAACAAAAGCATAAGCGAAATACCTGTAACTATATCGGCATTCATCATCGGAATGTTTGTTACAGTCATAACCGCCTTTTTAGCAATACGGTTTTTAAGAGCTTCTATACCTACTGCAGCAGCGGTGCCCAAAACAGTTGAAATAATTGCAGATAAAACCGCAATTATCAGGGTGTGCTTTAATGCGTTAAGCATAGTTGCATCAAAAAGCAGACTTTTATACCAATCTAAAGAAAAGCCTTCAAAAACCCAAACGCTTTCCGCAGAGTTAAAGGAGAATAGCACCATAACTGCCACAGGAGCATATAGGAAGAAAATAATTAAGCAAACATAAAGTTTAGATAACCATTTCATATTACAACTCCTCCTTCCTCACTGTCGGAGAAGCGGTTCATAACGGCAAGACTTATAAGAATAAGCACCATAAGAAGCAAAGACAGGGTAGATGCTATGTTGTAGAAATCGGGACCTGCATTGAAAAGATATTCAATAGCATCACCGATAAGTAGTGTTTTGTTACCACCTAATTTTTGGGAGATATAGAAGGTGCTGACCGAGGGTACAAATACCATAGTAATTCCCGAAATTACCCCCGGCATAGAAAGGGGAAGGATAACTCTTCTAAGACGGGTAAAACTGTTAGCACCAAGGTCAGAGGAAGCCTCAAGTAAAGAATTATCGATTTTAGACATAACCGAATATATCGGCAAAATCATATAAGGAATAAAATCGTAAACCATACCGAGTATAACAGCACCGGGTGTATTAATGAGCTTTACAGGTCCTATACCGAGCTTTGAAAGAAAGGTATTAATAATACCTGTATTTGCAAGGATAGTTATCCAGGAATATGTTCTTATAAGGAAGTTCATCCACATAGGAAGCATAACTATCAGCATAATCATTCGCTGAGAGCTTACCTTCATTTTGGTCATAAAATATGCCATAGGGTAGGCAAGTAAAAGGGTAATAACGGTTGCAATTATTGCATAGAGGATAGAAAGAGCAAATGCCTTTTTGTATTTGCCGATACCTGCAATATTAGCAAGGGTGAATACACCGTTTGTGTCGGTAAGGGAATAGTAAACCATTATTACTAAGGGAACGATTATAAAAATTGCCGACCATACAATGTAAGGAGAGGCGACAAGTTTGTTACCAAAGGATTTAGTCTTCATAATTATTCCTCCTCGATTATATCGGAGAGGTGATCCATTTCCTCACTGTAACTGCTATAATCACCGTAAAGACCTGAATATTCGGATTTTTTCATAATATGGATTGCATCAGGCTCGATAAACAAACCTACCTTGTCACCAACAAAACGCTCGTCGGTAGTTTGTATCATCCATTTAAATCCGCCTATATCAACTATGATTTCATAGTGAACACCAAGGAAAGAAACAGAGGTAACAACACCCTTTAACATACCCGATTTAACATCAACAATGTCAACATCCTCAGGTCTAACTACTACATCAACAGCTTCGTTCTCTTCAAAGCCTTTATCAAGACATTCAAATTTGTGCCCCGAAAACTCTACAAGACAGTCTTTGAGCATAACACCGTCAACTATATTTGATTCACCGATAAAATCGGCAACAAAGGCGTTTTGCGGCTCGTTATAGATGTCCTGAGGAGTGCCTATCTGCTGAATACGGCCGTTATCCATAACAACAACACGGTCAGACATAGTAAGAGCTTCTTCTTGGTCGTGTGTTACGAAAACAAAGGTTATTGAAAGTTGCTGCTGAATGCGTTTGAGCTCCTTTTGCATATCCTTGCGAAGCTTCAAATCAAGAGCTGCAAGCGGTTCGTCAAGAAGTAATACCTTAGGATGATTTGCAATAGCACGAGCTATTGCAACACGCTGCTGTTGACCGCCCGAAAGGGTATCAATACTGCGCTTTTCAAAGCCTGAAAGGTTTACGAGACTTAGCATCTCGGTAACCTTTTCTTTAATTTCATTTTCAGGCATTTTTTTAACCCTTAAACCAAACGCTACATTTTCGTAAACATTAAGGTGAGGAAAAAGGGCATAACGCTGAAAAATGGTGTTAATCTGCCTTTTGTAAGCAGGAACACCATTCAGTAAATTTCCCTCAAAAAAAACATCGCCTTCATCCTGGTCCAAAAATCCTGCAATGATTCGAAGGGTTGTAGTTTTACCGCAACCCGATGGACCTAAAAGGGTGATAAATTCCTTATTTTTAATTGAAAGGTCTAAGGAATCTAAAATTTTCTCCCCGTCAAATGAAACCGATACATTTTTAAGCTCAACAATATTCTCTTTTTTCATTTAAGCATCCCCCTTTGTTCAACACTCAAGTGTCGACACCAAGTAAATTTACGTTTACCCTGTGATACGATACCCGTAATCAATTCTTGAACGGCCCTGAACAAAGGGTTTTTCATAGCGTTCAGCTAAAATTTTACCGACGCTACGGCCGTTTGTTTTTGATTACTCTCTACACAGATGCGTTAAATATTTTTATATATTTTATAATAAAGAAAATATAACGCTAAAATGCCGAAAAGTCAAGGATAATTTCCGAAAATAATATATTTTTCACCTAGAAATATAAAAAAATTATATTAAACTCTTTTTTTCTCGTTTTTTCTCGTATTTTCTCACAAATATGGAAAATTTTGTGATTTTTTACAAATTTGAAAAAACGCTAACAACTTCTCCTTGAAAATGCAAGTCTTTTTTGTCGAAAGAAAAAATTTTATATGGGTTTAACGGTATCTTTTCGTGGCAATAATGCTAATGAAAGGGTGGAAAAAATGTATAATAATAAAGTAAGCATTTGCGGCGTAGATACATCTAAATTACCTCTTTTAAAGGAGAGCGAAAAGGAAGAACTTTTGCGCCTTACGAAACAAGGAGACGCTAAAGCCAGAGAAACCCTCATTAATGGCAATTTAAGGCTTGTTTTAAGCGTTATTCAGAAATTCACAGGCAGAGGCGAGAATTTAGACGACCTCTTTCAGATAGGTTGTATTGGTCTTATGAAAGCGATAGATAATTTTGACGCGAATCATAATGTAAAATTTTCCACCTACGCGGTGCCAATGATAATAGGTGAAATAAGGCGATATCTAAGAGATAATAACCCTATTAGAGTAAGTCGTTCAATAAAAGATACGGCGTATAGAGCTATGCAGGTGCGAGAAAAGCTGATAAATAAAAATCAGAAAGAGCCTACTGTCAGTGAGATAGCAGAAGAGTTATCACTTCCCAGAGCTGATGTGGTAATAGCACTTGAGAGCATTGTTGACCCGATTTCTCTTTATGATCCCATTTATTCAGACGGCGGGGATACAATTTATGTTCTCGACCAAGTAGGCGATAATAACGACGATAATAATCTTCTTGGTGAAATCGCATTAAAAGAGGCAATAAAGAATCTTTCAGATAGGGAAAAGACAATCCTTTCACTCAGATTTATGTGCGGAAAGACACAAATGGAGGTTTCAGAGGAAATCGGCATATCTCAGGCTCAGGTATCAAGACTTGAAAAATGCGCCCTTAAAAAAATTAAAAGTTAGTTAAAACAGAAAAGGCAGTGCATTTTTGCACTGTCTTTAATTTAGTTTTATCTAGAAAAATACTTGCTTTTTATACTTGCTGAGAGTACAATGTAAAAAAATGAAAAAGGAGAATAAAAATGAAATTATTCTTTTTAGGTACAGGTGCTGCAGATTGAGTTTTAAAGGAAGAAAAGGGTGGAGAATACCGCAGATTTTCTTCTGTTTTAATAGACAATACTTTACTTATTGACCCAGGCCCTCAGGTTTTGGAGGCTATGGCGGAATACGGCAAAAATATCGAAGATATTAAGTACATAATTGTAACTCATAGGCATAGTGGTATAATTACTGTTTTGGGAGCAGAAAAGGAAAGTCCTTTTGTTTCTGTTTTAAAAGAGCGCCTTGAAGTTATGGGCTCTGTTTGTGTGACCGATGATAAAGATGCAACCGTTAACACCGATTATTTAATAATTGCACCCGATAAAAATTTAAATAAGAGGTTTATAGTACATACCGAAAATGATATTTCTGATTACAAGGAAAAGGGTATGCTTATCGGGATAGTAAGTGTTGAAGCTTTGCTTAAAGAGGTTGACTGCTCGGTAATAGGAGTTGATGATTTTTGTGATATAACCGATATGGCAAAAGGTGACCTTGTCTATCCTCTTGCTTTAGCAAAGGTTATAAATGCACGGGAAAAATTTGATTGGCTTTATATAGACGATATTTCTAACCCCGACAGGCGTTTTACTGCTAGAGAAATTAATCGCCGTATAAAATGCGGAGCAGGGGTGCGTATTATTAATACCGATACTAACTATGTTGAGCAACTTTTAGCACCGTCACAGGAGGTAAAATAAATGAATACTTTCGACTTGGCTCAGTGGATTATTTGTGATTCTGATCTTCAAGAAATAAAGGATAAGGCCTTTATTTATAAAACTGAATTTTTAGCGCCCAAAGGTAAGACAACCCTTTATATTGCCGCTCATTCACAGTACGCCGTTTATATAAACGTCGTTTTTGTAGATGCGGGTCAGTATGATGATTATGAGGATTGGCAGGTTTATGACACTCTTGATATTACAGATTTTATAAAAGATGGTCAAAACGAGTTACTCGTTTGGCATTATGTTGCAGGGCAAGATTTTTCTACCCGCAGTAAGCTTGTTCCAGGAATAATATTTTCTGTTTTTTCAGATGATAAGTGTCTGCTTTCATCAGGTGTGGACTGCTTATCCACCATTGATAATAGGGTTTTAGGGTTGTGTGAAAGGGTAAATCGTCAATTAGGTTTTACTCTTGATTTTGATGCTTCGGCTGCACTTGGAGATTTTAAACCCTGTATTTTAGCAAAAAAGGAAAAAAATCTATCCCCTCGACCTGTTAAAAAACTTATAACCGAAAATGAGGTTTCGGGAAAACTTGTCGATTTTGGTGTTTTTACTGATTTCGATAAAAGGGCAACTAAGGCAATAAGAATGCAGAATGCCGCTCTTTTGAAAAGAGAAAAGAGCGAACTGTTTGTAGAAACTAAGCCGTTAAAATGGGATATAACTGATGATGCGGACGGAATTTGGATTTTGTATGACTGTGATGAATCTGCAGGTCTGTTAGATTTTTGCCTCGATTTACCAAGGGGCACCGAAGTGCTTATCGGCTTTGGCGAGCATTTGGATGACGGTCGAGTAAGAACATCGATAGGAGAGCGCAGTTTCTGTTTTAGATATATCGCAAAAGAGGGTATGAATGAATTTTTCTACCCACTTTTCCGTTTAGGACTTAGATACTTAAGTTTACATATTTACTCTAAAACGGGTAGAGTAAGCTATGCGGGAATACGCCGTCAGCATTATCCGTTAAATAGGAATAACCATACTATCGTAAATCCACTTCACCGCCAAATCTATGATATTGCTTCAAAGACATTATCTCTTTGTATGCACGAGCATTATGAGGATTGTCCTTGGAGAGAGCAGGCGCTTTATACTATGGATAGCCGTGTTCAGTGTTTGTGCGGATATTATGCTTTTTCTGAGTATGAATTTCCAAAGGCAAATTTCAGACTTATCGCTCATTCCTTAAAAGAAGACGGCCTCTTAGACCTTTGCCCGCCAGGTAAGGTTATAGTTAATATTCCTTGCTTTACAGCGGTTTTTGTGCGTCAGATTTATGAATATGTTTTGTATTCAAAGGATGTAGACCTAGCCGATGAGCTTTTTGATGTCCTCAAAAAAATCGTAGACGGATTTTTAAATAGGGTTTCAGAAAACGGACTTATCCCTTCATATAAGGGGGAGGGTAATTGGAATTTCTATGAGTGGAAAAAAGGTCTTGACGGTATGGGCGACGAATTTGATGATTTTGCCGTACTCACTGAGGATGTTTACGAATTACCCCTTAATGCCTTTGTTTCGGATGCATTCTTCTGTTTTTCAAAGCTTTGCGAAAAGCTCGGAAAGAACGATTTATCAGAAGAATATCAAAATTACAGTTTAAAACTCAATCGCAGAATGGATGAAGCCTTCTGGTGTGAGGAATATTCAGCATACAGTACCAGACTTTCAGAAAAACCAACCCACGAGTTGACACAGGGTCTTATGCTTTTTGTAAACGCTGTACCTCAAGAAAAGGTTAAAGCTATTACAGAGCATATTAAAAATGGTGACTTTATTTCTACTACACTTTCAATGACCATCTATGTGTATGACGCTCTTATTAGAGCCGATGAAAGTAATCTCGATTATGTTATTAATGACATAGAAAAGAAATGGGGTACTATGATTGAAAAAGGTTGTCAGACCTTCTGGGAAACTGAACTTGGGGCTGACGATTTTGAAAAGGCGGGCAGCCTTTGTCACGGATGGGCGGCTGTGCCGATATATATCTTCGGAAAATATTTGTATAAATTTTAAATAACAAAAAAGCAGTGCGGTTTTACCGCACTGCTTTTTTGTTTAACAGCCTTTAGGAATTAAGGGACTTTATCGGGAAATAATTAAGAAAAGTGAATATTATAAATGATTGACATAATACAAGATAAAATGTATGATTATTCTGTATAAAAATCTTAGGTATCATTTGTTAATTTGTGATTTTTATGTCAATGTTTTGTTCATTAAATATAAAGGTAGGTTTTAAAGGTATGGCTTTTTCCTTAAGAGGAGTGCATACTCCGCACAGAAAAAACACCGCTAATATGACCGCGGTTAAAATGGACCCGCCCCGTACGGTTACATTGCCTGTATCTATGCATATAGGCAAGCCTGCAACGGTAGTTGTAAAACCGGGTGATAAGGTGTTTGTGGGAACTCTCGTGGCTGAAGCAAATGGTTTTGTTTCTTCTCCTGTATATTCAAGCGTTTCGGGTACTGTCGCTAAAATTTCAGATATCTTGGTTTCAAGTGGACAAGAAGTTCCTGCTATTATTATAGAGTCGGACGGTGAAATGCAGCTTGACCCCGAAATTGCACCTCCTGTGATTTCTTCTAAGGAGGAGTTTATTGAGGCTGTAAAGTTAAGCGGTATTGTAGGTCTTGGCGGCGCAGGTTTTCCAACCTTTGTAAAGCTTAATACAACCGCACCCATAGAAGAATTGCTGATTAACGGTGCCGAGTGTGAACCCTATATCACAAGTGATTCTGTTACCATGACAGATAGAACAGAGGATATTGCAGATGGGATAGCAGCTCTAAAAAAATACCTTGAACCTAAGAAAATAATTATCGGCATAGAAAAGAATAAGCCCAGTGCAATAAAAGCTATGCAAAAACTTGCTAAGGAGACAGGGAATTTTACCGTTAAGGTGCTTCCGAGTATTTATCCACAGGGCGGCGAAAAGGTTTTAACCTATCATATTACAGGAAAACAGATACCTGAGGGTAAGCTTCCTATTGATGTTGGCTGCGTAGTAATTAACTCTACTACCGTTGCTACAATCGGCGCCTATATTAAAACAGGTGTACCGCTTGTAAGTAAGTGTGTAACTGTTGACGGTAGTGCCGTAAAAACACCTATGAATGTGATAGCACCCATCGGTACTACACTTGCTGATGTTTTTGAATTCTGCGGCGGATTTTCTGAGGAGCCGAAAAAGATTATATACGGCGGTCCAATGATGGGAATTTCTGTTCCGTCCGCTGATGCTCCTGTTTTAAAGAATACTAATGCGATACTTGCCTTCAAAGCAAAGGACGCTATTTTGCCCGAGGCTACCGCTTGTATAAGCTGCGGCTCTTGTGCGAATAACTGTCCTTTCGGAATAAATCCGCCCCTTATCGAAAAGGCAGTACGCAACAACGATGTGGAGGATTTGGAAAAACTCGGAACAAATCTTTGTATGGAATGTGGTTGTTGTTCCTATGTTTGCCCTGCAAAGAGACCACTTGTACAAAATAATAAACTTGCCAAGGGCGTTTTAAGAGAATACTTGAAGAAAAAAGAGGAGGAGAAGCAATAATGGATTCAAATCTTAATATTTCGGTTTCTCCGCATATACTTTGTGCTACAACAACTAAACGGATTATGCTTGATGTGGTTATTGCTCTTTTACCCGCAGTAATTGCAGGCACTCTGCTTTTTGGTCTTCGTGCATTGTTGGTGGTAGCTCTCTGCGTTGCCGTTTGTCTTTTGACCGAGTTTTTGTTTAATGTTGTAATCAAGGCAAAACAGACAATAGGTGATTTAAGTGCAGTTGTTACAGGTGTTTTGTTAGGACTGAATTTACCTGCAAACATTCCGCTTTGGCAGGCAGCGATTGGTAGCATTTTTGCAATTTTAGTTGTAAAATGCATATTTGGCGGTATCGGTAAAAATTTGTTTAACCCTGCTATTGCCGCTCGTGTGTTTATGCTTATAGCTTTCGGTGCTATGGCAACACCCGCCTTCCCAATGCTTGATACAATTTCAACCGCAACACCTCTTGTTGTTTTAAAAGAGGGCGGTTTTGCACCACCACTTGTCGATTTGTTTTTAGGAATTCGCGGCGGTGCAATCGGTGAAACCTGCGTTTTAGCGCTAATTATTGGCGGCGTGTATCTTCTTATCCGCAGAGTAATCACCTGGCATATCCCTGTAGCATTTATCGCTACAACATTTATTTTAACCTTTGTTTTGGTAGATTTTGATATTTATACAGCCCTCTCTTCAATAATGTCGGGTGGACTTTTCATAGGTGCTATATTTATGGCTACCGACTACACAACCTCACCCTCAAGCGATTTAGGGAAGCTTGTCTTCGGTATTTTTGCAGGACTTATGACTGTACTTATTCGTTTTTGGGGCGTTTATCCCGAGGGTGTATCTTTTGCTATACTTCTTGCTAATATTCTTGACCCATATATTGAGGTTTGGACAAAAAGAAGACTGTTTGGAGGCTATAAAAAATGAAAAATTATATAAAAACAGTTGTAGCCCTTAGTCTTATATGTGCGGTTATTGCCGTGCTTTTAGCGGTTGGTAATGCTGTTACTGCACCTATAATTAAAGAAAAAGAGAATGAAGCTGTAAATCAGTCTCTTAAGGTAGTTATGCCTGAAGGCGAAGATTTTAAACAACTTGATTTTGCTGATTTCGATGCTCTTTTACCCGCTTCTATAACCGAAATTTATAAAGAGGTAAGCGGCGGTTATGTATTTAAACTTTCAACCGCAGGTTATGCGTCTAACTTTATTATTATGTGTGGTGTTGGAAATGACGGTAAGGTTACAGGTGCTACCTGTATAAGCTCAGCCGAAACCTTAGGGTATGAGCATACCTACGGCGAAAAATTGGTAGGCACCGATATTACTACAATTAATTCTGTAGATACTATGTCCGGTGCTACAAAAACCACAGGTGCTTATAAGGATGCAATAAAAAATGCCCTTGAAGCATTCAGAATGCTAAGTAGTGACGGTGCAGAAGGGGAGGGTGCTTAAATTATGAAAAAGAACAGTAATCTTTCAATTCTTTTAAAGGGCATCCTTTTAGAAAACCCTGTATTTGTTTTAATACTCGGTACTTGCCCTACACTTGCAACTACAACAACCGTTATCGGTGCTTTAGGTATGGGACTTGCGGCAGCCGCAGTTTTAATTTGCTCTAATGTCGTTATATCGCTTTTAAGAAAAGTAATTCCTGATACTGCAAGAATTCCTTGCTATATAGTTATAATTGCGGGATTTGTAACATTAGTTCAGATGTTTATGCACGCATATTTACCCGATATGTACGATCTGCTCGGCGTATATTTGGCGCTCATTACAGTTAACTGTATAATTTTAGGCAGAGCTGAAATGTTTGCAGGAAAGAATACAGTAGGTAAATCGGCTCTTGACGGTATAGGTATGGGACTTGGCTTTACAATAGCTCTTTTAGCAATGGCTACCGTAAGAGAGGTACTCGGAAGTGGCTCTTTTGCCGGATTTGATATTCCTTTTATGGTAAATTATAAAATTGAGTTCTTTATAAAGCCGCCCGGTGGTCTTTTGGCTTATGGACTTTTAATTGCCCTTGTAAATAAACTTACAAACGGCAAAGCCATTAAAAAGAAAGAATTTTCTTGCGAGGGTTGTCCCTCAAAGGCTCTTTGCAACCCCACACTTTGTGCAGATTTTAAGGCTAAGGAGGACAACTGAAAATGGATACTTTTAAGTCATTAGTAGTAATTTTAATGTCCTCTGTGCTTATAAATAACTATGTTTTAAGCAGATTTTTAGGAATTTGCCCTTTCCTTGGTGTTTCTAAAAAACTAAATCAAGCGGTAGGTATGGGTATTTCAGTTATCTTTGTTATGCTTGTAGCAACTGCGGTGACATGGCCTATACAGTATTATGTTCTTGATAAAAACGGACTCGGCTATATGCAGACCATCGTTTTCATCCTTGTAATAGCAACTCTTGTTCAGTTTATAGAAATTTTCCTTAAAAAGAATATACCCTCTCTTCATAAGAGTCTCGGCGTATATCTTCCTCTTATAACTACCAACTGTGCAGTGCTTGGTGTTACTATTAATAACATTACAGATGGCTATACCTTCTTAGAGTCTATGGTAAGCTCTCTTGGTTGCGGTTTGGGTTTCCTACTTGCAATGTTACTTTTCTCAGGGCTTCGTTCAAAAATCGATGAGAGCAACATTCCTGAAGCTTTCAGAGGCTTGCCCGTAACCTTAATTGCAGCATCCTTTATCTCTCTTGCATTCTTTGGATTTGCAGGAATAGTAGATAATCTGTTCGCTTAAAAGGGGGTAAGAATTATATGTATGATATTTTGATAGCTTTTATTATAGTTACAGCAATCGGTGTTATTGCAGGTATAGTTCTTGTCCTCGCATCGCATTTTTTCAATGTGCCTCAGGATGAAACCGAAATGAAGGTTCGCGAGTGTCTGCCTAGTGTAAACTGCGGCGCTTGCGGATATGCAGGCTGCGACGATTATGCAAAGGCTGTAGCAGAGGGTAAAGCGGCTACAAATTTGTGTATTCCCGGCTCCGTTGATACAGCTAAAGCAATTTCTGATATTATGGGCGTTGAGGCAGAGGCACCAAAAGACTTGGTGGCTTTCGTTAAGTGCAACGGAAACAAAGAGGCGGCAGTAAAAAAAGCAGACTATCAGGGCGTTTATACCTGTAAAGCGGCTTCAATGGTTTATGCGGGACCTAACGAGTGTAAATACGGTTGTATCGGCTGCGGTGACTGTGCAAATGTTTGCCCTACTAATGCAATCAGCATTAAGGACGGTATTGCAGTTGTTGATACAAGAATTTGTATCGGTTGCGGACTTTGTACAAGAACCTGTCCAAAACTCATTATAAAACTTCTTCCGCAGGACGCTAAGGTTGCCGTTATGTGTAGCAGTAAGGATAAGGGCGCAGTTGCAAGAAAGGCTTGTAAAAATGCTTGTATCGCTTGTAAAAAATGCGAGCTCAACTGTCCCGATAAGGCGATAACCGTAGAGGATAATCTCGCATCTATTGATTATTCAAAATGTGTCGGATGCGGAGTTTGTGCAGAGGTTTGTCCTACGGGTTGTATAAAGAAAATAGACCTTTATACCTCTTGTATTCTTGAGTAAATATGCTTAACGAGAAAAAGACTTTAAAAGAGGAAAAACGAAAGTTTTTAAGAAATGATTTGTTGCTTTGTGCGGCTCTTATAATAGTGGCGGTAATAATCTTTTTGGTATTCATTTTGGGCGCTGAAAAGGGGAACTGTGTCACTGTTTTAGTAGACGGTGAAGAAAAGGCAACCTATTCGCTTAATGTGGATAAAACAATTAAGCTTGATGCAGAGGACGGCAATTATAACACTCTTGTTATTAAAGACGGCAAGGTGTATGTAAGCGACGCTACCTGTCCCGATAAGATATGTGTCTCTCATAGAGCGATATCAAAGGTGGGGGAAAGCATAATTTGTTTGCCACATAAAACAGTCGTTTCAATAACCTCAAAATAGTTTAAACCGCTATCGACGGAATAAATTGTTAAAAAGCGGAGAATTTATGAACAGTAAAACTAAAAAGGTAGCGTTCTTGGGGCTTTTAACTTCTTTCGCCCTAGTGCTTTCCTACATTGAACTTTTGCTCCCGCCCGTTATATCGGGAGTTCCGGGTATAAAAATTGGACTTCCTAATATAATTGTGATATTTTTGCTTTATAAAGCATCGCTTAAAGAAGCGGCTTTAGTTTCTCTTGTAAGAATTGTTTTGATTACATTGCTTTTCGGAAATTTTGTCACCTTTCTTTACAGTCTTGCAGGGGCTGCTTTCAGTATTGCTATTATGTTTGTTTTAAAGCAAATTAAGGCTTTCTCTACAGTTGGAGTTAGCATTGCGGGAGGGGTAGCACATAATTTGGCTCAGATTTGTGTTGCGATATTTTTACTCGAAACGGTGCAAATTGCATATTATGCAGTTGTATTGATAGTTTCGGGCGTAATATCAGGCACACTTATAGGCCTTCTTGGTGCTATGTCGGTAAAGTATATAGAAAAAATTAAGTTACCTTTTTAAAATAAAAAAACACAAAGGAGAAAATTTATGAAAAAAGTATTATGTCTTGCACTCGCGCTTGTTACCCTTATGGCTATTGCCCTTTCAGGATGTGGCGCATCGGGTAGCGGTAATGTTAGCTTTGGTATGGGAGTTTATTCTTATATCAGCGAGGCAAATTCTGCTACAGCAGATAAGGACGGCAACGCTAAGGTGACAAGCAATGTAGCAGCAGTTCTGCTTGATAGAAGCGGTAAAATTATTGATGCCTATTTAGATGTTGCAGACTGCACAGTTAGCTTTACTAAGGATGGCAAAGCAGTTCCGGTTGGTGAATTTAAAACTAAGTATGAGCTTGGTGACGATTACGGTATGAAGGCTTATGCTAATGCTACAAAAGAGTGGTATGAGCAGGCTGACGCATTTTTAGCACTCATTAAGGGTAAAACCTTAAGAGAGGTAAAATCTCTTGTAGCTAGTAACGGCAAGGGTAATGACGATGTTATTAATGCAGGCTGTACAATCGTAATCAGTGATTTTGTAAAGGCACTTGAAAAAGCTGCTGTTTCTGCTAAAAGAACAGATGCCGATGCAGAGGCAAAGGTAAGTGTTGGCGTAGTTACAGCAAAGTCAAGCGCAAAGGACGCTACCGATAAGGAAGCCGGTACAAACGAAATTATTACAACCTTCTCGGCAGTTTTACTTGATAGCAATAATAAGGTTTTAAAATCCGTTACTGATGCAGTACAGGGCGCTGTTTCCTTTGATAATACAGGAAAAACCACTACCCAAAAGGTTGATTTAGAAACTAAGCGCGATAAAGGCGATAGCTACGGTATGAAGGCATACGGCGGTGCAAAGAAAGAATGGTATGAGCAGGCAGACGAATATGATAAGATAGTTGTTGGCAAGTCTGCAGAAGAAATTTTAAAGCTTGAAACCGAAAATGCAACTCCTGCTGATGAACTCCAAAAAGCGGGTTGCACAATCGCTGTTTCTGATTTTATAAAGGCAACCGTTAAGGCAATAAACAAATAAACAGTAAAATTTAAGGGGACATTTATTGTCCCCTTAATGTTAGTTTGGTGAATATTTTGAAGAAAAAATTTGTTTCACTATTTTTGGTTTCTGTAATTGCTTTTTCAGTTTTTTCACTTTCCTCTTGTCAGGTTAAACCCGAGAAGTTCACAGAATATAGCTTTGATTACTTTGATACTGTTACTACTATTACGGGATACGAAAAAACCAAAAAAGACTTTGATAACAGGGTAAAAAAGATTAAAACCCTTTTAGCAGAATATCATAACCTTTATACCATTTATGGCAATACCATAAAGGAAGAAAACCTTTATAGCCTTAATAATAAAGGGGAAGAAAAAAGCAATATAAAATTAAATGAAAAAATCATTGATTTATTGCTTTTTTCAAAAGAAATGTATACCCTTACAAATGGAAAAACAAACATAGCTATGGGTAGTGTTTTATCTGTTTGGCATAATTACAGAACTAATGCACTTAATAATCCCGAAAAGGCTCAAATTCCTGAAAAAGCATTGCTTTTATCGGCGGCTGAACATACTGATATCTCAAAGGTTATTGTTGATAAAGAAAGCTCGACAGTTTCAATTACTGACAGTGAAATTCTGCTCGATGTAGGTGCCGTTGCTAAAGGCTATGCGGTTGAAAGAATTGCAGAGGCTTTAAAGGCCGACGGGGTTAGCGGCTATGTAATAAATGTTGGGGGAAATGTTAAGGCGGTAGGTGAAAAGCCTGACGGTAAATGGACTGTAGGCATTGAAAATCCTGATGCTAAAGAGGATGAGGACGGATATTTAAAATACCTTCAGATTTCCGACGAAGCAGTTGTTACAAGCGGCTCATATCAAAGGTTTTATACGGTGGACGGCAAGGACTATCATCATATTATTGACCCTGATACCTTAATGCCCAGCGAATATTTCAGGCTTGTTTCTGTGGTGGCTAAAGATTCAGGTATTGCTGACGCGTTATCAACAGCTCTTTTTACAATGGGTTACGATGAGGGATTAAAGCTAGTTGAAAATCTTTCTGATGTTGAGGTTTTATGGCTTTTCAACGACGGAAATATAAAAACCACAAAAGGCTTTAATAAATATACAAAACAATAAAAAGTACCGCTTTTAATAGTGGTGCTTTTTTCCTTTTAAGATTTGAATTTAATTTCGTATAAAGCGTTGTTATTTTTTATCGAATATGGTAATATAACTACTAAGGGGTGAATGGAATGAAAGATTTTCTTATTTATTTTTTTGGAAAAGGTGAGATAGAAGAATTCTCAAACTTTTCTATCGCGCATTTGATACCCATT
>JAQXZE010000055.1 GCA_029227055.1 Oscillospiraceae bacterium | reverse complement strand
CCAACATTTGTTGTAAATTTAACCTGAGTACCGTATGAGCGGCCAATCCAGTTTTTCTGCTGAGTTTTTACACGCTCAATAAAATCAATCTCATCAAGACCGTCAATAAGCTTTTCAGCGTAATCGGTAATTTTAAGCATCCACTGACTTTTGTTCTTATGAACAACCTCACTGCCGCAACGCTCACAAGCACCGTTTACAACCTCTTCGTTTGCAAGAACGCATTTACAAGAGGTGCACCAGTTAACCGACATTTCCTTTTTATAAGCAAGACCCTTTTTAAAGAGCTGTAAGAAAATCCACTGTGTCCACTTATAATAAGATGGGTCTGTTGTATCTATTTCTCTGCTCCAATCAAAAGAAAAGCCCAAAGATTTAAGCTGTCTTTTAAAGTTAGCAATGTTGTTTTTAGTAACAATAGAGGGGTGGATATGGTTCTTTATAGCAAAGTTCTCGGTAGGAAGACCGAAAGCGTCCCAACCCATCGGATAAAGCACATTATATCCTTGAAGACGCTTTTTACGGGCGACGATATCGAGCGCCGTATAAGAACGGGGATGACCTACATGTAGACCCTGACCCGACGGATACGGAAACTCTACAAGACCGTAAAACTTTGGTAAAGAATAGTCGTTTTTAGTAGCAAAGGTCTGCTTTTCGTCCCATATTTCTTGCCACTTTTTTTCTATTTCGGTATAATTGTATTTCATTTTTATTCCTCCTGGCCGTTTTCAAGAATTTCATCAAGGTTTACTATCTTTCCGTCACTCCACATTCTGTCGAGCCCGTAAAACTCACGCTGGTCACGAAGGAAGATATGAACTACAACCGTTTCATAGTCAAGAACTACCCAACCCGTTGTTCTGCCCTCGATATGATGGGGTCTGAGCCCTGCCTCTTCAAGCTTTGCTTCAACCTCGTCTGCCAGTGCTCTTACCTGTGTTGAAGAATTTGCGGTTGCAATCAAAAAATATCTTGTGAGTGCTGTAAGGTCTGCAACCTCAATGGCATTTATTTCTTTTGCCTTTTTTTCATTAAGGGCATTAGCCGCAATTTTTAAAATCTGCTCAGCTTCCACTTAAAACAACTCCTTTTAAAACTACCTCGTTATAGGCTTCAACCGTATCGGGATGAAGCGCTCTGCCGCTATCGGCAAGCTCTGTAATTGAATATCTTAAAGCATATAAAAACGCTTCGTCTAAAGATTTATCTAAAATACCTCTTATAACATCTACATCATCGTAGTCCCTGTCAAGAGAGGTGTAATCTGCAAGATATAAAATCTTCGAAAAGAGGGACATCCCCGCTTTTGCCGTAGTATGATATCTTACTGCATCTATGATTTCTTCATCGTCAATAAGTAAAACATACTTTATAAAAGCGGCGCCCGAAATCGCGTGCCAAAGCTTTTTAGCATTAAACTCAACATTAGTTAAAATTATACCAAAGGTATCAAATATTTTCAAGTGTTCTTCTTCACTTGTATTCTTTGTAACATCGTGTAAAAGCCCTGCAAGATAGGCTTTATCGGCATCTACACCGTGTGTTTCGGCAAGACGCTCGGCTTCTTTGGCTACAGCTAGCGAATGAAGAAATCTTTTTTCTGTAAGTCTGCCCTTTAAGAGATTTACATATTCAGGATATTCTGTATTAGCCTTATGCATCATATATCCCCTTTTCTTTTATATAACTGTAAATTTTGTGCGGTATAAGTTTTTCTGCCTTTTTAGAAGATATAGCATCTCGAAGTTCGGTAGAAGAAACCTCAGTAATAACATCGGGTATCACCGTAATATTCGCTCCGCTTTTTCTTAAATCTTCTACTGCTTCATTAAAGCCCTGTACTCCTTTTCGGGAAAAAGCCAAAAGGTCTACCATTTCGGCTAGCTCTTCCCAACGGTACCAAGTTTTAAAAGAGGTTATCATATCGGCACCGCATACAAAGCTGAGTTTTGTATCCTTGTATATTTCCTTAAGCCTCAAAACAGTATCAAAGGTATAGCTTTTGCCCTCTCGTTCAAACTCTGTAAGACAAAGTTCAGCCTTAGAAAAATCCTCTGCCGCTAATCTGCACATTTCTATTCTGTCCTTATCATCAGCTAAAAACGGGCAGCTTTTATGAGGCGGAATTTTATCGGGCATAAGAAGTATTTTATCTACAAAATCAAGATTATTTATTGCAGATAACATTTCGTAATGCCCTATATGAAAGGGATTAAATGTACCACCGAAAATCGCAGTAACCGTCATTTATTTCACCAAAACTATAGTTTTTTTATCTTTGCTTTCGCGATATAAAATAAATCTTGAGCCGATAACCTGAACTACATCGGCACCTACCTCTTGTGCAATTTCGTCTGCCGCTTCTCTTGAAGAAGAGGGAGATGTTTCGAGTACCCTTAATTTTATAAGCTCTCTAGCCTCTAGAGCTTCGTCAACCTGTTTTATAAGCTGCTCGGATATTCCGCCTTTGCCTACCTGAAAAATGGTGTCATATCCGTTTGCCATAGCGCGAAGCTGCGCTCTTTGTCTGCTGTTTAACATAAATTTCTCCTCAAATATACTAAATATACTTTTTAAGCTCTACCTCTAATAGTCTGAGGGCTTTTCCTCTGTGGCTTATTTTGTCCTTTTCCTCGGCAGAAACAAGACCTAAACAACCGATTTCACTAATAAACAACGGGTCATATCCAAAGCCGCAGTCACCCTCCTCGCCAAAAGCTATATGTCCGTGACATTCGCCTCTTACGGTAAACTGTCTGCCGTCGGGGAAAACACAGGCAATCGCCGCCACATAATAAGCTGTACGCTCATCCATAGGAACGCCCTCAAGCTCGCTTAAAAGCTTTTTATTATTCAAATCGTCGTTTCCGTGACCGCCCGAATATCTTGCAGAATAAATACCCGGTGCTCCGCCTAGATAATCTACGCAAAGACCCGAATCGTCAGCAACACTGATATATCCCGTGGCTAAAAGACCTGCCTTTGCCTTTAAAATAGCGTTTTCTTCAAAGGTAGTGCCTGTTTCCTCAATATCTTCAAGTGGCTTTTCTAAATCCTTTTCGGATACTACTTCAAAACCCATAGGGATTAAAATTCGGCTTAACTCTTTAAGCTTTTTCTGATTTTTTGTAGCAATAAATATTTTCATATATTACTCCTCGTATTCAAAAATACCGTCGGCAAATTCCTTAGCTGAGAAGGGCTGTAAATCATCAATACCCTCACCTACACCCACAAACTTAACAGGAATTGAAAGCTCATTATGAATAGCAATTACAATTCCGCCCTTTGCAGTGCCGTCAAGCTTTGTTAAAACTATACCTGTAATATCTGCGGCATTTTTAAATTCCTTTGCTTGATTAACGGCGTTTTGACCTGTTGCAGCGTCAAGCACCAAAAGAGTTTCTCTTGAGGCTGACGGCAGTTCTCTATCAATAACTCGGTTAATTTTAGCAAGCTCATCCATAAGATTTTTCTTGTTATGAAGTCTGCCCGCAGTATCGCAGATTATAACATCGGCACCCTTTGCCTTTGCAGAGGCAATAGTATCGAATACAACGGAGGCAGGGTCGGTTCCCTCAACACTCTTTACCATTGTAACGCCGGCTCGCTCTGCCCAAATGCCAAGCTGATCAATAGCTGCGGCTCTGAAGGTATCGGCAGCGCCTAAAACAACCGTTTTACCCTCTGACTTAAACTTTGCTGCAAGCTTTCCGATAGAGGTTGTTTTTCCAACGCCGTTTACACCGATAACAAGTATAATAGAGGGCTTGGTTTCAAGAACGAGACCTTTATCCTCACCTAACATATCTACTATTATTCCGTGCATAAGCTTTTTTATTTCTGCGGCGTCCTTTATGCCGAGCTCCTTGATTCTTGCACGAAGTCTGTCACAGATTTCCCCCGCAGTAACAACGCCGACATCAGCCATTACGAGAATTTCTTCGAGTTCCTCAAAAAGCTCCTCGTCTATTTTTGTAAAGCTGTTAATTACGCTGTTAACGCTCTCCATAATGGAGTTTTTGGTCTTTGTAAGACCATTTTTAATTTTACTGAAAAAGCCCATTTTGCACCTTCTAAATAAATTTTACGCAGTTTGGTTGTTTAAAAGCATCTTCTCAAGCTGAGCCACATTAAGCTCTAAGAGCTTTGTAACGCCCTTTTCCTGCATGGTAACGCCGTAAAGCATATCAGCGGCTTCCATAGTACCGCGTCTGTGGGTAACACAAATAAACTGTGTTTTGAAATCAGACTGACGCATATAATCTGCAAATCTGTCTACATTTATGTCGTCAAGCGCGGTATCAACCTCGTCTAAGAAGCAGAAAGGCGGCGCATTAACTCGCATAATTGCAAAGTAGATGGAAAGGGCGATAAGCGCCTTTTCACCACCCGATAATCCGTCAAGACTAGGTACATTTTTACCCGGAAGCTTTACATTGATATCAATGCCGCTCTCTAAAATGTTTTCGGGGTCGGTAAGTGATAATGACGCCGTACCGCCGCCGAAAAGTTCTGTAAAGGTTTTGCCGAAGTTTTCGTTAATCTTATCAAAGCCTACAATAAATAACTCCTGCATCTGAGAAGTCAGCTGATTTATAAGCTTTGAAAGCTGAGCTTTCGATTCCTCTACATCCTTAATCTGTGCAGATAAGAATTCATATCTCTCGCTTACTTCCTTGTATTCCTCAATAGCAGAAACATTTACATTGCCAAGAGAGCGTATCTTTGACTTGATTTCCGCAAGGGTGCGCTTTGCCTCCTGCGGTTTTTCAATTTCGATACACATTTTTTCAGCATCGCTTTTTGTAAGCTGATATTCGTCATAAAGCTGACGGATAACATCGTCATACTCTTTCGCAATCATTTCCTTGCGCTCTGTAAGACGGGCAAGCTCACCGCCGATACGCTCACGCTCCATTGTTCGCTCACGCTCGCTAGCTCTTAACTCTACGCCCATACGCTCGGTATCATTGCGCTTTTCTATCATATTGTCAATATCGGTATTAGATGCAGAAATCTTTTCTGTTATGCTCTCGATTTCTTCCTCAAACGCCTCTATATCACTATAAAGCTTTTGATTTTTAAATCCAAGTGCTGCGATTTCAGAATTTATTTCTTCAATTCGCTCGGCTCTCGATTTAACAGTTTCCTCAAGAGTATCAGCAGCAAGGGATAATGTCTGTGCATCCTTTTCTACCTCAATAATCTTGAGTTTAAGACCTGTTATATCCTCACTTAAAGCCTCTCTCGAATCGGAAATACTGTCTCTGCCGCCCGTCATTTCGTCGATTTCGCTCTGAAGTGCTGTGCGCTCAGACTCAATTTCACGAATCTTTTCTTCTGCATTATTGGAAGCTAGAGTTAGCTCTGCAATACGGGTATCACCCTCGCGGCGCTCGCTATCTAAATCCTCTAAAGCCTTTGTTATATTCTTAATAAGCTCTTCAAGACGCTTTAACTCAGATAACATACGAATTTTATCTTCGTTTGCATTTGTAAGGTCAGCGTTAACGGCGGTTATATCGGCATCTACTTCGGCAAGTTTCTCTGTTGCCGCCAAAAGCTCAGCCTCGCTATCCTTAGCAGAAACGGACAGCTTTGATATTTCTTCATCAAGCTTTTTGATATCTGCAACTCGGCTAAGCATACCTGCGTGCTTTACAAGCGAGCCACCTGTTAATGAGCCGCCCGCATTAACGGTTTGTCCGTCAAGAGTTACTACCTTTATTCTATATCCGTATTCCTTTGCTATTGTTACTGCAGCATCAATATCCTCTGCCACAACAGTAGCACCTAAAAGATAGCGTATAATTTCTTTATACTTATTATCAACTGTAACTAAATCTGAGGCGATACCTACATAACCGTAACAGTTTTCAAAGCCTTTTTCCTTAAATTCACGAGCTTTAATAGAGGACACAGGCAGGAATGTTGCTCTACCTTTATTATTAGCCTTAAGGAAGTTTATGCATCTCTTAGCATCAGACTCTGTTTCTACAACGATATTCTGAATAGCGTTGCCAAGAGCCGTTTCTACCGCTACAGAATGTTTTTTATCAACACTGATAAGCTTTGAAACGGGAGCATTAACACCTCTGAGCGTGCCCTTTTCAGCCTCAGCAATTACAGCCTTAACCGCAAAGGAAAAGCCCTCCATATTGTTCTCAAGTTCGCTTAAAATCTGAACTCTGCGCTTTTTAGTTTCGATATCAAGTCTTATATCGTCACACTTGCGCTTTAAATCTTCAACAGCCGAAATTCTGTTTTCTTTTCTAAGAGTATATCCCTTAATTGCATTTTTATAGCCCTCAATGGACTCTTCGAGCTTTAATAATACCGCCTCGGTATCACTAAACTCAGCCTTAAGGGAATCACGTTCTGCCTCATTTTGAGAAACAACCGCATCAATAGCCGCTTTTCTTGCAGTGATTTCCTCTACTGCGGCACTTGATGTTGTCATCTCAACGCGCCTATCCGACATCTCTGCCGTAAGGGTGTTTACAAGGCGAACCTTTTCTTCGATTTTTCTAGAAATGCTTTCGCTGTCTAAAAGCAAGGTGGAAAGCTTGTTTTCAAGACTGCTAAGTTCTGTCCTTAAAGCCTCAGCCTCTTCTGTTTTCTCGGACGCAATACGCCTTTTAAGCTCGATTTCACTAGCTGCCTCACCGTCGCTCTCTTCGAGCTTAGTGATGTCGCCCTCAAGCCTTGTTACAGCATCTAAGTTATGCCCGATATCGTTTTTAAGAAGGGTGATATTACCCTCTATTCTGAGAATTTCCTCGTTAAAGCCTGCAATCTCACCGCGTTTTGCCTCAATCTGCTCGTTAAGACTTGCAAAAAGGGCAGAATTCTGCTCTGACTTCTCATCAAAATCGGCAAGAGCATCTTCGATATCCTTGTATTTAAGTTGGGCTACTGCAATCTTGCTCTCCTGAGAGCGCAGATTTTCTTTAGAATTTTCCAAGGTATAAAGCCAAAGACCTATTTCAAGCTTTTTCTTTTGGTCAGCAAGCTCTAAGAACTTTTCTGCCTTAGCACTCTCTTCTTTCAAAGGTCCTACTCTAGACTCTAATTCATCTGCTATATCGCGAAGTCTGAGTAAGTTATCGTCAGCAAGAGCAAGCTTACGCTCAGCCTCAAGCTTTCTGTAACGGTATTTTGAAATACCTGCAGCCTCCTCGAATATATCGCGGCGCTCGTTAGACTTTGTACTGATAATATTATCAATTTTACCCTGACCAATCATTGAATAACCGTCTCTTCCAAGACCTGTATCCATAAAGAGCTCGTGGATATCCTTTAGTCTTACAGAAACATTATTGATTAGGTATTCACTCTCGTGAGAGCGGTAATAACGCCTTGTAACCGACACAAAATCGTTATCAAAATTGAGGGTTCTATCGGTGTTATCAATATTAAGTGTTACCTCGCAATATCCGTGGGGACGTCTGGTTTCGGTACCGCCGAAGATTACATCCTCCATCGACTGACCGCGAAGACTCTTAGTGGACTGCTCACCCAAAACCCAACGCACTGCGTCCGAAATATTACTCTTACCGCTTCCGTTAGGACCTACAACCGCAGTAATACCTTTGCCGAATTTAAGAACAGTTTTATCTGCAAAAGATTTAAAGCCCTGTACCTGTATTGAGCTTAAAAGCATTCACTCCACCTTCCCTTCTACTCTGATTTCGTATTCCTTTAAAGTATCGTCTGTTTTAACCTTGCAGTTAAAACCCTCTGATTTTAATTTTTCTATATTGGTTCTTTTCTGACCCACCATTTGTGAAACAAACTTCGGAGCCACGAAAACTGTATATTTTCCTTTAACCTTAAGCATCTCTCTAAGGCGCTTATAATATAAAGCCGACTTGCAAAGCTCACTGAAAGCGGGGTGCCAAGGACCCGCTACATAAGAATCCTCTTCTATAGAGTGAAGACCGAGCCTTATCACCTTTATGTCCGCCTTTAAGAACATTTCTAGCAGCTCACTTGCAAGTGATACCGCCTCATCTAAGGTTTGAGGCTGATATTTATTGTCCGAATAAAGCGCGGCAAGATATGTATCCTTTAAAACTATTGTGGGGTATATTCTTACCGTATCGGGCTTTATTTTTATAATCTGTTTAGCAGTTGAAATAGCCGCTGTATCGGAATCCTTGTAAAGTCCAGTCATCATTTGAAGACCTAAAGAAAAACCGTATTTTCTAATGAGAGCCGAGGCATTTACTACATCGTCAGAGGTATGGCCTCTGTTGTTCATTTTAAGAACCCTATCCCTCATACTCTGAGCGCCAAGCTCAATAGCGGTTACATGATACTGCTTTAAAAGCTTTAAAATTTCTTCGTTTATAGCGTCAGGCCTTGTAGAAATTCTGATGCCCGAAACTATTCCGTTTTCAACAAACCAAGCCGCCGCCTTTAAAAGCTCAAGCATATAATTGCGGTTAATTGCCGTAAAGCTACCGCCGAAAAAGGCAATTTCGGTGTTTTCGGGGGAATAGTTTTTAGCACTTCTTGCCGCTATTACAGCGTCTGCCACTGCAATCGGAGGAGGCGCCATATGTGCTCCCGTTATATAACGCTGATTGCAAAAGCTGCATCTGTTAGGGCAGCCTATATGCGGCACAAAAATTGATATATTAGCGTGGGGCAAACTCATAAAATCTCACCCATAAGCTCAAGCGCCGCCTTTGCCGCCATCTGCTCCGCCTTCTTTTTGTTTTTGCCCTTTCCGACGCCTATAATGTTAGAATTAAGCCTTACCTCAACCGTAAATTCTTTATCGTGGTCGGGACCCTTTTCGTCGGTTAAAATATAGTTTACCGACTCTTCAGGGTTTCTCTGTATAATTTCCTGAAGCAAGGTTTTATAATCCTTAAATACTTCCTCTTTGATTTCTTCTTCCTTTAGTATAAAACGCATAACATGAGCTTTGGCTACCTCCATACCGCCGTCTAAATACATAGCTGCAAGTACCGCCTCAAAGGCATCAGCCAAAATAGAGTCACGCTCTCTGCCGCCGTTATGCTCCTCACCTTTTCCGAGTAAAAGGCACTCACCAATATTAAGCTCTCTGGAAAAACCGCAAAGAGACCTCTCGCAAACAAGGGCTGCCCTCTTTTTAGTAAGCTCACCCTCGGGTAAATCGGGATATTTTTCATAAATATATTCCGAAACAATTATCGAAAGCACAGAGTCGCCCAAAAATTCAAGACGCTCATTAGAAGGAAAGGCAAATCTTGACTCATTCGCATAAGAAGAATGAGTCAGTGCGTTTTTTAAAAGATTTATGTTTTTAAAACGGTAATTAAGCCTTTTTTGCAAGCCTTCCATTTTACTCTTTTCCTACCTTCGATAAATTTTCTGTTATTGTTTCAATTACCTGTCGTTTTGTAAAGCTTACAGCCTGTCTTACAGCATTCTTGATAGCCTTTGCATCAGAGCTTCCGTGTGCCTTTATTACGGGCTTTGAAACGCCGAGCAATGGCGCACCGCCCGTTTCCGAGCTATCCATAAGCTTTTTAAGCTCAAAGAAATCCTTTTTAAGTATTAGAGCTGCTATTTTATTTGTAAAGTTTTTAAGCATAGCACCCTTTAAAAGCTTAAAGAGGGTTATAGAAGTGCCCTCAATTAATTTGAGCGCGATATTGCCTGTAAAACCGTCTGTTATAACAACATCGGCAACACCTTTAGGCATCTCTCTTGACTCTACATTTCCTATGAAGTTAATGGGGGCCTCATTTAAAAGCTTATAGGCTTCAAGACGAAGCTCATCACCCTTAG
The DNA here is from genome assembly GCA_029227055.1 of Oscillospiraceae bacterium. Lineage (GTDB taxonomy): Bacteria > Bacillota > Clostridia > Oscillospirales > Acutalibacteraceae > UBA737. Next base: position 27,205 of record JAQXZE010000055.1, on the reverse strand, counting down.
TTTTCTCTGTGCCGATATTAAGAAGTCCAACGGTTGGATTTTTCCTGTTTTCAACCTTTTCCATATAAACGCTTGCCATAACACCGAACTGAGCGAGCATTTCGGGTCTACACTCGGCATTAGCGCCCATATCCATAAGAAGATAATTTGATTTTGGCGACGGAATAAGACCTGCAAGAGCGGGTCTTTTAACACCCTTTATTCTCTTTGCAATAAGGGTACCGCCTACTACTATAGCACCTGTGGAGCCTGCAGAAACAAAGGCATCTGCTCTGCCCTCAGCTAGTTCCTTGAAGGCTAGCGCCATAGAGCAATCCTTATGAGCTTTTAAAATAGAAGTAGGGTCGTCGTGCATAGAGATTACATCGGTTGTATGAACAATCTCTAAGTTGCCATAAAAGGTGAGAGAGTTATCAAGAATACACTTATCGATAACCTTTTCGTCACCCGTAAGTGTTATTTCTACCTTGTATTCGTTTGACGCCATTGAGGCACCCTTTATAATTTCTATCGGAGCATTATCTCCGCCGAAGGCATCTATGACTATTCTCATTTAAATCCCTCTTTCTAAAAGTTTATTTTTTAAACCATTTTATTGAACGCTCAGCTAATGCGGCATAGCGCTCACGCTTGTCCTTAATAAGAGTATCGAGCGGTGGCAGAATACCGAAGTTTGCACCCATTGGCTGAAAATTAGTAACTGTATCGTCGGTTACATAGGAAAGAATTGCACCAATCATAGTAAAGTTCGGAAGAACAAGCGGTTCTTCCCCTTTTATATACCTTACCGTATTAATTCCTGCCATTATTCCGCAAGAAGCCGACTCCATATATCCTTCAACACCGGTAATCTGACCTGCAAAGAAAATATTTTCTTTTTTCTTTAAGGATAAATTTTTGTTTAATATTTTCGGTGAATTTATGAAGGTGTTTCTATGCATAACGCCATACCTTGCAAATTCTGCGTTAGAAAGACCGGGTATCATAGAAAAAACTCTTTTTTGTTCGCCGAATTTAAGATTTGTCTGAAAGCCTACTATATTGAAAAGTGTGCCCTCACTGTTTTCTCTTCTAAGCTGTACTACCGCCCAAGGTCTATGACCGGTGTTAGGGTCTGTAAGTCCGACAGGCTTTAAGGGGCCGAACCTAATAGAGTCCTCTCCCCTTTTAGCTAGTATCTCTATCGGCATACAGCCTTCATATACATTTATCGGTTTATCAAAATTATGAACGGGAGCCGACTCCGCCGTAATCAGAGCCTTATGAAAAGCCTCATATTCTTCCTTGTTAAAGGGGCAGTTTATATAATCGTCTCCACCCTTGCCGTAACGCGCGGCATAAAAAGCACGGCTGAAATCTATGCTGTCAGCGGTGACAATAGGCGCCGCCGCATCGAAAAAGCTAAGATTTTCTTCACCTGTGAGTTTTGATATTTCCTCTGCAAGTCCGCCGTCAGTAAGCGGCCCTGTAGCGATTACAACAACTTCATCTTCGGGAATTTTGTTTACCGTTTCGTTTATAACATTTATATTTTTATGATTTTTAATTTTTTCGGTTATAAAACGGGAAAACTTTTCACGCTCAACCGCCAAAGCTCCGCCTGCGGCGACACTTGATACTGCTGCCGCCTCCATTGAAACAGAGCCTAATATTCGCATTTCTTCCTTTAAAAGACCTGCCGCCGAATCGATACGGGAAGCCTTTAAGGAATTTGAACAGACAAGCTCTGCAAAATCGGGGCTTTTATGAGCAGGAGAATAGCGGTTTGGCTTCATCTCAATTAAATCGACCTTTATACCGCTCTCCGCTATAGTAAACGCCGCCTCGCAGCCCGCAAGGCCTGCACCTATTACGGTGATTTTATTCATTTGTTTTTGCCCGTCCCTCAGTTGCCTTTTTTCTTGTAGGACATTCTGCGTTAATACAGTACTTTCTGCCTCTTATACCCTTTATGATGTAAGAGCCACATTCGGAGCATTTTTCACCCGTAGGAATACCGGGGGCAGCAAAGTCGCAAGCAGGATAATTACTGCAGCCGTAGAATTTTTTACCCTTTTTGGAAAGTCGCTTTATAAGCTTCGCCCCACATTTTGGGCAAGGCTCTGTAATTTCGTCCTCAGGCATCGGCTTTGTATTCTTACAAGCAGGATAGCCGGGGCAAGCAAGGAATTTACCGAAGCGGCTGCTTTTAACAACCATCTTTTTGCCGCACTTATCGCATAAGACCTCGGTTTCAATATCGGGCACCTTCACCCTCTTGCCGTCCATAAGCTTTTCTGCCTTTTTATAAAGAACATCGAAATCGCCGTAAAACTCATTCATGGTTTCAATCCAGGAACGCTCACCCGCACCAATCTGGTCGAGCTTAACCTCAAGACCTGCGGTAAACTTTACATCAAAAATCTTCTTGAAATGCTCAACCATTAAATCGGTTACAATCTTACCGAGCTCGGTAGGCTTTAAGGATTTCTTTTCCCTCTCGATATATTCTCTCTGTAAAATGTTCGAAATAATCGGTGCATAGGTAGAAGGTCTGCCTATTCCGTTATCGTCAAGCGCCTTTATCAAGGTAGGCTCGGTATATCTTGCAGGAGGCTGTGTAAAGTGCTGATTAGGGGTTAATGCCTTTAGCTTTAAAGCTTCGCCCTCTTTAATTTCGGGAAGTGCTCCGCCGTCGTTCTCGGCATCGTCCTTACCCTCTTCGTATAAAACGGTAAATCCGTCGAACTTAACGGAATAGCCGCTTGCTTTAAAGAGATATTCGTCTGCAGTGATTTCTGCATTTACAGTATTCTGAATACAAGCCGCCATCAAGGAAGCGATAAAGCGCTCCCAAATAAGCTTGTAAAGTTTATACTGCTCTTGTGTAAGAGAGGACTTTACACGCTCAGGGGATAAATAAACATCGGTAGGACGGATTGCCTCGTGAGCATCCTGAGCACCGCTTTTTGTCTTAAAATAACGGGGTTTTTCGGGCAGATAATTTTTGCCGTAATTTGAAGTAATATATCCGTTTGCAGCCGACCTTGCCTCTTCGGAAATACGAAGCGAGTCGGTACGCATATAGGTTATAAGACCTGTAGTGCCGACACCCTCAATATCAACGCCTTCATAAAGCTGCTGAGCAACCTTCATTGTGCGCTGACCTGTAAAGCCGAGCTTTCTAGATGCTTCCTGCTGAAGTGTTGAAGTAATAAAAGGGGGGGCCGGTTGCTTTGTTCTTGTTCCCTTTTTAAGAGAAGTAACAATATACTCGGCATTATTTAATTCGTTTACTATTTTTTCTGCATCGGCTTCGTTTGAAATTTCAATCTTTTCACCCTTTGCAGTTCCGTAAAGCTTTGCTTCAAAAACCTTTCTGCCGCTTGCAAATTTTGCATCGATTGTCCAATACTCTTCGCTTACAAACTTTTCGATTTCTCTTTCTCTGTCCACAACAAGACGAAGAGCAACCGTTTGCACACGGCCTGCCGAAAGACCGCTCTTAACCTTTTTCCATAAAAACGGACTTAACTTATAGCCAACTATTCTGTCAAGAACGCGGCGGGCTTGCTGAGCATCAACAAGATTAAGGTCAATTTTATGAGGTTTAGCTATACCTGCCTTTATACCTGTTTCGGTAATCTCATTAAAGGAAATACGGTTAGCCTCGTTTAAATCAAGACCTAAAATCTGAGCCAAATGCCAAGAAATAGCCTCTCCCTCTCTATCAGGGTCGGTTGCGAGTAAAACGCCGTCACTGTTAGCGGCAGCATCACATAGCTTTCCTATAAGAGCCTTTTTGTCGGGCATATTTGTATACTGAGGCTTAAAGCCGCGCTCAATATCAACACCTATTCGTGATTTAGGAAGGTCTCTTACATGACCCATAGAAGCCATTACTTCATAATTGCTTCCCAAATATTTCTTTATGCTCTTAACCTTTGTAGGAGACTCAACAATAACAAGTTTTGACATATCTTACTCCTTAAAAATATATATTAAATCTTTTCATAAAATCCGCCTGGCAATGATTTTATAAGCCTCTCCATTTCGAGCTCGGTAATTGCCGAAATCAGTAAATCGTCCGAAATTCCGAGGGAAAGTAAATCATCGGCGGAAAATTTTTGCTTATCTAATTGATTATACAACATTTTCGCTTCTTTTGAAAGGGTTAAAGGCAAATTTTTTATTATTTTTTTAGTCTTTTCTTTAACCTCTGTCTTTTGCATTGCCTTTTCGGTATCTATCCTATCCCCAAATGTGCCGATATACTCATTAAAAATGTCAAAAACATCAAGTAGGGGCTTTGCACCGTCCCTTATGAGCTTGTTTGAGCCTTTATACTGAGGATATGTAGGGTTACCCGGTATTACGAATAAGTCCTTGCCGTAATTGCAGGCATAGTTTGCGGTTATTAAAACTCCGCTTGGCTCCCCTGCTTCCACAACAACGGTGCCGAGAGTCAGCGCTGCCAAAAGTCTGTTCCTCACTTTAAAGCTTGCTCTGTTAACTCCCTTTTCGGGTGGACATTCACTTAAAAGACAGCCTGTCTTTGCAATTGTCTGTCTTAATTTTTCATTTTCCAAAAGGTAAGGATTAAGTATACCGCAAGGCAAGATTGATATCGGTTTGCCCTCTGCTTTAAGAACGCCGAGGTGCGCTGCCCTATCTCCGCCTTTAGCGCCGCCCGAAACGACCGTGAAACCCGCACGGGACAGTCTGTAAGCGATTGAAAAAGCCGACTTCTTACCGAATTCGGATATTTCCCTCGGTCCCACAATACAAATTGACGGTTTATCAGAAAAATCGGGAAACTCGCCCTTTGTATATAATACAAGAGGGGGATTTTCAATATTCCATAATGATTTAGGATATCGAGAACTGCTGATAGTTATAATATCAATTTTGTTTTTACGGCAGGTTTTTATAATATCCTTTGAATACTTTATAGTAATTTTTGCCGCCCGTTCTAGCTCTGCAGGACTAAATATGGCAGAGCTTTCAAGAGCCGCTTTTCCTGCTTTATAAACCTTTTCAGCACTGCCAAAATATTTGAGGACACGAATTACTTTATTAGAGCCCTCGAGCAGCACCGCCTGAAGCCAAATTTCGTATTCCATTATTTCACCATTTCCCAAATGGCAATTGCAGCCGCTGCCGCCGCATTAAGAGATTCGGCATTGCCACGCATTTTGATTGTAACCTTTTTATCTGCCGCAGTCTTCATTTCATCACTAAGACCGTTTGCCTCATTGCCGATTAAAATTACACTGCCGCCCGTAAAATCCGCCTCGTTTATAGGCAAGGCATCACTGTCAACCACACAGGCATACGACCTTAAACTGCTCGATTTTATAAAGACTACTAAATCATTCACAATGAAAACAGGCATACGAAGAAGCGTGCCCATAGAGGCGCGAAGAACCTTTGGGCTATATGGGTCACAAGAATCGTTTGAAATAAGTATTCCTGAAACACCGAGCGCCTCTGCCGTTCTTGAAATCGCCCCTAAATTAGAGGGGTCAGAAAGATTTTCTAAAGCTATATATTTGCCGTTTTCATCAATTTCAAGGTTGTTTTCGGGTATTTTTGCGAGGGCAAGAATACCCTGAGGCGAATTGGTATCAGCGATTTTTTCAAAAAGCGAATCGGGTAAAATATAATTATTTTGCGAATTTTCGGCAAAGCTTTTGATATCCTTTTCATACCTTTTCGCCGCCGTATCCGATACAATAAACTTATCAAACTCGACCCCGTTCTCCGCTAAATCCTTTAAAATCCTGAGTCCCTCAACTACAAAAAGATTGTTGCGTTTTCTTTCTTTCGCCGAAGTTTGCAGAGCGCAAACGAGTTTGATAAGTGCATTATCCCGACTTGTAATTCTCAAAAAACCGTCCATTTTTACACCTCAAAAAAGCAAAAATTCGCCCGAGAGCAAACTCGGGCGAGCAAAAAATTATTTATTAAGAGCCTTTTGAGCAGTCTTAACTAAAGCCGTAAAACCTGCAGCATCGTTAACTGCAACATCAGCTAACATCTTGCGGTTAATCTGTACACCTGCTTTGTTTAAGCCATTCATAAATGTAGAATAGTTCATACCGTTAAGCTTAGCGGCAGCAGAAATACGGGTGATCCAAAGACGACGGAAATCACGCTTCTTCTGTCTACGACCGATATAAGCATAGTTGCCGGATTTCATTACTGCTTCTTTAGCAGTTTTAAAGAGCTTGGACTTGGCACCAAAATAACCTTTAGCAAGCTTTAATACTTTTTTTCTTCTCTTGCGTGTTGCTAACGCACCTTTAACACGAGCCATTTACTTAAACCTCCACTTTCAGTTTACACAAATTATTTGTAAGGAATCATTTTCTTTACTGCTGCTACATTTGTAACATCAGCGCATACGGTGTGGCGAAGATTTCTCTTACGCTTAGTGGTTTTCTTGTTCAAAATGTGTGACTTAAAAGCATGAGCACGCTTAACCTTGCCGGTCTTGGTGAGTTTAAAACGCTTCTTTGCGCCACTGTGTGTCTTAATCTTAGGCATTGTAATTCCTCCTACAAAAATATTTCTTATTTACTGGTTTTTGGAGCCAAAAACATTAACATGTTACGACCTTCCATCTTTGCAGCTTTTTCAACTACGCCCGAAGCGGAACAAAACTCCGCAAAGCGTACCATAATTTCAGTACCAATTTCAGGATGTCCCATTTCACGACCTCTGAATCTGATAGAAACCTTTACTTTATTTCCATCCTCAAGAAAACGCATCGCGTGTTTTCCTTTTGTTTCAAAATCGTGAGTGTCGATGCTAAGGCCCAAACGAACTTCCTTAACCTCAACTACCTTTTGATTTTTCTTTGCTTCCTTTTCACGCTTAGCCTGTTCAAAACGGTATTTACCGTAGTCCATAACCTTACATACGGGCGGAACGGCGTTAGGTGAAATGTTAACAAGATCAAGGTCACGAGCGTATGCCGCCTCGATAGCCTTTGCAATCGGTAATATACCGAGCTGCGAACCGTCTGAATCAATTACGCGAACTTCCTTAAATTTGATTTCCTCATTAATAGCTAATTCTTTGCTGCTGATGTTAAGCACCCCCAAAATATGAGTAAAAAATAATAAACAAGGCGTGAACTGCATAGTTCACGCCCAAATCAATACACATAATATCCCCATTAATATCGAGGAAAATAGCTATTGACCGACAGAAATCAGTGTTCTGTTAGGTGAGAACCATACTTCGTTCTACTTCGTTGTCCTAATTATTATACACCAATTTCCAAATTTGTCAAGCATTTATTTTAGATACCGCCGTCACCGTTGTAAATAAAAATCGCCTCTTCTTCTAAATTGTCCACATTTATATATATGAATAGCTTTCGGCCTTTGCTGTCGGTGCAAAAAAACTCATAACAACGGCTATTTTCATCATTAGGCAATAAGACTACCGCACTGCTCTCAATTTTCAAATCCGCTCTTATTTTCTCTTGCGCCTGTGCTTTCGAAAACTCTGCAGTTTTAAACGCACGGCTTTTGTTATTAGCCAAAAAACCTCTTGAATCGAATAAAATCACCTCGCCGTTATCTGCCGCTATACTTATCTTTATAAGGTCACCGTAACAAAGAGTCTGACCGTCTCTATACACAAAGTTTATATTATATACATTATCCTTAAAGGAATGATGCGTAGCTTCCATACCCTTAAAGTCGGTCTTTAAAAGAAACTCCTCTGCTTTTAAAAGACATTCGTTGTAGCCTAGCGTATTTTGCGTCACTTCTCGCCTTTCAACTAGGTAAGCTAGTTTGCCGCCCTTTTTGGTTGCACAAAAGCTCGTATTTTCGGTTTCGAATATATAAAGACCCGAAGACGCATCTGACTCCCCTACATATTCACTTTCATATACCTTTTCCCCTAAAATTTGGGCAATAATATTTTTAGCTGTATATTCACTTATTTGCGGCGCTCTTGCAAGATAAGTGAAATCTCCGTTTTCTGTAACTCTTGAAAAAGGCGGCTCATAGATAACCTCAATACTCTTTTCAACATCCTCTTTGTAGATAAGTGTGTTTTCCTTGATAAGAACATTTTCTTCTACAAGTGAAATCTTATCCTCCATTTTCAAATGTGGGTTATCGTTTGAACTTTCCTCATTTTCGTAGCTTAAAATACCCGATATTTCATTGGCGCTTAAGGTTAATGACTGAAGATTGGCCAAATCGGTATCGGCAATACCCTCACTTAAAATTGCCTTTTTTGTGAGCGAAAGGGCAAAATTTTCAGCTTGAGACAAAAATTTTTCGAGATTTTTAGCATTAGTTTTTAAAGACAGTCTGCCGAAATTTTCCTTTGCTGACTGTATCCTTTCATAAAGTTCTTCAGCCTCTGCACCCAATTGTGCATCTTCGCCGTGTGCACTTATTCTCTCAAGGCACAAGGTAATATTGTCAATACTCCTTGTAAACTCCCGAAGGTTCTCATTTATCAGATTTCCCTTTCTGCTTTGCTCCGATAAAATACTTATACCAAAAAACAAAACTGCAACTGCAGTTATAAGCACCATAAATACCTTAAATCCGTTTTTTCTCACTTAAAAAACACCTCTTTTAGATAGTATTTTGCCCCTTTTAAATATTTTTTATCACCCTGTAATTAATCGCACTCTAGTTTTGCGGTTGATTTTAGCGGTAAAATATAGTAAAATATTTTGTGATAAGTAATTTTAGTGATAGGATGATTTTATGATTTGGCATAGCTCAGAAATTGAAGATGTGCTTAAGGAACTCTCGGTTGACTCTCAAAAAGGCCTTTCTAACGGCGTTGCAGATGACCGCCTTGATTTTTACGGCAAAAACACAATAACGAATATTGAGCCGCCCCGCTTTTTAAAGATTTTTTTAAATCAGCTTAAAAGCGGTATGGTAATTACTCTGCTTATTATTGCAGCGCTATCGTTTTTAGTTTCAATAATATATGATGAACGAGATTTTTATTCGCCGCTGCTGATTGTAGGCATAGTAGCTTTAAACTCACTAATAAATGCCTACCATATACATTCGGGCGAGAAGATTTTAAATTCTTTAAAGGGTATTACCAACCCCGAAGCCACAATTATCAGGGACGGTATTGAGCGTAATATCCCCTCTGACGAATTGGTACCCGGTGATATCCTTGTTTTGCGCGAGGGTGACTTTATCTCGGCGGACGCCAGAATAATCGAAGCTAGTGAATTCAGAACAAACGAAGCTTTATTTACAGGGGAAGCTATTCCCGTAGAAAAAAGAGCCGACATTCTTCTTGAAGAAATCACCGAGCAAAACAACAGAACAAATATGATATATTCGGGAACAAGCGTTGTTCACGGAATTGCAAAAGCAGTAGTAGTAGCAACGGGACTTTATACCGAAATCGGTAAAACCTCTGCCATAAAGCAGCAAACAGGTGAAGAAAAGCTTCCCCTACAGCACATTTTAAAGGACAGCGGAAAAATCATAAACACAGCAATTCTTCTGCTTTGTGTACTAGTTTTCTTTATAAATCTTTTTATAAACTTCGATGCAGCACATTTCGCATCAATGACCGTAAAAAGCCTTATAAACGCCACCGCTTTAGCAGTTGCGGCAATTCCTGAGGGACTACCTGCAATAGCTACTGTGGTTATCGGGCTCGGTATAGGAAGAATTATACAGAACAATGTAATAATCAAAAACACAGGTGCCCTTGAAATTCTAGGTAAAACCTCGGTTTTGTGTGCCGATAAAACAGGTCTTTTAACAAGACATACCATGACCGTTGCCAAGATTTTTGACGGCAAACAGCTTTATAGTCTTGCCGACGGCGAAACAAGCGAAAACGCCAATGTAATAATAAAGCTTGCGGCAACCTGTTCTACCCTTGATAACGACGCTACCGAAAGCGCAATTGAAAAGGCATCAATCGAATACAATTCAATGTCAAAAATAGATATTGAAAATGCATATCCAAGACTTTCCTTTATCCCCTTTGATGCTGATAGAAAGATTATGACAACCGTTAATATGATAAACGAGCGTCCCTTTGCAATTTCAAAGGGTGCGCCCGAAAATCTTGTGGGCAAGTGTGTGAACTGCGATATTGACGAAATTTTAAGTCTTAACGAGCAGTTAACGGCAGACGCACTCAGAGTTTTGTGTATTGCTATAAAACCGCTCGATGAAATTCCGGCTCACCTAAATCCCGATGAGATAGAAAACGGTATGACCTTTGTTGGTCTTGTTGCCCTTGCAGACCCACCGATTAGTGACGCTTATGACGCTATCGAGATATGCGACAAAGCAGGTATCAGAACAATTATGATTACGGGTGATAACCCCAATACTGCAGCAGCAGTAGCACGAAGAATCGGCATTTTAAAGGACGGCACCAAGGTTTTAAGCGGCGACGAGCTTGCCGCCATTTCGGACGAGGATTTACCGAATGTTATAAACGAATATTCTGTTTTTGCAAGAGTGTCTCCCGATGATAAATTAAGGATAGTATCAGCCTTTAAGAAAAACGGTGAAACGGTTACCATTACGGGTGACAGCATTGCCGACTCAGACGCTCTTTCTGCCGCAAATACAGGTTGCGCGCTAGGTAAAGCAGGCACCGATATCGCAAAGGGCTCTGCTGATATTATCGTTACAAATGACCGCTTTATTTCTATTGTAAACGCAATCAAAGAAAGCCGCGGGCTGTTTGAGAATATAAGAAAGTCTGTAATCTATCTTTTAAGCTGTAATTTCTCAGAAGTAATTCTTTATATTTTGGGACTGATTATCTTTAAATTCCCGCCCCTTGCGGCAGTTCAGCTTTTGTGGATAAATCTTCTTACCGACTCTGCCCCAGCATTTGCACTTAGTATGGAAAACGCAGAAAGCTCGGTAATGCACCACAGTCCGTTATCACTAAAGGGTCATATTTTTAATAAGAAAGCCCTTGTGTTTATAGGTGCCGAGGCTCTGTTTATGTCTGCCGTTTCTCTTATCGCCTTTGCAATCGGCGGTGCTACAAAGGTGGCTATGACAATCACCTTCTTAACCGTTGGTCTTATGCAGATTTTCCATTCCTATAATGTAAAATCAGATTCGAGTATATTCAAAACCGATTTTAAATCAAACAGATTTATGAATCTTTCAACTCTTCTTACAGCTTTTATTCTCATCTTCTTATCTCTTACCCCCGCAGGTGCAGTTTTCGGACTTGAGGCTTTATCCTTTGCAGAGTTTATGATAAGTCTGCTTCTTGCTTTAACAATCGTACCTTTCTGTGAGGTTTTAAAGCTTTTAGCTAAGAAGAAAATTATTTAAAGAAAACTAACAAAAAAGGTTAGCAAGAAAATTCTTGCTAACCTTTTTTGCTGTTATCAAATGCTTTCAGGATATGCTACTGCAAATCAAAAAGCTCTGAGCCCTTTAGGATAATGATTTTTGGCAACTCCATTCACAACCTTTGCGCCGCCCAAAGCGCAGCCCTCAACCATAACAACCGCCCAGCCGTTTTGAGAGTCACAGGTTATCTCTTCGCCGTGAAGATATTTTTGCAACTCCTCGCTGTCGCTTGTCAGTTCAATTCTTCTTTTAAAGGACTTGCCCATAGCCATAAAAAATTGGTGATGCGGTTGAATATAATTTTTTCGCACTTCACCTATTGTAACTCCGCAGGAAAAAGCCGTACCGTCTTTCACTTTAAAATCAGGTATGAAATATACAGGGTTCCCATTGTATAACTTTACACCGTCTTTTTCGTAAGTCTGCAAAACATCATCCAAAAATTTAAAGATTATATCGTCGGTTTTAGTGGGAGACTTAATCTCTTTTACTATACGGGGAATATCAGAATTTGTGTTATGCAAAACCGCCATAAATTGACCCTCGCCCTTGGCTTTATGAGGGTAAAAGCGCCTTGCATAGTGAATGTTTTTTGTGGTACAACCGTCAAAGAATATTCCGTCTGAGGTATGATTTCTAACCGCTTCCTTTACAGGCACAAGCTCAAATTCAGGGTGATTTTTCAAAAAAGAATCAATCACCTTTTCGTTTTCTTCTAATGAAAAGGTGCAGGTAGCATAAATAATATAGCCGCCGCATTTTAGAGCCTTTACTGCGTTTTCTAAAATTCCAACTTGCCTATCAGCACATTTTTTTACATTTTCAAGACTCCACTCGCTGATTGCAACTTCCTCTTTTCTGAACATACCCTCTCCCGAACAGGGTGCGTCCACCATTATTAAGTCGAAAGTATCGGGAAAAGTTTTTGCAAGTTTTTTTGTATCCATACAGGTTGTAACTGTATTTAAAAGACCAAGTCTTTCAATATTGCCTGTAAGTATTTTGCAGCGTGATGGAATGATTTCGTTGGAAACGAGCAGTCCCTTTGGGCCTAACTTGTTTTTTATTTGTGTGCTTTTTCCTCCGGGAGCTGCACACATATCAAGCACTGTCCATTCAGGATTTATGTCTATACATTCGGCAGGCGCCATAGCCGCAGGCTCCTGAACATAAATCATTCCTGCGTGGTGAAAGGGATGGTTTCCTACCTTTTCATAATTCAGATAAAAGCCGTTTTCAACATAAGGTATTTTCTCATTTGAAAATATATTAAGTTTATAAAAATCATCTATTGAAATTTTATCAGTATTAACCCTGAAAGCCTTTACAGGCGGCATATTCACCGCTTTTTCATATTCGGCATATTCGTCGCCCAAAAGAGATTTCATTCTTTCTACATAAGGGATTGGCAATTGTTTCATAAGCTTATTCCTTAGAATTTATTTCGGTGTTTAGCATACACATTGCAACGGTCGTAATAGCGGCAGTTTCGGTACGCAAAATGCGTTTTCCAAGAGAAATAACCTTACCGCCCATTTCCTTTACAAGTTCTATCTCACTATCATCAAAACCGCCCTCGGAACCTATCAAAATACCCACCGATTTGCAGTTTTTCAAATCTTCAAGAACTCTTTTTGTCGCAACCATTCCCTCCGCGTTTTCGTAAGGGACAATCAGCAAATCAAGCTCCTCTGCTTTTTTTAGTGCTTGTTTATATGATAAAACATCTAAAACCTTAGGTATATAATTTCTCTTGCTCTGTTTTGCGGCGCTTTCGGAAATAGCTTGCCACCTTAAAACCTTTGATTTCTTTTTCTTTTCATCAAGCTTTACAACGCATCTGTTCATTTCGGTAGGTATAATAGCATAGACCCCAAGCTCAACAGATTTTTGAATTATAAACTCCATTTTATCGCCTTTTGGAAGCCCTTGGAACAAATAAATTTTTAAAGAAAGCTCAGTGTTCTGATAATTTTCTTCTATAATTGATGCCGTAACAGATTCACCGTCAAAAGCTTCAATTTCACATAAATCACTCTGTCCTTTTGTGCTTACAAGAAAAGAGTCGCCTATATTCATTCTCAAAACATTAATTATATGATTATAATCAGCCCCTGTAATAATATAACGGCTGTCTTGTCTTTGCGATTCATCAACAAAAAAATTATGCATAAGCTCACTTCCTTTTCGACTTATTATAGCAAAAATCAATTGCAAAATCAATATGGATAAATACAGCGTTTTAGAGGTTAAAAGATACTCTGTAGGTTCTCATCCTCCTATTCTAAACAAAAACAAAAGCAGACCATAAGGTCTGCTTTTGAAGGGGTAGCACAAATCTAAACTCTTTTGTTTTTTTACCTATATGTTCGAACCGCTGAAGATTATTTATAATTTGTCGGCAAAGCCGACACCTTAACCTCTTCACTATTACTTCTTACTTATTACTTCAAAAATTCCAAGAACTTTTTGAGGGGAGAGTGAAGAGGTAATAGGTAAGAAGTAAAAAATTCCCCGAAACAAGTTCGAGGAATTTTTTGGCAGGGGTAGAAGGATTCGAACCCTCACAAACGGTTTTGGAGACCGGTGTGCTACCGTTGACACCATACCCCTAAAAATAAAAATGGTGGGGCGTCAGGGACTCGAACCCCGGACCGTCCGGTTATGAGCCGGATGCTCTAACCAACTGAGCTAACGCCCCAAATGGCAACTTTCAAAGGTGCCGAAGTTTATTATACCATAAATATCTATTTTGTCAACCAAAATTATAAACTTTTAACCAACTTTTTTTAAGATGTTTTTTGCCGCCTTAATATTGCGAAATTTTACACGCCACACCTAGAAAGCATAAAAGCCGAAGTTCATTTACTTCGGCTTTTGTAATTTTAATCTTTAAAGAAATCCTTTACTTTATCCATAAAAGATTTTTGTCTTTTATAGTTTTTATCGTTTGAGAGCTCGTCAAATTCGGCAAGCTTTTGCTTTTGCTCTTTTGAGAGGTCTTTGGGGATTTCAACCACTATTCTTACATATTGGTCGCCCTTGCCTGAATAATTAAGCCTCTGTATTCCCTTGCCCTTTAATTTAAACTCGTTACCCGGTTGAGTACCCTCATGGATATTGAGTTTTACCTTGCCTTCAAGGGTAGGAACGATAATCTCGGCACCGAGAGCCGCCTCGGTAAAGGTTATCGGGATTTCGCAGTAAACATCATATCCGTCTCTTACAAAAATCGGATGCGGTCTTACATTTACATTAACACGCAAATCTCCCGAAGGTCCGCCGTTAGCACCCGCATCTCCGCCGCCGCGGATATTTATAATCTGTCCATCATCAATACCTGCAGGGACATCAATTTCCCTTTCTACTGTATGGCGTATTCTGCCCTTACCTGCACAGGTACGGCAGGGCTTATCTATAATCTTACCCGAGCCGTGACAGTTACCGCAGACGCTCTGTGTTTGCATCTGACCGAACGGGGTACGCTGAACAGAGGTAACATGTCCGCTACCGTGACAAACAGGACAGGTTTTATGGGTAGTACCCGCTTCACATCCCGTTCCACCGCAATCTGAACAGTTATCTATTTTGGTAACCTTTACGGTCTTTTTACAGCCCTTTGCCGCTTCCTCAAAAGAAATATTAACCGACGCAGAGGTATCGTTACCTCGTCTTGGCGCGTTAGGGTTGTTGCGTCTGCCGCCACCGCCGAAACCGCCGCCAAAGAAAGAACTGAAAATATCTCCAAGGTCTCCGAAATCACCGTCAAAGCCGAAGCCACCGCCAAATCCGCCGCCACCTGCACCAAAATTGGGGTCTACTCCCGCATGACCGAACTGGTCGTACCTTGCGCGCTTTTCTTTATCAGAAAGCACCTCGTACGCCTCGTTTACCTCTTTAAAGTTTTTCTCCGCCTGGGCATCTCCTGGATGTAAATCGGGGTGATACTTTTTAGCAGCTTTTCTGTATGCTTTTTTAAGGTCATCATCGTTTACGGCTTTATCAACGCCTAAAACTTCATAATAATCTCTTTTATTGTCTGCCACAATAATTCTCCTATAAAGCAGATACAAGGTTTGTATCTGCTTGAAGTAATATGTAATAAGTGATAGTGAAGAAGTATCGGTGTCGTAAAACGACACTATATATTCGTTCGCTTTGCGAACACCTTACCTCTTCACTCTTCACTTTTACCTTTTCTCTTAAATAATCAGTTTAGTGATTATTTATTATCGTCTACATCTGTGTAGTCTGCTTCGTAAACGTTATCGTCAGCAGGGGCAGACTGTGCGTCGCCCTGAGCTGCATTCTGAGCTTCAGCTGCTGCCTTATATACCTTTTCGCTTACAGCAAAGATTTCCTTTTGGAGTTCTTCCTGACGAGCCTTGATAGCCTCTATATCTTCACCCTTTAAAGCTTCCTTTAAAGCTTCCTTAGCGGCTTCAATCTTGCTCTTTTCTTCTTCGCTTAACTTATCGCCAAACTCAGAAACAGTCTTATCTGTCTGATAAATCATCTGGTCTGCATTGTTTCTAACATCAACAGCCTCGCGACGCTTTTTATCCTCAGCTGCATATTCTTCAGCCTCTTTAACTGCCTTTTCAACATCTTCCTTAGACATATTGGTGTTAGAGGTAATAGTGATATCGTTAGCCTTACCTGTACCGAGGTCCTTAGCAGAAACGTGAACGATACCGTTAGCGTCGATATCAAAGGTTACTTCAATCTGCGGAACACCACGGGGTGCTGCTGCAATGCCATCGAGGTGGAATACACCTAAGGTCTTGTTATCCTTAGCGAATTCTCTTTCACCCTGAAGCACGTGTACCTCAACAGAGGTCTGACCGTCAGCAGCAGTTGAGAAAATCTGGCTCTTCTTTGTTGGGATTGTGGTGTTGCGTTCAATTACCTTTGTAGAAACGCCGCCCATTGTTTCAATACCGAGGGAGAGGGGTGTTACATCAAGAAGTAATAAGCCCTTAACATCGCCGCCTAAAACGCCTGCCTGAAGAGATGCGCCGATTGCAACACACTCGTCAGGGTTGATACCCTTGAAGGGCTCGCTGCCGATAAAGTTCTTAACTGCTTCCTGAACTGCAGGAATTCTTGAAGAACCACCAACCATAAGAACCTTGTTGATTTCGTTTTTATTAAGACCTGAGTCTGCAAGAGCCTGACGAACAGGAGCCATTGTAGCCTCAACTAAGTCTGCAGTAAGCTCGTTGAACTTAGCGCGTGTAAGGGTTGTTTCAAAGTGCTTAGGACCTGTAGAATCTGCAGTAATAAAGGGAAGATTGATATCTGCAGTAGTCATACCCGAAAGTTCAATCTTTGCCTTTTCTGCAGCTTCCTTTACACGCTGCATAGCCATTTTATCGTTAGATAAATCAATACCCTGCTCTGCCTTAAAGGTGCTAACGATATAATCCATTACTCTCTTATCGAAGTCGTCACCACCGAGCTTGTTGTTACCTGCAGTAGCTAAAACTTCCTGTACACCTTCACCCATCTCAATGATAGAAACGTCGAATGTACCGCCGCCAAGGTCATATACCATAACCTTCTGGTCGTCTTCCTTATCAATGCTGTATGCAAGAGCCGCAGCAGTAGGCTCGTTTATGATACGCTTTACTTCAAGACCTGCAATTTTACCTGCATCCTTTGTAGCCTGACGCTGAGCATCGGTAAAGTAAGCGGGAACAGTGATAACTGCCTCTGTTACTGTCTGACCGAGATATGCCTCTGCATCGTTCTTAAGCTTCTGAAGAATGATAGCCGAGATTTCCTGAGGAGTATACTTCTTGCCGTCGATTTCAACGGTGTAAGCAGTACCCATTTCACGCTTTATAGAGCTTATTGTTCTGTCGGGGTTTGTGATAGCCTGACGCTTTGCAACCTGACCTACCATACGCTCGCCTGTCTTAGAAAAAGCAACAACAGAGGGTGTTGTTCTGGAGCCTTCAGCATTCGCGATAACTACCGGCTCGCCGCCTTCCATAACTGCTACACAAGAGTTTGTTGTACCTAAGTCAATTCCTATAATTTTTCCCATAATAAATTTCCTCCTAAATAAAATTAAGTGTTTTTTAATTTAATTAGCAACCTGTACCATTGCTGCTCTGATTACAGTGTCACCTATTTTATAGCCTTTTTGAAGTACCTGAACGATTACATTTTCACCGTAATTTTCGTCCTCGATGTGCATTACTGCCTCGTGGAAATTAGGGTCAAATGTGTCGCCCACCTTTGCAACCTCTTCTATACCGAGGTCACCCGCTAAACCTACAAACTGCTTAACGATAAGCTCAATGCCCTTTATATATTCGGTGCTTTCCTTATCCGACGCGGTTGCGCGGTCTATATTGTCAAGTATTGGCAAAAGCTTTTTTATTATTCCTGCTTTTGCATACTCTGCAACACTTGCCTTTTCACGCTCTGTGCGCTTTTTGTAGTTGTCAAACTCAGCAGCTGTGCGGATAAGCAAATCGTTTTTCTCAGCAAGCTCTTTCTTTATAAGATCTAGCTCAGTTTCTTTTTTTGACTTTTTCTTTTCCTTTTTTTCACTAGACTTTGCTTCTGCTGCTTCCTGTGAATCTAAGGTTTCGTCACGATTTGTTTCTTCTGCCACGAAATCAGTCCTCCATATCCTTTTGAACTTCTGTCATTATTTTAGTAATCTTTGACGCTATATACTCAACACTCGGAATAATCTCCTCATAGGACATTCTGTCAGACCCTATGATTCCAATCTTTCCGCAGGGGTGATTATCTGTATAAAAATCGGTAACTACAACTGCCGTATTTTTAAAATCGGTAATAGCGGTATCGTCACCGAATATAACCGCTGTGCCATCTTCCTCTGCTTTGCAGATGTTCATAAGGGTATCGGCACTGTTTACAAGCGGAATTATTCTTCCTGCTCTGTTTTCACTAAATATGTTATACATAGCAGCCTCACCGCTTATCTGCACTCTGCTTTGCGCCATTTCCCCTGCCATATCAAAAATAGCGGTAATCAGCGGCATTATAGCAAAGGCATCAAAGCCTGCAGAGGCTATAACATTTTGAAGATAGGCTTTATTAAGCTCACCTAAAGCTTTGCGCTTTAGTTTTTTATCAAATATGCTCTCCAGCAAATCCTCAAGGCTTTCGGATAGCTCATTTTGAAGTCTGCACATACAGCTTTTAGACCTACCGTCCGAGGTAATAAGAAATACCATAACCGAACGGCGACTTAATTTTAAAAGCTCAATCCTTTTAAGAAGCGCTTCGGCACCTACTGTGTTATAGGCAAACGCCGTAAGACCTGTAAGCTCCGTAAGAATTTTCGCCGCTACTAAGGTAAGGCTCTCGGGGTCGTTAGGAGCTCTTAGAAAAACCGAATCAGCATAGTCCTTTACATCCTCGGTAATTTCCTTCGGTCTTATAAGCGACTGCACAAAAAATCTATAGGCATTGTTTGTTGGCACTCTGCCTGCCGATATATGCGGCTGCTCTAAAAACCCAAGCTCGCAAAGCTCACTCATTTCATTTCTGAGGGTTGCCGAAGAAGGTGCATTTTCAATAAGGCTTGTAAGTATCTTAGAGCCTATCGGTTCGCCTGTATCAATGTAGGCTCTGACTATCGCCTCAAGTATAGCTCGCTTTCTCTCGCTAAGCTCCATCTTTTCACCTCAATTTTCCTTTTAGCACTCTAACACTTCGAGTGCTAACGATTATATTATAGCGCTAAAAATAAAAAAGTCAATACTTTTTAAGAAAAAAGTTTGACTTTTCCTGACCTTTTACAAATTGTTCACAAAAAACACATAAAAAAGGCATATATTATTCAGTTTTTAGAAGCTTTACATCCGAGAAAACCGCCTCAAAGGCTAATGCCGGAACCTTTAATTTAAGCAAAATTCCCGAGGGCGAAAAATCAGCAATATATTCTCTGTTGCCTATCTTCCCCTCTGCCGATAAATTTCCATCTCTTTTTAAAGCACCCAAATTATCGGTTTTCAAATCTGATATCACGCTGTACAAAATTTCTGTTGTATGTGCAAGAGGCAATTTATCGTTTGCAACATAGGTAAGTCCCTTATAGCTTATACTTACCTTATCACCCTTATGTATAAGCTGCATACCCGAAGTTTCATCAGGTGACACAACCTCTAAAACGATACCGCCGTCAGCGTCAGCCTCACCGCTAAAGGTGTAGCTTTCATTATAATATGAAACCTCTGCCACAAAAGAAATATTTTCCAAAACAGGTTCTATATAGGTTTTACGAGAACCGCAAGAGCAAAGGAAAAGCATTATTAAGCATACAGCGAATATCTTTTTCAAGGATTTGCGCCCCTTTCAAAGCCTCCTATTTGAAGGCTTTATTAAGGTTGGCTATTATATCAGACGGCAGCATTGAAATCTCACCAAGCATTGATGCCGCAATATCCCCTGCCCTGCCGTGCACAAAAACCCCATAAAGTGCAGAGTTAAGCGGTGAAAAGCCTTGCGCTAAAAGGGACAAAATTATACCCGACAAAACATCTCCGCTGCCGCCCGTTGCCATACCCGCATTACCCGTAGTATTAAAATAAATACTGCCGTCGGGTGCGGCGACAATCGTATTAGCGCCTTTTAGCACCGTAATAACTCCGTTTACAAGGGAAAAATTACGAGCGTATTTTACACGGTTGTTTTGTATTTCACTAACAGATATACCGCAAAGTCTTGCCATCTCGGCGGGATGGGGAGTAATAATAACCGGAACCTTTATTCTTCTTAATATACTTATGTCAAAGGCTATAGCATTTATTCCATCTGCATCCAAAACAACAGGTACTTTTGCTGCATTTAAGGTTTTAACAACAGTTTGCTTTGCAGAAAAGCTGCCCGACATACCGGGACCTATTAAAACCGCATCACAAGATACCATTAAATTTTCTATCTGCTCATCTGTAAGCGCAATACCGCCGTCGGTCTCTGTTTTAACAGGCACTGTAACCGCTTCGGGAATACTGCTGCAAAACGCCGAATAGTTCTTATCGACAACTATGCTTTTTACAAGACCTATGCCACTTCTAAGGGCCGACTTTGCCGCTAAAATTTCGGCGCCGCACATACCATAGCTGCCGCCAATTATAAGCCCCGTACCAAAGGTACCCTTATGGGAATTTTTTGCCCGCTTTTTAAAAGAGGGCGCTTCTATAGCAAGCGCCTCAAAATCCTTTACGCTAACCCCTATATCAGCAACCTCAATGTCTCCGCAGTAATCGGATGCAGGCGGCAAAAGCAAAGCCATTTTCATCGCTATAAAGGTTATTGTAAGGTCTGCCATAAAGGCTTTACCCGCTATCTTGCCGTTTTCCATTATACCGCTCGGCAAATCTATAGCAATTTTTATTCCCGAAGAGATATTCATAAAATCTACAGCTTCAGCGGCTCTGCCTGCGATGGTCCTATCAAGTCCTATACCAAAAAGCGCATCAATTATAATATCGTATTCGCCGCAAAGCTCATCAGTAACGGTAACCGATGGCAAAAATTTAAAAAACTTTGCCGCAGTTTCGGTTTTAGGAGTGCCTAAGGGTGTAATTACAGTTACAAAAGCACCTAGCTTCGATAAAATGTCGGCAATACAAAATCCGTCGCCCCCGTTGTTTCCGCTACCGCAGACAACCGCCACTCTCTTTGCAACTACATTATATTTCTTGGTTATTATGTCTGCTGCCGCCCTACCTGCATTTAGCATAAGCTCGGCATACGAAAAAGTGCCGTTTAATACGGCATTCTCCTCGGCAGCTCTTATCTGCGAAACAGTCAAAACCTTCATAAACGGCACCTCTTATTTAATCTTTAAAAGCCGACATCTGCATATATCTCGGCAAAAACTTCTTTATACCCTGCTTCATTCTTTCGTCAGGTGTAAATACAAGCAAACGCTTACCCTTAACGGCATCACTTACAATTATATAATATATATCGTTATCGTCCATATTGCAGGCGATAACCTTTTTGGAAAACTCTCCTCTCGGAGGATTTTGAGGATTATACTTTTCCAAAACATCAACAGTTGGTATCTCAAAGGATAACATTCTTTTTCTGCTGTTTTGGGCGATTATTTTATCAACATCAAAAGTTCCGTTTGTGAATATATACTCATATTCAACCGAAAACTGCTTTGATAACTTATAGGCTCCAAAAAGAAGTCCTGCTATAATAAATGGTAAAAGTGTAGAAATAAATGGAACAATCATCGATAGAAAGACAAAAATGACACTTAGTACTAATGCCGCCACCCAAACGCCGAGAGTTCCGAAAAGTTCCTTTGCACCCTTTCTCATTGTTATAAGCTGTTCAAAATAAGTATCCATAATATTTCCTTTCCTTTCTGCATATAGTAGAAGAGATGCAGACTTTTATTATTATCCTTGAAATTATTATTATTTTAGTATATAATTTATAAAAATGCAAGAGTCTCTTCATCATTATTAATAATTTGTTAAAACAAGGGGTGTTTTTATGAAAATTAAGTCTGATTTTTCCCTCAAAAATATACACGGAAACTATGTTGTAGTAGCTTCAGGGGAATCGGCAAGAAGCTTTACTGCCTCAATAGTTTTGCAAAAAACCGCTGTTTTTATGTGGAATTTACTTAAAGAAAAGGAAATGAATAAAGAACAGCTTGTTAACGCTCTGCTCCAGAATTTTGATATTTCAACCGTTTTAGCCCTTAATGATGTTGACTCTTTCTTTAGAATTTTAAAGGAAAACGAGATTTTAGAAAGCTTATGAAAATTATAAAAAACGAAACGCTCAGTTGGGTTTTTAAAAGAATTAAGAAATTCTTACCGATGGTAGTTCTTATTGCGGCAATAAACTCTTTTGTAGCTCTTTGCGCTGTGGGACTTGCCCTTATTTCAAAATCTGTTATTGACTCGGCAACAGGAAGCTCTAATGCAAACTTTACTACATCTGCAATTTTGCTTTTTAGCATACTGTTTGCAGAGCTTGTAGCTCACGCCTTGAGTTCAATTGTTAACACCTCTACCTCGGGAAAGATGACTATATATTTTAGAAAATATCTTTTCTCAGTGCTTGTTAAAAAGAAATACCCCACCGTAGCAAAATACCATAGCGGTGACCTTTTGAACCGAATTACATCTGACACCGATGTTATAATCTCTGCTACCGTTTCGCTAATCCCAAGCATTGCTTCAATGACGACAAGACTTATATCGGGTATTGTTGCTATGCTCTACCTGAATCCGCTTGTAACGGGAATTGTAATCGTTTTAGGCTTTACCGTTCCGTTCCTCGGCAGATTTTTAAGCCGAAGATATAAATATCTACATAAAGAATGTCAAAAAACAGAGGGACAAGCCCGCTCCTTCCTTCAAGAAAGCTTTGCAAACATTGTAGTTATTAAAACCTTTATAAGCGAACTTCCTATCCTCAAAAAGCTTAATGAATATTTAACCGTAAACTACAAAACAAAACTTAAAAGAACCTATACTTCAACAGGAATTTCCCTCTCCCTTATGCTCTTCTTCAATTTCGGTTATTATGCCGTTCTTATTTGGGGAGCAGGCGCTATTTCAAAAAACATTATAACATACGGTACCTTAACCGCTTTCTTACAGCTTGTAAGCCAAGTAAGAGGTCCGCTTCAAAATATATCGGGAATTCTACCTCAATATTATGCAGCGCTTGCTTCTGCAGAGCGCCTTATGGACCTTGAACAGCTTGAGACCGAACCTGAGTCTTTAGAGGATACTGCTCTTCTCGAAGTTAAAGACAACTTCAAAAAGATATCAGTTAATAACCTCGCCTTCTCTTATGATAGTGAAGTTATATTAAAAAACTGCAGTTTTGAGTTTGAGCGCGGTAAAATCACCGCTATTACGGGCGAGTCAGGCAGCGGAAAGAGTACGTTATTTAAAATACTATTAGGTCTTTATGAGCCGCTTGGCGGAAATATCACCCTTGATAACGGCATGCCTGTAGATGCAACAACAAGAGGTCTTTTCGCCTATGTTCCGCAAGGCAATATGATACTTTCAGGTACAATACGCGAAAACCTAACCCTTTGTAACCCCGAAGTTTCAGAAGAAGAAATTATAAACGCTACAAAGGCTGCCGCTATTTATGACTTTATAATTTCTCTGCCCGACGGTTTTGATACTATGCTGTCAGAGCGAGGAAGTGGACTATCTGAAGGCCAGCTTCAGCGTCTGTCTATTGCGAGAGCTCTGCTTTTTGAAGCTCCGATATTGCTCTTTGACGAGGCAACAAGTGCTCTTGATGAGCAGACCGAAACGCAAGTTCTCTCAAATATAAAAGCGCTTCCTGATAAAACCGTTCTTTTCATCACCCACAGAAATACAAGCATTTCTGTTTGTGACAGTATAATCCATGTAAAAGATAAGGTTTTCACAAAAATTAAATAGTTGCATCGAGCATAGGGTGATTTTACGAATATAGATTTTTTAGAGCTCTTTTTAAATAAATGCAATTTTAGAGAAGACGCCGCAAAAGAAATAACCAAATTTGCCGATAGTGTTATCAAAAGCGGTATTGAGGATTCTCTTGATAGTATTGTATCACTACACAGAAAGCCATTACGACTTCAATTTAACAGATTTATCCGTAAAAGAGTTTTCCGAAAAGCACAGATTCCCATATTATTCGGTATGGCTTTTAGTTTTAATTTTTGCCGCCGAAACGGCGAAAAGCTTATACCAGCAAAGAAATATCGAAGAAACTATATTTTGGGAAACCTTTGCTGATATAAAATTTAAAGCTTACGAATGTAAAATTATGCACGATATTTACGGCACCTTTGTTGCCGAATGGTATCCGAGGTTTTATAAAGGTAATATTTTTAAATTCGGTTGTATGCAATACGATAGCGTTCTATATCCTTTTGATACGCCCTTTGTGTATAAAGATCTAACAGTAAAAAAGGTGACCCAATTAAAGCTATACACATACCGACAAGTCATGAGCCCTTTAACGAAAGCGCACGAATTGAATCTTACAAAAAAGCATATAATTATTTTTGTGATGCAAAAAAGCACGAAATTTTGGTATGCAGGTGTAATTCGTGGCTGCTTTATCCCGAATATAGAAAGATTTTGCCCGAAAGCTCTAACATATTAAGCTTTGCTAACGAATTTGACATTGTTTGCGTTGAAGACATAGAAAGCTTTTCGCAAGCTTGGCTTGTATATGGAAAGAACTCAGCAAGGGCGCCTGAGGATTTGCCCGAGGGCACCTCACTTCAAAGAGCATTTAAAAAGCATCTCTTGTCGGGCGGAAAATTCGGTACAGCCGTAGGAATTATGCTGTTTGACGGAGAAAAAGTGCTTACCAAATAATATTTGACAAATTTTTCTTGACTAATATAAAAAATTATGTTAGAATCATAAACCTTGCAAATCTAACGAAAGGAAGGCTTCTATGGAAAACATAAAAACAATAACAAAAAACAAAAAAGCTTTTCACGAATACTTTGTTGTTGAAAGCATGGAAGCCGGCATTTCCCTCTCGGGTACTGAGGTAAAGTCTATTAGACAGGGCGGCGTAAACCTAAAGGACGCTTGGTGTAGTATAGATAACGGTGAAATGATAATAAAGCAGATGCATATAAGCCCTTATGACCACGGAAATATTTTTAACCGTGACCCTATGCGCAACCGAAAGCTATTGCTTCATAAACGCGAAATTATGCGGCTTTTAGGTCTTGTAAAACAACAAGGGCTTACCCTTATTCCCTTATCCCTGTATTTTAAAGGCTCTCTCGTAAAGGTGCAGTTGGGTCTTTGCAAGGGTAAACAGCTACACGATAAGCGTGCAGTTGCCGCAAAACGCGATGCCAACCGCGCAATAGATAGAGCAATGAAAGAACAAAACAGGTGATTTTATGAAATATGAAGTTATAAATATCAATATTGACTATGAAAAAATCGGCACAAAGGGTACCGACTTTCAGCCTAATATGACCTTGTATCTCCCCGATAATTCTGTGGAGATAGAGCCTGACAGAAAGCGTCGCACTGTAGTAATTTGCCCCGGTGGCGGATATAGTATGACCTCCGACCGCGAGGCAGAGGCAATTGCCCTTAAGTTTATCGCCGAGGATATAAATGCGGTAATTCTTCGTTATGACTGCGCGCCCGTGCGCTTTCCGGCTCAGCTTATTCAGTTGGCTACAGTGGTTTCTACCCTTCGCAAAAATGCTGAAGAGTGGAATGTTGATACTGAAAAAATCGCTGTTACGGGATTTTCAGCAGGCGGACATCTTGCCGCAAGCTATGGCACCCTTTGGAATAAAGACTTTATAAAAGCGTATTTCGGCTTTGAAAATGGGGAACATAAGCCTAACGGAATGATTCTTTGCTATCCTGTTATCACAAGCGGCGAAATGGCTCACAGAGGCTCATTTGACAATCTTCTTGGTGATAAAAAGGACGACCCCGATATGCTCAAATTAGTTTCAGCCGAAAAACAGGTAAGTGCGGATACACCTCCCGCATTTATTTGGCATACATTTGAGGACAATGGGGTGCCCGTTGAAAATGCTCTTCTAATGGCTACTGCCCTTGCAGAAAAGAAAATCTGCACAGAGCTTCACATTTTCCCACACGGTTGGCACGGTCTTTCCCTTTGTAATAGCACCGTTTACCATCCCGACCACTATAACGGACAGTTTGACGAAACTCAAGTTTGGATAGATATGGCGATCCGTTGGTTTAAAAATCTTTAATTTACCTTAAACCCGCTTTCTGCGGGTTATATATGGGGGCGTAAAGGTTTCGACAGGGAGTTTGAACTTTTGGAAGCGAGCAGCGGTGCGGAACCGCTCTAAAATCCGCAACTTAGAATTAACTGACAACAAAACAGTTGCTTTAGCAGCCTAATTAGGCTGCCTTCCGACCGAAGAGGACCACGGCTTCGCGAGGGCGTCATTTAGTGGTGCACGTGAATATCGGCCTGCTTCTGCCGATATCATGACTTGGAAGCTACCGAGTATCGCAGTTCGACGCTTGACGGCGATATAAGGGAATAAAAAGATGCGTCTGCGCTCGGAGATGCCGAAAGGAATTACTTTTTGGACAGGGGTTCAATTCCCCTCGCCTCCACCAAACACCTTAAGAACCGCATAAAATGCGGTTCTTATTTTTATCTACACGAATTTTACACGAATTTTATTTATTTCTGATTAACATAGTTCAATATAACACAACCGCCCAACCAAACGGAAGGGCGGTTTTAATATGCTTATTTTTCTTTTAACTCAGGTAGACCTGCTATGCTTGTAAGTAAAGAGGCAATACCCGCTAATGCAGCAGCGCTTAAGGTGAATTTCCAATTAACCTCACCGAGAGCTGCAGCAGTACCTATAGTGGCAATTGCTGTCTGAGCTACAGTTTTTATTGCTCGCACACCTGCAGCCTTGAGCCATTTAAAAATTTTCTGTTTATTCATTTTATACCTCCAAAGCAAAATTTTTCCACTTCTTATAAGCATCAAAATACATTTCGTTTTTATCACCATTATAAGTGATTTCATAATACATTCCGTCGCTTACCGTTGTGCTTAACAATGCTTTATTGTTTTGTAATGTTTTGCAAAGCCAAACAACAAAAACATCTTCTACAGTGATTTTACCGTTTTTATCTGTTGAATCAGCTTGTGAATTAAAATAATCAACCACAGCTTTCTTCGCCTTTTCAATAAAAATCTTATTTTGCATAGTTTCCACCTCACTTTATAACAATCTGTAAACGGTCAATTTTCTTACCGAAGAGACCTGCATAACCGTCTTGTCCGTTGGTACGCTCGTTATCCCTCTGATAACTATAGTAATTCTTCTTTAAGGGCGATAC
>JAQXZE010000054.1 GCA_029227055.1 Oscillospiraceae bacterium | reverse complement strand
GCTTCTCTATTCATTTCCTGAACAATAAAGTCAAGTTTTCGGCCTATAACGCCACCCTCTGCAAATATTGTTTTAAGCTGATTTATATGACTTGCAAGGCGTACTGTCTCCTCGTCAACCGCTATTTTATCCGCAAAAATTGCAGTTTCGGTTAAAAGCCTTTGCTCGTCTACCTGAGCACTGTCAAGAAGTTCTTTAATCTTTTGCTCTATTCTTTGTCTATAAGCAGCAACCGTTTCGGGTGACTTTTCTTCGATGAAAGCGATCTTTTCCAAAATAAGATTTGCGCGGTCTAAAACATCGTTTGAAAGTCTAACGCCCTCTATTGCCCTCATATCCAAAAAGGCACTAACCGCTGCGTCTGCAACCTTTAGAACTGCATTTGTAAGCGCCTCTTCGTCTATTTCCTTACGCTTTACCGAAAAAATTTCGGAATTACCCGCTAAATCGGATAACTTAAGGTCATTTTCAAGAGAATATACAACCGACAACTGATTTAGCGCAGATATATATGCATCTGCATAAGCGCGGTTTATTTCAAGCTCAACAGCATCATCGTTTTTATTATCAATGATAACCGAAACTTCTACCTTTCCTCTTGCGATTTTTCCCTGACAAAAGCTTTTTAATTTTTCATCCAAGAACTGCGCTGTTCTTGGTGTTTTGGCAAAGAACTCAAAATATCTGTGATTTACAGACTTGATTTCAACGGTAATATCCATACCGTCAATTGTTTCTTTGGCTCTGCCAAAACCGGTCATACTTCTAACCGTAACACTCACCCCTAAAAATATTCAAATTTCTTTTTCAAAAAACCTGATATAATCCCATTATATTCTCCTCTATTTTACCAAAAAATCGCTTAACTGTCAACCTTTAGGCGATTTTGTAACCTATTTTTAACCTTTATTAAACACAGATTTTTAAAAGTATCAAAAAAATTAAAAAAGTCCCGAAAAACTCAGGACTTTTAAAACATTAAACATTATTCACCGTTTGGGAAATCGAAGGTTTTATCCGAATTATCGGAAGAATTATCTGCTTTTTGGTAGCTTGACTGACCTACATTGGATTTAAACTTGATAGTAAAGTCTTTTGAACGGTTGCTCTTTGCAAATAGGACGGTAAAGGTTGCAGTGTCCCCCGCCTTACTGTTTTCAATAAAGTCGAGCACAAATTCGTCACTCTTTATTTCGTTACCGTTTACATGGGTTATAATATCCCCTGCATTTACCTTTCCGTAAAGGTCAGAATCCTCACTTACAGAAACAATTCCGAGTCCCGTTGCAGAATATCCCTTAACCTCTGCAGTAATCGAATCAATTGCGGTATAGGATATACCGAGCTTTGCACGGTCCTTAACGCCGCCGTCAGAAATAAGCTGTTCTACAACCCTCTTCATCATAACGGTAGGAATTGCAAAGCCAACAGCGTCATACTCAACACCTGCAAGCTTAGCCGAGGTAATTCCTATTACCTGACCGTACATATTTACAAGAGCGCCGCCCGAGCTTCCGGGGTTTATAGCACTATCAGTCTGAATAAGACTTGCAGAATAGTTAGAGGTTGTCTGAACACGCTTTGAAACTGCCGAAATAATACCTTTAGAAATAGAAGACTTATCGGTAGGGTCATTAGGTCTGCCAACAGCCACAACCGATTCGCCGAAAATTATATCCGAAGAACTTCCAAAGGTTGCAGGGGTAAAGCTACCGCCTTTAATCTTTAAAACTGCCAAATCGCTTATTGTATCACCTGCTACATACTCGGCAGAATACTCTTTACCGTCATAGGTATGAATTTTAAATTTAGGTGCTGCTATTTCAGAATAGATATGGTCGTTTGTAACAAGA
Source organism: Oscillospiraceae bacterium (assembly GCA_029227055.1). Classification (GTDB taxonomy): domain Bacteria; phylum Bacillota; class Clostridia; order Oscillospirales; family Acutalibacteraceae; genus UBA737. The sequence continues at coordinate 2,408 of JAQXZE010000054.1, read as the reverse complement.
TATCCGTCCTTTGAATAAATAACGCCCGAAGCGCCTGAAACCAAGCCTTTTTCGTTATAAACCGAGATACCCACAATCGATTTATTTACCTTTTCATAAACCTGAGCCGCAGTAAGCTCGTCGCTATTTTTGGGTTTTGCTTCAAGTCCCACACTTGTCTGATTTTTGCCGTAAAGATTTGAGTTTTTTCCCATAAAATATCCGCCGCAACAAGCAGCACTCAAGAGAATTACCGCTACTAAAACCAAGGAAAAGACTTTTAGCCCTCGGCTCATAGGCTTTTTCTCATAGGGGTTTACGGGACTAAACTTTATTTCCTCAAAGCTTGACGAAAAGTTAGGATTTGCCTCATATCTTTCCTCAAAATTCATATCAGAATTTTCTTCAAAACCGAATTCTTCCTCTGCAGTAAAGCTATCCTCAGAAAGCTCATCACCAAAAAGGTCAGCATCATTATTATTCATATTCTGCTCTAAATCGGGTTTAGTCACTTCAGCTTCAAAGCTCTCGCTATTATTTTCGTTTTTGTAATCTTCCATTTTTCGGCTCCTAAAAATTATTTTGGTAACGGTAATACAATTTTAAATGTTGTAAATTCATTTTCACGGCTTTTAACCGAAATTTTACCGCCGTGGGCGTGAAGAATAGTTTTAACAAGGTAAAGGCCGAGCCCTGCGCTGTTTTTATTTGCCGAGCGTGACTTATCAACCTTATAAAATCTTTCAAAGATAAATCTTAATTCTTCTGCAGGAATTCCCTTACCCGTATTCGCGATTTCGAAAATAAGTTTTTTACTATCGGATTTAAGATAAAAGGAAATTGTTCCCTCTTCATTTACAAATTTTATGGCATTATCTACAAGATTGTAAACTGCCTGATAAATGAGATCGCGGTCGGCATTTACGACAACCGTAAAGATTTCATCCAAACCGTTTACATTTATATTTTTCTTTTCGATGCGTTGCTCCTGACTGATAACAACGCTTAAAAGCATTTCTTTAAAATCAAACTTTTCGGGTTTTAGTATAAACTGGCCCGATTCAAGCTTTGAAAGGCTCAGCATTGACTGAACCATTCGGGAAAGCCGCTTTACCTCTTCGGATACGATATTAAGATAATAAGACTGTTTTTCTGCCTCTATCGTTCCGTCAATTATTCCGTCAATAAAGCCACCAATAGTGGTCATCGGGGTTTTAAGCTCGTGAGACACATTAGCCACAAAGCTTCTCCTCATTCCCTCAAGCTGAGTTAAAGAATTAGTCATTTGATTAAAGGAAACTGCTAATTCCCCTATCTCATCATCACTTGTAACAGGAATTCTTTTAGAAAAATCGCCCCTTGCCATCGCTTTAGCCGCATCCGACATAAGCTTTAGCGGCTTTGTCATACGGTAGGTCATTATATAAAGCGCAATGAACATAATTATTATGGGTGCAATTGCAGAAAGAGCGAATATTTTTAGCACGGTAATTAGCAGGGACTTTATAGGCAAAGCCTCGGATACTGTGAATATAACCCCCACAGCCTTACTACCCGAAACAATCGGTGTTGCTAGAATATTTTGCGGATTACTGTAGCTGCCAAGCGTATCCACACCCCAATACTTTTCCGAAACCGCCTTTTTTAGTATCTTTTCTGAAATTTTCACAGAAGAATGGGTGCAAACACCATTCTCTCTCCACTCTTCACAGGCGCAAAGCTTAAGCTTTCCGTTTAAATCGGTTACAAAAATATCCAAATCCCCCGCATAGCCAAGGTTTGAAACAATATAATAAAATCCGCCGTTTAGCTGTCCCGAATTATTATTTGAAAGTTCATAGAAATTTATTATTGTTTCGGTGGTCTTTTGCATTGATTTATACTTACTGTTAGAAAGATAGCTATTAAAAACAATAGACAAAATCATCAGCAAAACAGCAAGGCTGAAAACAACTATTGCAACCGTTGCTAAAAAGTATTTCTTAAAAAGTTTAAGACGCATACCTATTTAACCTCAAATTTATAGCCAACTCCCCACACGGTTTTAAGGGACCATTCTTCCGAAATATTTTCAAGCTTTTCACGAAGGCGCTTTACGTGAACGTCAACAGTTCTTGAATCACCGTAATAATCAAAGCCCCATACCTCGTCTAAGAGTTGGTCGCGGGTGTAAACTCTGTTAGGGTTGCTTGCAAGGTGGTATATAAGTTCAAGCTCCTTAGGCGGAGTATCAACCTTAGTATCGTTTACTTCAAGCTCGTAGTTGGTTAGATTTATACGAAGTTTATCAAAACGGACTTCCTTTACCTGATTTGACTTGTCCTTATCGGCGCATCTGCGCAAAACCGCCTTAATTCTGGCGATTACCTCTTTAGTATCAAAGGGCTTGCTCACATAGTCGTCAGCTCCAAGTTCAAGACCTAAAATTT